>JAPHRJ010000133.1 GCA_026196045.1 Gammaproteobacteria bacterium
ATTGTTGTTGAGCCTGTTCTGTAAAGGTCACATGTTGCTGACACTCTGGTGCTGCGGGAGCATACCCGCCTGTGGCACCTGTAATATTATCGGCATAAGGCAAATACGGTTTGATATCAATAACCGGTGTTCCTTCCATTAAATCAACACCGCTTATGCTTAACACTAAACCATTATGGTCTCGACAAATGTTATCCAGTTTAACCACCGACATTCCTACCGAATTAGGCCGGTGAGTTGAACGGCTTGCAAATACACCAACCCGTTTATTACCTCCCAGCCGAGGAGGACGCACTGTCGGTTTCCATGTATCACGTAAACACTGGTGAAAAATAAACAGCACCCAGATATGGGAAAACTCATCCAGTCCGACAAAAGCCTCATCACGATCATAGGGAGGAAGTATTTTAATGCTTGCTCGTGCTTCTGCAATTAAACCCGGTTGGCGAGGGATGCCAAACTTTTCCTTAAAGCAGGATTGAACGACACCAACAGGTTCGAATTTATAAGACATATGCTTATCTCATCATGTGTGGTTTGGCCAAATAGGGCTTGCCACTCATTTCATGCAGACGGCTTAGTGTTCGATCAAAGGTATCTTCCTGTTTTCTTCCATGATAGAGATCATACATGGTGACCTCTGCTGAAATAATCAGCTTCACATTATGGTCATAGAGGGTATCAACCAGGTGAATAAAACGTTTTGCAATGCTGTCTTGGGCTTCCTGCATTTGATAAACATGACTTAAGAACACCGTATGATACACCTGTGCAATTTCAATATAGTCATGCACTGACCGAGGCGTATTACAGATAGCATCGAAATCAAACCAGATCAGATCATCTGAAAGTGCAACGTAGTCAATCTGGCGGTTATTCACTTCAATTTGTCGATGATGTTTGGGTGGTGATGGCGCCATCTGGGCAAAACACTGCTCCAGAATTTTTTCACCTTCATCAGTTTCGACCGTAAAATAAACTGCATTCTTTTCTAGTTGCGCCAGACGATAGTCCTGTTCCCCATTGAGCGCAACCTCATGGGTATGTTGTTTCAGCAATTCAATTGCCGGTAAAAACCGTTTGCGCTGCAAACCATTCTTGTATAAATCGTCAATCGCAATATTAGATGTCGCCACTAACACCACACCATTATCTAACAATCCTTTAAGCAGACCAGCCATTAACATGGCATCGGCAATATCATGAACATGAAACTCATCCAGACATAAAACTCTTCGTTCGATGGCAATACTCTTAGCAATAATTTTTAATGGGTCGGGTGATTTTGGCAGTTCTTTTAATTGTTGATGCACATCACGCATAAACTGGTGGAAATGAATTCGGTTTTTTTCTTTAAAGGTTAAACAGGCGTAGAAGCTATCAATAAGATACGTTTTACCTCGACCGGGTTTGCCGTATAAATAGAGTCCTTTTATTGGTTCCGGTTTGCTACTCCATAAACGTGTAATGCCTCGGGCAGGTGGTCGAACTTCGATGAGTTCATCAAATAATCGCTGGGTATGCTCTACGGCCTGGAGTTGCGCAGGATCAGAGTTAAACCCGCTTGACTGCAGTTCTGAATGATAACGTTGGCGTGGATTCAAGCCTCTTCCTTTAGTTTATTTTTACAAACGACTTTTCACGAGTGAATATATTTCACTATCGTCCAGCACAATAGGATTAGTCTTCATGCTGCTTCCTCGTGAGTTAGCGACAATACGATCAATGTCACCTTCTTTCATTCCATATTTTGATAAACGTGGTAATTGCATTTGTTCACACCAGCCATGAAGTAACTCAACCAGCCCAGTTAAAGCGGCATCCTGATGAGAAAAAGATTGTTGATGTAATGCTTCGCTGACATGAGCATAACGCCCTAATGCTCTATCGGCAGGAGCCTGTGATTTCAATACCTGAATATTGGTCTGTGTTGCTTCCGCTACCAGAGTGCCACAGGCGACACCATGAGGAATAGGGAAAAATGCCCCGAGCGGCGAAGCCAGACCATGCACCGAACCCAGCCCAGTTTGCGCCAGAGTAATTCCCGAGAGCATCGCTGCATAAGCCATACTATCCATCGCTGATTCAGCTTCAGTACCATCGTGGTACCAGGCTAATAAATTATGGCTAAGTCGATGCAGACCACTGATATTCAGCGTATCGGTAATGGGGTTAGCGCGAAGTGAAACATAGGACTCAAGTAACTGCGTCAGCGCATCCATTCCATTTGCTGCAATAAGATGTTGTGGACAGGAAGCAAGCCACTGTGGATCGACAATGGCATATTCCGCTACCAGTTTGTCATCCCGAAATGATTTTTTAAAACCATCTTCGCCCTGCTGACTTAAAACAGCATTCTTTGTTGCTTCACTACCTGTACCAGCGGTAGTGGGTACGGCAATAAATGGAACGGCTGGACCTTCATACGTCAACTCCGGCCCCACGCCTTCCAGGTAATCCATTACACTGTGATCAACACGTAGTAAACCGGCAATCGCTTTGGCTGCATCAAGAACACTGCCGCCACCAATTCCAACAACAACCTGGATATTATCATCCTTAAATTTTTTGACCAGTTCATCGATCAACCGAGGAGAGGGTTCACCTGAAACAGTGCAATGCTTCCATTTAATTTTCTGGAAAGAAAGCGCATCGATTAATGATGCCCAGAGCTCAGTTTCCTGCACAGAACTGGCACCACTAACTAATAGTACAGGTGCATCATATTGCAGGAGCAATGCCGGCAATTTGGCCATACTGCCACGACCAAACTCGATTCTGGGTAAACGGGCAATAGAAAATAAATTAATCACGTTTCATCACATCCTGTTGCCCCTTATCTACTTTCTGGAATTTAATCTGCACAAAAACCCGTTTGCTTATGACTGACATCGCAAAATGGTTTATTAACTGAAGCGCCACATCGACACAGTGCGCCACGTTTACGCTGGCTGGATGTAGAGCCATCCTCATTTTGAAGAGTTACCGGTCCCTTAAATGACAACATGGCACTGGGCTTGACGGTAATCACCAGACTACCGGTTTCACCATTCAATGTCTCGCTACGCGAATCATTGACCTTACCTTCATCTATAAATGCGGTACGTTTATGACTGCCATCGCAAAAGGGCATTTTTCTGGAGGCACCGCAACGGCATAGCCAGGCCTCCTTATCCTGCAACAGGATTTCCCCATCGGCAGACAACACCGTGATATCACCTTTGCACATTAGCGGGCCATTTTTTTTAACCGTTATAACGTTCTCACTCTGACTCACAAAAACTCCTCAAATTCTAACGGGCACCGTTCAACCATAGGCCGACATTCTGGTATGTTATGATTTTCTCTCCCAGAATCAAAGGCCTGATACTACGAAGGGGGCATCCTTTTTTGAAACTTTATTTCATGCGTCATGGCCAGACCAATTACAACACAGTCGGCTTGTGCAATGACGATCCATCTCGAGATGTTCATCTCAATGAAACCGGCCTGATACAGGCCCAGACTGCGGCAGAACAGCTCAAACCTGTTCCTCTGGAAAAAATCATTGTTTCAGAATTACCACGCACCCACGAAACGGCTCGGATTATTAATCAGTATCATCAGGTTCCCATTGAAGTTGTACCCCAGCTCAATGACATTCGTTCAGGTTTTGACAGCCAGCCGGTTGCGGATTATTTTGCCGCAATTGCCGCCGATCCACTCCACATCACTCCCGCAGGCGGCGAATCACTGCTAAGCCATAAACAACGCATTGTCGGCTATCTCCAGTCACTAACAACAATCAGGCATTCCCCCATACTATTTGTCGTCCATGAAGAAACCCTGCGTGTTGTGATGGCTTTTTTCGAGGCCCTCAGTGATGAAGCGATGCTACAGTTACATTTTGGAAACTGTGAAATTCTGGAGTTCGACATTCCATGAATTACCCTTATGGCTTATTGCCTGACAGTTGGCTTTGGACAGCCACTATTATTTACCTGATGGTTCTGATCCCGGTACTCATCCACTTGCCCTGGAAACAAATGGCTGAGCCAGGAAAACTACACGTATTTCTTGGCACTTGTGTTGGGCTGATGGTGCTCTGGAATATGAGCGCCACTTTTCTCCCTGGCCTGGACTACCATTTTCTCGGTACCACCCTGCTTACCCTCATGTTTGGCTGGCGACAGGCCTTCCTGGCCATTAACCTCATCCTTCTAAGCATGATTCTGGGTGGACATGCTGACTGGCAAACACACTCGATTAATGCCCTGATTATGGGGTTGTTGCCTATAGCTATCGCGCAGTCTATTTTCAATTTTGCCGATCGCAAAATGGTGAATAATTTTTTCATCTATGTGCTGTTCAACGGATTCTTTGGTGCCGCGTTGACCATGTGTTTGCTTCTACTGAGCAGCAGTTGTCTGCTGCTATTGGGAGACATTTATACGCTGGAACTACTAAACTACAAATTCTATCCCTATCTGCCCCTGCTGATGTTTCCTGAAGCCTTTATCACCGGGATGCTTATCACCATCATGGTTGCCATGACCCCTGGCTGGGTCTCCACCTTTGACGACCACCGCTATATCCACGGCAAGTGAGTCCTGTAGGAATTGTCCTACAACAATTTCAGCTTTTTGCTGACAGACAACCTCTCTTTATTTCAGTACCTTAGAACATCGTGATCTGGATGTGCGCCCCCCCATACACGGAAAAAACGGGGACCACATCCGGGTTAAAACCATTTCCAAAGGATGCGTAAAGTGACACAGACCAATGAAGTTAATATCCGTAAACAAAGTGGCCGCTTATTCCAGAGTGACGACCAAAGCTGGTATCTCCGTACTCGCGAAGGCACTAAAGGCCCCTTTGCCGATCAGCCGGCTGCCGAACAATATTTGTACAACTATGTTCTAAAAGGTGAGATACTCGCCTATAATGAAATTAAGGCTAAATATAACCAAAAATAGAATACAGGGTTGTAACTATAATGAAAACAACAGCTTATGCTGCCAACAAGAAAAACCGCTATGGGGAATCTGGGAAGATCCCAGTTCGGGGTCAGCGGATCTTTTGCCAAAATAATGAATGGTATTTCCATACTCGGGAATATGGTGTCTACGGCCCCTACCAGACCATCGTGCAGGCCAAAGATGAACTGAGAATATATTTACGCCGTCACGGTATCGTTAAACTGGCCAGTTTCTAAACCCGCTTCCCTGTTTCCCTGTTAGCTACTCCAATCCAGAGTTATCAGCTGGATCCTGTCGTACTTCAAATAAGCCGCCTTAAAGCTAAGAAAATTGGCAAATTGTCATAAATAATTCTCAGTTTTGTCATATACTTATTTAGTTTTTCAACGAATTTGCATTAAGACGTATCACTATGACAACAACAGAAAATACCCCGGATCTTTACGCCTCAGAATTGTATATCAATCGCGAGCTGAGCCTGCTCGAATTCAACCGGCGCGTCCTCGAACTTTCCAAAGCTGAGCACATGCCCTTACTTGAACGGCTGCGCTATCTCTGTATTTCCAGTACCAATCTGGATGAGTTTTTTGAAATCCGAGTTGCCGGGCTCAAGGAAAAATCCACTATCAACAGCATCCATAGTGGGCCTGATGATATGACCCCGACGGAAACGTTGAAATCGATACGTGCCATAGCGGAAGATCTGGTCGCTGAGCAATACCGTGTGCTGGATGAAGAGCTATTCCCACTGCTGGAAAAAGAAAAAATTCGTTTTATCCGTCGTAGTGACTGGACTCCTGAGCAGGAAGCCTGGCTAAAACAATATTTTAAAGAATCCCTCCTGCCGATGCTAAGCCCAATGGGACTGGATCCTGCCCATCCATTCCCTCGTATAATTAGCAAGGCTTTGTCATTTATTATCTCACTACAGGGTAAGGATGCCTTTGGCCGTGATAGCGGCATGGCTGTGGTCCAGGCTCCCCGTTCACTGCCACGTCTTATTCAGCTCCCTTGTGAAGAAGGCTGTACTGAACCCCACACCTATGTTTTCCTGTCTTCCATCATCCATGCCTATGTGGAAGAACTGTTTAATGGTATGCAGGTCACTGGCACCTACCAGTTTCGTATTACCCGTAACAGCGATCTGTTTGTCGACACAGAAGAAGTGGATGATCTCTTACACGCGCTTGAAGGTGAATTATTGTCACGCCGTTATAGTGATGTCGTCCGGCTTGAAGTGGCCAGTGAGTGTCCACAGGAAATCACCCAGTTTCTATTAAAAACATTTGAGCTAGAAGAAGATGATTTGTATCGAGTCAATGGTCCGGTAAATCTTAATCGACTGTTACAGATCTGTGATATTGATGATCGTTCAGATTTACATTTTAAGTCCTTCAATCCCGGATTACCCTCACGCCTGCGTGGTAACCCGGATATGTTTGCGGCCATTAGCAAACAGGACATTTTGCTCTACCACCCCTTTGAATCTTTCCTGCCTTTTGTTGATTTTCTACGCCAGGCCTCAATTGATCCAGAAGTTCTGGCCATTAAACAAACTCTTTATCGTACAGGGCCCAAATCAGCCGTTGTCGATGCCCTGGTGCAGGCCGCACGTAATAACAAGGAAGTCACGGTCATCATCGAAATTCGAGCACGATTTGATGAAGCCGATAATATTACTCTGGCTAACCGCTTGCAGGAAGCCGGTGCCCATGTGGTTTATGGCGTAGTGGGATATAAAACTCATGTAAAAATGGCGCTGGTCATCCGGCGTGAAAAAGCCGGCCTGAAACGATATGTACAACTTAGCACGGGCAACTATCATCCGCGTAATGCTCGCATTTATACCGACTATGGCCTGTTTACCTGTGACAAGGGTATTGGGGCTGATGTACACAATGCCTTTACCCAGCTAACAGGGCTAGGCAAGGTATCCAAGCTGAACAAGATCCTGCAGGCTCCCTTTACCATGCACGAGGTTATCCTGGAAAAAATCAACCGGGAAACAGAAAATGCCGAGAAGGGCCTGCCTGCCAAAATTGTTGTGAAGATGAATGCCCTGATTGAAGCCAACGTTGTTCGCGCTTTATATCGTGCTTCCATGGCAGGGGTAAAAGTAGATCTCATTATTCGTGGTATTTGCCGCATACGACCCGGCGTACCCGGTATTTCAGAAAATATCACTGTGCGTTCTATCGTTGGACGGTTCCTGGAGCATACTCGGGTCATGTATTTCCAGAACAATGACAAACCAGAGATCTATTGTTCAAGTGCAGACTGGATGGAGCGTAACTTCTTCCAGCGTGTAGAACTGGCATTCCCGATCACCTCAAAACGACTGAGTACTCGCATTATTCGCCATCTGGAATATTACTTAAAAGATAATGTACAGTCCTGGGCACTGAATGCTGAGGGACAGTATGAACGCCTGCACCCTGCGGAAGGGGAAGAAGCCTTCTCAGCGCAGGATGCTCTACTGGAAGATATGGCTGAAAAATAAAATCAGGAAAATATTAAACTGATGCCTGACTTTGTCAGGCGTCCATGTTCTTCCTGCAGATCTGTCGTAGTCAGTGGACGTGACTCAAGCCATGACTCATTGAACACCAATTCAATTTCATTACTGTCATGTACTTTACATGAAGGAACAGTGATCGCCTCGGGATGACGTCCACGATGAAGGATAACGGCCATGCGCAGGATCACAGCCAACTGTATGGCTTTCTGTCGCCACTCATCACTAAGCTCATTAAAAATGTCCAGATCAAGACTACGTCGATGTGTTTGTACCAGTGCGGCCAGAATCTGTTGTTCCTGGCGAGAGAATCCCGGTAAATCGGAATTCCGAAGAATATACCCAGCATGTTTGTGATGTTGACTATGGGCAATACTCAGGCCGACTTCATGTACCCTGGCTGCCCAGCGTAATGAATACTCATGTATTCGCGTATCCAGGTTCCAGTCATTTTTAACCTGATTAAAGAGCAAGATAGCCGTTTCTTCAACTCGAGCAGCATGATGCTGATCAACATTATATCTCCCGGCTAATGCATTAATTGCATTGCTACGCGTACCTTCCTGTTGTTCCTGGCCAATCAGATCATATAACAGGCCTTCACGTAAGGCTCCACTGGCTACCATCATGGATTTTATTTCTAGCGCTTCAAAGACAGCATGCAATACAATCAAGCCACCAATAAAAACAGGCACCCGTTCTTTCTTTAATCCGGGTAAATTAATTTTATCTGTTGAACCAAAATCTTTCAGAGCCTTAAGTATCTTATCCAGTGATTCAGCCGTAATTCCATCCCTGGACCAGCCATTTTCCATCGCCACAGATTCAATAGCACGTATTGTTCCTGATGCACCAATACTGTCCTGCCATGACATGGATTTATATCGTTCTATATGAGGCTCAAGTTCCACCAGAGCTGCAAGCCTGGCTTTATTAATACGTTTAGTTGATATTTTACCATCAGAAAAAAAACGCTGACTCATGCTGACACAGCCCATATAAAGGCTTTCCATTTGCAGCGGGTTAAAGCGCTCACCAATAATTAATTCTGTACTACCTCCACCGATATCAACAACCAGTCTCCGACCTTCATCGCCAGCAATGCTATGAGCAACACCAAGATAAATAAGACGGGCCTCTTCAATACCGGAAATAATATTAAGTGGATGACCGAGTAATTTTTCTGCCTCTCGGATAAATGCCTGACTACCTCGTGAAGCCCGCAGGGTATTGGTTCCTACTATACGAACCTGGCCTGGAGTTATATGTTTCAGTCGTTGCCCAAAGCGGGACAGGCATTCAAGCGCACGTTGAGTAACCTCTTCACTAATCGACCTGTCTTTTTGTAATCCAGCGGCAAGGCGAACCATCTCCTTATCACTATCAATCACCATAAACCCATCATCAGTTGGCTTTGCAACCAGCATGTGAAAGCTGTTAGACCCCAAATCAATTGCTGCTATCGTATCTGGCACAGAACACCACTTTATTATTAAACTATTGTCTAAATCGCACTCAGTAACAATCTAAATTTTACGCCGTCACCATAAATAATTACAGACTTTTCAGACTATAAATTTTGGCTATTCCGGCATTTATTAAACAGGCCAACTATACTTGGAGCATCTCTTGACATTTAGTCTATACAAAATCATTCTGAGTTACACAAAACATCCACATGATTGGTTTAACAAAAAAACCTGAACCAGGGAAGAAAACCGGCATTATAATGTCCGGTGGTGGAGCCCGAGCGGCCTACCAGATTGGTGTATTAAAAGCGATAGCATCAATGCTTCCTGCCAACAGCAGGAATCCTTTTGATATTATCTGTGGTACGTCAGCAGGTGCCATTAACGCCGCCGTCCTTGCAACCCATGCTTATAATTTCAATAAGGCTGTGCAACGACTATATATAATCTGGGCTGGATTCCATGCTCACCAGGTTTTTAAGACAACACCACTGAGTGTTCTTAAAACCGGTACTAACTGGTTCAGTGCCATGTTTACGGCAGGTATGACAAAACGACATGATTCACTTTATTTGCTGGACCGAAGCCCTCTGTATAGACTCGTACAACAATATATTCATAATGAAGATATTCAGTATTCCCTTGACCAGGGTTTTCTACAGGCACTAAGTATCACGGCCTCGGGTTATACCACTCAACAATCTATTTCATTCTTCCAGGGCCAACCAGAATTACAACCCTGGAGTCGAAGCCGCCGTTGCGGGGCAAAGGCTACCATTACAGTTGATCACCTGATGGCTTCATCTGCAATTCCCTTTATTTTTGCTCCGAGCAAAATAAACCGGGAGTTTTTTGGTGATGGCAGCATGCGACAAATTGCGCCTATCAGCCCAGCCTTACATCTTGGTGCAGATAAAATACTGGTCATTGGCAATCGACATGAAACTCTGGAATTAACTCCACGCCACCACATTAGCGAAGAACCCAGTATTGGGCAAATTGCCGGGCATGCACTCGACAGTATTTTTCTTGATAGCCTGTCGGCTGATATTGAACGATTACAACGTATCAATACCACGATTAGCAGTATCACTGAAAAACAACGTCAGAAAAGTAATATCGAATTACGGCTAGTTGATGTACTGGTAGTCTCACCCAGTAAAGATCTGGGCAACCTGGCTCAGGATTACATCCATGAGCTACCCGCCACCATACGATTATTATTGCGAAGTATTGGGGCGTATAGTCAAAGCCATTCCAGCCTGGCCAGCTACCTTCTCTTTGAACGAGGTTACTGCCGAGCCCTGATTGAACTCGGCTATAAGGACGCGATGGAACAACAATCCGAAATTATAGAACTACTTAGACCGTAGAATAATTTTCAAGTACATAGCCAATTACATCTCATCCCCAGTAATACCTGCCGCCTAATTTATTTATGCCGAGATAATATCGGGGTGAATACCTTCATCTTCCAGTTTTTCAATAATTTCCATGGGCATATTATGATGTGCATCATATTCCACCAGCATGTCATGAGGCATTGAATTATTCATTTCCACATTGTGTACATGTGGCATTGCCATTACCATAGTTTTAATATTATCAATACCTTGTGAATCCAGTGTTTCATCAATATAAACCTGTACAGTATTCATAATCATGCTCCTGAACGTTTATGCATAAAGATCGCCTTCTCACATAGTATGGATATAGAAGAGTAAGTAGACAGCGTCAAGCAAATGAGTGATAGCCACTTAACAATAAATAACCCTGATAACCGAGTATCTAATTTATGAAACAGGAACTATTCTCAGTACAAACTCGTGGCCGTGGTAGCTACAATATTTCGTCAGAAATCATTCAAATTGTTACGAATGCTGATATACCAACCGGTTTGTGTCATGTTTTTGTTCATCACACCAGTGCATCACTCATGCTCTGTGAAAATGCTGATCCTGCCGTGCGCTCCGATCTGGAAACCTTTATGGCAAACCTGGTCCCCGATGGTGATCCCATGTTTCGCCATATTGATGAAGGACCAGATGATATGCCCGCTCACGTCCGTAGTATCCTCACCCAGCCAGAAATCACTATTCCCATTACAAACGGTCGACCAGGCCTGGGGACATGGCAGGGCCTTTACTTATGGGAGCATCGTACTCACCCTCACACCCGTCGTATTACGGTCACCATTATGGGGTGAATAAGAGGGTATCTGTAGCTAATTTGCCACTGCTAAGATTATGGGATTAGACAGGATTAGCTCCAGGAAATAGACACTGATTAATGTTTTTACAGGATAAGTGTGATAAAAACCCAATAGCGATCCACACTGGATTCCGATAATATTAGGAATCCATTAACAGTGCATAATGCCGTGATCAATCTTTAGCTAAACAAAAAATTAGAACCTAACAGTAATATGGAGTTATTTAACATGACTGATATAAGAACTTTCTTCCGTAGTAGCACCACACTTCTTCTCGCCCTTGGCCTTTCTTTAGGTGCAAACAGTGCGCTAGCAATGGGTGGTAATAAAGGCAACATGGAAAAATGTGTCGGCATTGTAAAAGCTGGCATGAATGATTGCGGCAACAGCAAGCATGCCTGTGCCGGGCAAGCAAAAAAAGACCGTGATCCCACTGAATGGGTTTATGTTCCTAAAGGCACCTGTGAAAAGATTGCCGGTGGTAAAGTTAAAAAATAATTGCCCGTAATATTTTCATGATGGATCGTTCTGGTCCAGATTATTCTAACCAGAAACGATCCATTTCTTCATATATTCATCATACGTTTTCTTTTCCCTTACTCGGGGTACGCAATCCCTGTACCACCCAGTCCACAATACCCTCCCGGATTTTTAGCCAGATACTGTTGATGGTAGTCTTCAGCAAAATAAAATTCAGGTGCCCGACTGATTTCAGAAGTAATCTCAGGATATCCAGCTTCAGTTAAAACTTGCTGATAACATTCCTTTGAACTCTCAGCCAATTGTTGCTGAGAATCTGAATAGACATAAATTCCCGAGCGATACTGAGTACCAATATCATTTCCCTGACGCATCCCCTGAGTGGGATCATGTGATTGCCAGAATACGTTCAATAGTGTTTCATATGACACAAGTGCTGGATCAAATACCACGCGAACAACTTCATTATGGCCGGTCATGCCCGAACATACTTCCTTATACCCCGGATTGTGTGTTGAACCTCCCGCATAACCAACTGCAGTCACATACACTCCATCTAATTCCCAGAAGCATCGCTCCGCACCCCAGAAACAACCCATACCAAACATAGCTATCTCCATGTTCTCAGGGTATGACGGTTTGATTGATTTCCCATTAACGAAATGTATATTGCTATCTGTATTATCATTCATCCCAAAATGGTCTCTATTCCCGTAACTGGAAGTGACTTACCTGAACAAATAAATTTTCAGCATGACGCAACCATTGACAGGCTTCGCAATTACAAACGGGTAAATCATGTCCATGGCTAGATAAATGTGAATCAATATGACAAATGGCACCCTGTAATTTGCCAACTAATTCAGGTAACGGTCGATATGGGCTAGTAAAGTGGATATCCTGATTCAGCCACTCGCATTCAAGACTCTTTTCACATTCTATGCAGCTAACGTCACTTTCAGTAAAATAACCATGATGTGGACAATTATTAACATCAATTAAATGTCCTACAAATTCCTGAGAGAAAGTTAATGCCTGATGAATTTTCTCCCTCATAACAACCTCCTTCAAACTACAACTCATACATACTCAAAAATATAATTTTATACAAATATATATTCTTTATTAAATCTACCCACCTTTCAATATTTTCGGGTCAATTAGTTTCAAGCATAGCAACAATCTAATATTTAGCCATTATTCCACATCACTAAAAGGGGATTATTCACAGGGTTCATTTTGATCTATAACTGCTATGCTTATGAAAATATATACATTAGTAATTCACTCATATTTTCAAGGTGACTATGAGCCTACGCGCAACCATGCATCCCAGCCAGCACAGTTTTCCCGTTGAATACGGTGAAACTTTACTTGAAGCCGCACTACGTAGTGGTGTTGCTCTTGAATACAGTTGTAATAATGGTCGTTGTGGAAAATGTAAGGCCAGACTCTTACAGGGAGAGATCGGAGAAGAGATCCAATCGGACTTTGTTTTTAGCCAGCTTGAAAAATCACAAAATCATATCCTTCTGTGCCGATGTAAACCTGCCTCTGATATAGAAATCGAAGTGCATGAAATTGATAATGCTGCACAAATCCAGAAACAGGAAATTAGCACCAAAGTTTATAAAATTGAAAAAATCAATCCTGAGCTGGTCATCCTGCAATTACGTACACCTCGTAACCAGACACTACAGTTCCTGGCTGGCCAGCATATCACGCTACATATCGATGGACTTAAACCGCGTAACAAGTCCATTGCCAGTTGTCCCTGTAATGGAATGTATCTACATTTTCATATCCGTAACAAGAATCAGGATGAATTCTCAAATTATATTTTTGACCATTTAAAAACTAAAGACAGTGTGTTGGTTACTGGTCCCTATGGAGAATTTCAGTTTGATGAAGGTTCAGAAAGGCCAGCCATTTTCATTGCATTTGAAAGCGGCTTTGCACCCATAAAAAGTTTGATCGAGCATACAATCGCACGTGAAAAAAAGCAGCCGTTATATTTATACTGGATTGTTACACATAACCAGAACCATTACTTTGAAAACTATTGTAAGGCCTGGCTAGATGCAGAGGATAACTTTCACTACCTGCCATTGACTCTTCCAGAAGGTACTACTGATATTGCTCAGTCAATTAAAGACATCATGCCGTCGATTGCCTCCCATTACAGGAACTCAAGTGACTCAACAATACAGGAGTCTGATTTTTACCTTAATGGCCCTGCTGGAATATTTCGTACTGCCCTGGAATATCTTGAGAAACAGGATGTGCCTGAGTCACAAATTCATATTGATGCGATGAAGCGTTATTAATAACAGTGACTAACTAACAACATTGTATTTTAACTTCTTCAGCTTCACGCATTTGCTGAATGGCATCTTCAAGATTAATTTGATCAGGATTATCCGTAGGTTGTTTTTCTAATTCCGCAAATAGTGCATCCTGTTCCAGGGTATAACTGCTTCCATCTGCCTTTTGAATATAGGCTGCCCAGGGGATAAATTTAGTCAATGGAAATAATTGATGTTCTTCTGGTGAAATATCAATATTCAGCCCAGCAATAAATAACAGGTTTTTACCTTTATAACCTTCAGCTTTTACTAACGTTCGATAAGCACGATCAAATTCGACCTGTGTATTGATTTGTGCTGCCAACATTGCAGGAGCTTTTGCTGTAATAATGACAGGCATATATTTTATCAAATTCAACTCAAGGTGATTAACGCCTTCAAGAGCATTATCCAGTTGTCTTCTGTAGTTAAAAAGCTCTGCTTTTAAATGGTCTCCGATTAATACCTTTTTTCCTTCCTTTAGTTCATCATTCATGTCCGCAACAATAGCATCACTGGCTAAATATTTTTTTGATGTGCTAAGTATTTTAACAGGTGTATGTTGCTCATTAATATCTGTTTTTATTAGCTGATTAAGCCGTAAAATTAAACCATTATCTAAATCCTGACGTAACAGGTGATTATCAATACTGATATAAACAACACCATCTTCTTTTACCAATGAGATATTTCGACTGGCAAAATCATACTCTTGCTGATACCAGTGCAAAACACCAAATATCTTTCCACAGGTATGAGACATTTCAAAATCATCTGTTTGTAATCGTTTATAAGAACCAAATTCTTTACTAGCGGGATCATAACCGACATGGCTGGCCTGAATGATAACCAGGTTTTCTCCATGATCGGCATGTGGACCATGTCGATCCGTCGCAACGACACCCCCAACCTGTCCATGGTTAAAAGGGAAAGCACCAAAGTGCTTGGTAAGCATAATAATAGGGAAACCCTGATTTTCATCTGAGCAGAATGCGCGTGATGGTAAAATCTTACCCGGACGCATACCCAGGGATTTACAATAGTTATAAAGACGAGCAGTAAAAATGTTATACCGCATCATCATTCCTTCAATGGTAAAGCCACCACTGGGTACGCTCATATCTGCTGCTAGATCAGGCATTTTAATTTATCCCCTGTTATTATTTCTTAATTAAGGCCACACATCCCGCCGCCACAACCACCAGCGCCACCGACTCCACAAGGTGGCGTGCTATCTTTTAAACTGGAGCTACGAACGACCTGCCCACCTGTTGCCAGACGACTTACCGGAGAATCGACAGGTGTCTCACCTGTTTCCATACCGGCCAGTTCACATAGCTCACCCCAGTTTTTTACTTCCTCACTCATGCGATGTCTAACTTCAACAACCTGACCATTAGCATCGCAGCGATAATCATAAGTTGGCATGATACTCACTCCAGATATTTGCCCGATACTAAAAGTACCGGGTAATAACCATTTAACAACCGTACGATTAAATAAAACTTAACTTTAATCAATTACACATTAATTTTTAGTCCAGTGATGGGCCCAGGATAAAATCAACCAGTTCGAAATCATGCGCTTCCAGTTCAGCCGCGATATCATCCCAGTCATATTCAGAATCGCCTTCTTCAACCTTTGCGATTAACCCCGTCACATGGCGAAAGACTTCGTGTTCTTCAAAATCATCCGGTATACGTATAAGCCTGATTGCATTTGCATCTACGGCCGGTAAAATCATTAACTTCGGTTGCATTCGCTTCTCCTCCGATAACCGATATTGGTAATAAATTTCGGTAGTGAAATTAAGGATACCCTATGTCTGAACTCAGCCCAAGTCTACATATGCACCAACAGGCCATCAGGGCCTGTTGTGCCTGTCCCCTCATGCAGGGCCCACCAGTCACGGGGGCAGCCGTAGAATCGCAAATATTGCTAGTCGGACAGGCCCCCGGTACTAAGGAGATTGAAGTTCATCGCCCCTTTGCCTGGACCGCAGGAAAAACGCTATTTAACTGGTTTGCCCAGGCCGGCATTGAAGAAGAACCGTTCCGAGAACAGGTCTATATGGCCGCTGTCTGTCGTTGTTTCCCAGGTAAAAATCCCAGGGGTGGTGATCGGGTACCTAATCAGACAGAAATCCAGCAGTGCTCCCGATGGCTAGACGAAGAAATTCGACTACTCAAGCCTCGATTAATTCTGCCCGTAGGAAAACTGGCCATTAGCCAGTTTATGCCAGTCAACAAACTGGTCGATATCATTGGCCGAGTGCACCGAGGAGAAAAGGACGGGCACCCGTTTGATCTGCTTCCATTTCCCCACCCCTCCGGTGCATCCACCTGGCATCGTACCGAACCAGGTAAAACATTGTTGCATCAGGCCCTGGGATTACTGGCAACGCATCCAGCCTGGCAACAGCTCAGCTAATTTAGTTCAACCACTCCAGCAGATAATATAGCTTCACCCCTTCCGAAGAACGTGCCGGCCCCATCACTTTAGCCGCAAAAAATTTCTTCTGCGGGTCGGCCTGAGACAGTGCTTCATCTGGCGAATCAACCAGCTGCACACTGGTTTCAGAGTAACGTTTACGATGCCGCCCCGGCACGTGCACAATGGCATAAAATTCACCAGTGACCCTGGTTTGAGAATCCAGATAAATACCTTTCATCCATCAATCAAACCAGAGCCCACCGCAAAGTGCAAGCCGGATTCCAAAGGATATGGTATCCTTGCAAAAAAATTAACATTTACAGGAAAAATTATGCAGATAACTGAAAAGATGGTCGTCACGCTGAACTACACGCTCAAAGATGATGATGGTAATGTAATTGATAGCGCACAGGATGGTAGTTTTACCTATTTACATGGTGCCGCGAATATCATCCCCGGACTGGAAAATGCCCTGATCGGTAAAGGTGAAGGCGACAGCCTGTCCGTTACTATTGAACCGGAAGAAGGTTATGGTGAGCGCAATGACAGCATGACCCAGGTCGTTTCACGAGATCTGTTTGAAGGTGATGAAGAGATTACGGTAGGCATGCAATTTCATGCTGAATCTCCAGACGGTCAACCGATGACAGTCAGCGTTGCCCATATTGAAGGTGACGACGTTACCATTGATGGCAACCACCCACTGGCAGGTGTAAGACTGAACTTTGATGTCAACGTTGTTGGTATTCGTGAAGCCTCAGCTGAAGAAATGGAACATGGTCACGTGCATGGACCAGACGGTCATCATCACTAAATCCCCAAAGCCCACTCTCTCTTTTTTGAGAGAGTGGCCATCGGGTTTTATCTATGCAATAGCATAAAAATGAAACCCTGCTTATATCGCTCACTCAATATATCCCTGCTTATTGGCCTGATCGCCCAGTTCTATTATTTCTCCGTTCTGCCTGATGCCGTAGCCAATCATTTTGGGAACGACGGCCATGCTAATGGCTGGATGTCCAATACGGCCAACCTCATTTTCAGTATCGTTATCCTGGTAGTGAACACGCTTGTATTTTTATCGACTGAAACCATTTTCCGAAAAGTGCCGATTAAATATATCAGTTTCCCTAAAAAAGAATACTGGCTGGCACCGGAGCGAAAAGAATCCAGTATTGAATTAATGACGAGCTGGATGTTATTTTTTGGTGTAGCTACCAATATTTTTCTGATATTAGTACTGCATCTTGTCTATCGTGCAAACATGAATACACCACCGAAACTGGATGAAGATTCATCTTTTATCGTGATGGTTTTATATATCGCAATTATGGCGGGATGGCTAATTAAACTGTATCGACGATTTAATAAAACAGCTTAGGGAAGATCTGATTTATTCCACCGTTCATGGTTCGACAAGGCTCTCCTGAGTATCACCGAAGGGCTCACCACGAACGGTGGAATAAACCAGAGCTTGCTTAGATCATTAGAAACTTATTTCAATTATGTTTGCGGCCCATACAGACGGCTATATAACCCTTTGCTGCGAATCAAATCATCATGTACCCCTTCTTCGATGATATGTCCATCTTCAAACACATAAACACGATCTGCCTGTTTTACCGCACTTAGTCGATGCGCAATAATTAACGTTGTCCGTTCTTTAAGAAAATCACGCATTGCCTCATGCAAACGACTCTCAGTTTCTGTATCCAGGGCGGATGTTGCCTCATCTAAAATGACCACTTTAGGTTCGGTCAGTAACATTCGTGCAATGGCCAGACGCTGCTGTTGTCCACCGGATAAACGTACGCCCTGTCGCCCTATGATGGTATCCAGCTTATTTGGCATGTCCTCAACCAGTTCTTTCAACTGAGCGACCTCAAGCGTCTGCCATAATTTCTCATCATCGGCATCACGCCCCATGGTCAGATTTTGCCGTACTGTGTCATTAAACATAGCCGGATGCTGCATGACAGTCGCCACATGATCACGAACCACATCCAGTCCAATTTCATTGACAGGAATATCATCAAAATAAAGCATTCCTTCCTGTGGCGGATACATGCCCAGAATCACCTGAACCAGGGTAGATTTACCGCCACCACTGGCACCGACTAGCGCTATTTTTTCTCCTGCCTTGATATCCAGGTTTACATGATTCAATACTGAATCGAGACACTCATCGGTTTCCGCATAACTGAAACAAATATTATCCACTCGAATGCCAACTGTGGTTTTATCAACAAATGGATTTTTAAGATGTGGATACTGGGGCTCCTGTTCCAGGGCGATTAAATCATTAATCCGTTTCAATGCACCATTTGCTGCAAAGTACGCATATTGCACATGCAATAGCTCCTGCACCGGGCTCATCATAAACCAGAGGTAACCAAATACGGCCATCATCTGTCCCACACTAAGATCAGAGAACACCACCATCAACATACTGATCGCTCGAAACACATCAAAGCCAAGCAAAAATACACCCATCGAAAAACGATTGGCTGCATCAGATTTCCAGGAAAATTCAGCAGAATGCGTTTTGATGTTTCTGGCTTTATCCGTAACCAGATTCAGGTAAAACTGTTCCCGATTGCCGGCCCGAATTTCATGGATACCATCCAGGGTTTCAACCAGTGACTGTTGAAATATCTCAAAAGCCGAATTTTCACGTCGCTTAAGATGCTTTACTTTTTTACCGAGCACTACCGTGAAATAAATCACCAGCGGATTCATCAATAAAATAAACAGCGCCAGCTGCCAGTGCATCCATAATAAAATGATCGTAATGCCAATCAGGCTAAGTACTGCAACCAGCGTTTTACTAACCGAGGCCCCGATGAATTCATCAATCACATTCAAGTCGGTAACAAAGCGTGAGGACACCGCCCCACTGCCCAGAGTTTCATATTCCGCCATGGAGATACTTTGCAGACGATTTAACAGGCCTTTACGAATACGATAGGTCACGTCCTTGGCAATATAGGCAAAACGCATGGTTTGCCAGACACCCAACAATAAACCTGTCACACGCATCCCAACGGTTAGTACAAGAATAAATAAAATATAAAGGGTTGGACCCTGCCAGGACTCAGGGAAAAGCTGGTTCGTCCAGGCCACCAGTGTGCCCGGCTGTTGCAAGAGTACTTCATCCACCAGCAAGGGCATCAACAGAGGAATGGGAACACTGGCAATCACGGCCAGAATAGCCACGATATTGGCACCGAACAAAATACGCCGATGCTCCAGTGCAACATTCAGTATGTAATTCCAGTTATAGGAACCGGTATGTGGAATAGCCGTGCTATCACCCTGTGAATTATTGAGAGAGTTGGAATACATCGGCTTATTTTTCAAATAATTACTTGTTCCGGTACCGGGCAGACAAACGCTGAGATTTGCAGCAATGCTTGTTACAATAACATTTTAACTGCCACACGCACAGCAGGTGTATTGAGTTTTGATGATCGAGTCCACACATATCCTGTTCCAGCTAAGATTGAATTAAGCCATGTCAGCCACGCCTCAACAGAACCGTTATCAGATCATTGATGTCCTGCGCGGCGTTGCCATCCTGATGATGTTTAGCTTTCACTTCAGTTTTGACCTGAATTATTACGGTTTTATCCAGCAGGATTTTTATAATAGTCTTTTCTGGACAAACTACCGTAGCGTGATTGTGTCTTCTTTTCTTGTCCTTGTCGGTGTAAGTCTCTATCTGGCGACACGCAATGGCATTAAGCCACAATCCTATTTTAAACGCCTTGGTCTGTTAGTATTGTTTGCCTCTCTGGTCAGCGTTGCGAGCTATATCCAGTTTCCAGAGAGTATGATCTTTTTTGGTATATTACATTTCATCGCTGCGGCCAGTATTCTGGGACCGGCCTTTACTCGCTTTTACTGGCTTAATCTGGTGCTGGGTATTGCGCTGATTATGTTAGGCACACAATTTCAGCATACTTTTTTTAACCAGCCACTATGGCAGTGGTTTGGCTTAATGACCCACAAGCCTGTTACTGAAGACTATGTGCCCTTACTGCCCTGGTTTGGGATGATTTTAATTGGCTTATTTCTGGGCAAATTTATTTACCAGTATCAACACCTGCCTGTATTACGATCTTGGAAAAGTAAACACCCTGTATTCAGGAGCCTGACGTTTGCCGGTAAGCACAGTTTAATTATTTACATGTTACATCAACCCATTTTTATGGGGCTGCTGTATATTCCTTATAGTCTTAACCAATAAATGAATACATTATGAGTTCAACGTCAACTACAGAATTACAAACTCCGCCTGAAGAAGTCATTGCCTATGAGCTGCACGGCAACTGCTATCTGAATATTACCTGGCACTGCACTCTGCGCTGTGCCTTTTGCCCCAAGTTCAATGGTGACTGGGTGATACAGGGTTATGATCTGCGTATTCACCGTGAACCCGAAGTTGAAGAAATCCTTGCCGCCATTGGTGATCCATCTCAGTACAAACAAATTGTCTTTTGTGGCCTGGGTGAACCGACCTTACGTCTGGATACCTTGTTAGAAGTGGCTCGTGAACTTAAGAAACAGAATACGACTATCCGGATCAATACCGATGGTCTGGCTAACCTGGTTTATAAAGAAGATGTCACTCCACGACTGGAAGGATTGGTTGATCTCCTGTCAATTTCCATGAACGCCCAGAATGAAGAACTCTATAAAGAGCATTGTCGTCCAAAAGAAGAAGGCGCTTTTGAAGCTATGCTGGAGTTTGCTAAAAAAGCCAAAGCTCATGTTCCTGATGTTACCCTCACGGCACTGGATGGTCTGCCCGGTGTGGATGTCAAAGCCTGTGAAAAAATCTGTAATGATGCTGGCTTGAAATTTCGCCGTCGAGTCTATGGACTGGTTGGATAAACTAATTAAATAATTCAGTTCAGTTTAACCGTAGCAGAGTTCATTACCTGGCTTTATTCTTCCACATAGAATGACAGGTAACACATAAATTATTTAACAGGTTTATAGCATTATTTGCCTCAATCCAGTTAGCCCTTAATGAAATAACTACTACCGCAATAACTATCTTAAGAATGGCAAGTGAATATAACAACTATTTTAGCCCTTCAAACTTACCATTATATATTTCTCCTGCGATAGACATAAGAATATATAATTTTTTCCTTCGGTTTTATTTTCCAGTCTAATAATATAGTAACCATTCCCTTTTACGCATGCATGCTGAGCACCTGAAGGGATATTTTTCATTCCAGTTCAATTCGTCACAGAATTATCTGAAGGTTACCAGTAGTAGACAAGAATGAAATTTCATTACGTTCTCACTTATAATTACCCATATCCAATGTGGACATTATGAATAATCTAAGATAATGTCAGGCATAAGAAATCCATGTGCTATTAAATAATAATAACCCTGTATTCCAGGTAAAGAGCGATCAGAAAATGTCAATGATATTCAAGGGAGTCACAATACAGACCAAATACCTAACCCCCGGATTCTTTCTGCTATCTTTTTTTATCCTAGTTAGTCTTGGCTCACACCTTGTTTTTGTAATCACTCAGGAGCTCTATTTTGTAGAAAGAGAACTTTCCGGTGTCAAACTTCTTGCCAAAATACGTCCCCTGCTTACACATATTCCAGAACATCGAGGTACATGCACCGCTTATCTTGAGGGTGAAAAAGATTTTTTTGAAAAATGTAATAAAGTAAGCAAGCAGGTTGATAATGATTTTATCGATTTAGATCAACACTTACTTGATGAAATAGGGGTTGCAGCTACAGTCGATGCACTACAAGCTGAATGGAAACAACTCAGCGAAACAACATTACAACTGCAACCTGCTATTGCTTTTTCTCAACATACAGCTCTGATCTATAAGCTCATCCAGCTGATTGATAAAACAGCAACAAACTCGAATCTAATTCTGGATCCAGAATTGGAGAACTATTCATATATAGAGGTATTTGTAAAAAAGTTACCATCCATTACAAATAATTTGGGCCAAATTCGCGGGCTTGGCAGTTCGATGATAGCTTCGGGTAGTCGAGATCAGAAAGTTTATAATCAACTTATCGGTCTTATTTCACTAGTAAAAGATGATAACCGTCAATTGCAACAAGCCTTTGGCTATATCATGGAATTAAAAACTTTTCAGGATGATAAAAGCGCCATACTAATTCAACAAGCTATAACTGAAACCAACTTATTTATTGAACAATTAGTTAGCAAAGTATTACAACAGAAGGTTCTGCCTGACTATTCAGATCATTACTATGTAATGGGAAGCCAACCCATTAATACTTTTTTTAAGGTGTATGACTCTTTCTTATTACACATTGAAGCACTGTTACAGGAACGGAAAATTGATTTAACAATTGGTTTTGTATTATCCGTTTCAGGGTTATTCTTACTGATACTATTTATGATTATTTTGTATAAACTCTTTTCCAGCTTCATAACAAATCTAGAACTAAGTGAGGCACGTATAAAGGTAGCTAACCAGGCCAAGAGTGAATTTCTTGCCAATATGAGTCATGAGTTACGCACCCCTATGAATGCCATTATTGGTATGTCACACCTGGTATTGCAGACTGAGCTAAATGAAAACCAGAAAAACTATATCAACACGATACATAGTTCTTCAGAAAATCTACTTTATATTCTTAATGACATTCTAGATTTGTCTAAAATTGAAGCCGGTAAAATGGAAGTTGAAAACATCAAGTTTCAACTCAAAGATGTTATCAACAATATGATTAGCCTGATAAAGCTTAAGGCAGAAGAAAACAACATACAGCTTCTGGTACACATAAATGATGATGTACCCAATATGCTGATTGGAGATCCCTTACGCCTGGGGCAAGTTATGCTCAACCTCTGCAGCAATGCCGTGAAATTCAGTCAGGCCGGCGAGCAAGTAGCATTAAACGTTTCATTAAAAAATGAGACGGAGCATGATGCAGTACTACTGTTTACTGTTAAGGATACTGGAATTGGAATATCGAAAGACCAGCAAGAAAACATATTTCAAACATTCAGTCAGGCGGATAGCTCTACTACACGACAATATGGCGGTACAGGATTGGGGTTAGCTATCTCCCGCACACTCGTTCAGATGATGGGCGGTGAGATATGGCTGGAATCTGAGCCTAATGTTGGTAGTTCTTTTAGTTTTACGGTTCGTATAAGAAAACAACAGCTTGATTCCCATCAATGGGACTCATCAGATAGCCCTGCTCATGATGCTATTACGCAACTGCAAGGTGCAACCATTTTATTGGTAGATGACAATGAACTTAATCAGGAACTGGTACGCACACTCCTTGATGTAATTGGTGTTACCGTTGAGACCGCAAGTAACGGTCAGGAAGCACTAGATTTACTTTCTAAACATAATTTTGATGGTGTATTAATGGATTGCCAGATGCCTGTAATGGATGGTTATGAAGCAACAAGACAAATACGTAAAAATGAAATATTCAGAGATTTACCCATCATTGCCCTGACAGCGAATGTGATGAAAGACGATATAGATAAATGTTTAGCTTCAGGCATGAATGATCACATAACAAAACCTTTCGATATTGATGTGATGTACACCACTATGGCCAAATGGATTAAACCAATAAAATAGCTTAGCTATCGGCCAGATTCCATTACCCATCAACCAGTCTAATTTTATTTAAACGGCAACTTATCTAAACACCGTATATGCTTTTATTGAATGTATATTTTTGCTTGCCAATTCAATAACAGTTCAATTCTGGCTCTAATTAATACCTGTCACAATCTCATCATAAAATCATAACATTTCCGACACCTTCAATATCTATATTCAGACCATGATCATTACTTAATGAGGTATAATATGTCTAAATATAAGTTGCATGAAGTAACCCGAGTTCCTGCTCCTGAAGGGGCACAAAGCAAACGTTGGTACCGGTATGTCATCAGTAATGATGTTAATGAAATCAACGGCTGTCGTACCGGTACAGAGAAGGAAGTACGTCTTTTTTGTACGCAATGTATCCAGCAGCTAAATCATAAATACCATTCTGACTCAAAACGTCAGCACAACTTCCAGCCCGCCTATACCCATTATGCTTATGAAATGAATATTTAGTTACGTATGGACTTCAGGAACACATTCAGTTCCTGTTGCTTAAACTGCTCTTTTTCCCATAGACCTGTGCTTAATAACTCCCGACGTTGTTCGGGAAAAGTTAAGCCCATATCTCTCTGCAAACCTATCCTTGTATTGTCTGTACTGGGACTCGCTACGGTTCCCCTTGCCTGTCCAGCCCGGAATACAGGGTCATGCCACATAATTACTGGCTTAATGCCTTCCGGCCGGGCATATAATCACCAAACCCATTCAAAGTCACAGGGAT
Organism: Gammaproteobacteria bacterium; assembly: GCA_026196045.1. Classification (GTDB taxonomy): domain Bacteria; phylum Pseudomonadota; class Gammaproteobacteria; order UBA6429; family Thiohalophilaceae; genus JAPHRJ01. Next base: position 24,802 of record JAPHRJ010000133.1, read on the forward strand.
GTTCTCAAATGAACGGCTCAGGACGACCTCATGATTAGAGGAATTTACAGGGTTCCATACCTAAACAGGCGAATACTCATCCCAAATATTGTAAAATAGTTATTTTATTAATCTAAATGATGGCCACAGCACGGATGATCTTAGCCTCAATTCTCGACCCAAAAGCAGGCACCCGATGACAACTTCAGACTTCATTCCCGGACAACGTTTTATCAGTGATACCGAACCTGAACTCGGCTTAGGGACTGTAGAGCAGCAGGATTTCCGTACGATTACCGTTAAATTTCCGGCCAATGATGAAAGCCGCATGTACTCCCGTGAACAGGCACCACTGACCCGGGTACGCTTTAGCCAGCATGATGTTATCGAAAATACTCATAAGCAAAAACTGACCGTACATGAGGTCACCGAAGAAGCAGGCCTGCTGACCTATATCGGCGAGGATGAAAATGGTGAGACGATTCAGTTTAGCGAGTTAGAACTGAATCCAGCAATGAAGCTGGACAAGCCCAGAGATCGTCTATTCAACGCCCAGTTTGATAAAAATAATACTTACTCCTTACGCTACGAAACCCTGCAACGCCTCAACACACTCCTGCCTTCGCCGGTACGTGGCCTATGTGGCCCACGAATCAGCCCGGTACCACACCAGTTTTTTATTGCCCATGAAGTCTCTCGCCGGAGTGCGCCACGGGTATTACTGGCGGACGAGGTAGGACTGGGTAAAACCATTGAAGCGGGACTCATACTGCACCAGCAACTCATTCAGGGACGTGCACAACGCGTATTAATACTGGTACCCGAAACCCTGCAACACCAGTGGCTGGTTGAAATGCTGCGCCGGTTTAACCTGCACTTCAGTGTTTACAATGAGCAACGTTGTGCTTCGCTTGACGAAGAAACCGATAACCCGTTTCTTGCCGAGCAACTCATACTCTGTAGTATTGAATTCCTCGCCCAGTCAGAAAAACGAAGTGCGCAAGTCATAGAGGGTCAGTGGGATACACTGGTCGTCGATGAAGCCCATCATCTGCAATGGCGACCGGAAGCCAGTAGCGTGGAATATGACCTGGTTGAAAAACTCAGTCGTACCGCTGCCGGTGTACTGTTATTAACGGCCACTCCCGAACAGCTCGGTGCTGCCGGTCATTTTGCCCGTCTACGACTTCTGGATCCGGATCGCTTTTATGATTTTGAAGAGTTCCTTCAGGAAGAAGCACTGTATGAGCCGGTTGCCAATGCGGTCGATACACTGCAACAGCTCAAGCCGTTAACCGAGAAAGAACAACAGGCTTTAGAACTTGCCCTGGCCGATAGTCATGAAGGTAAAGCCCTGCTCAATCAGCTCATGGATGCCAGCAATGAAGATCGTGCCCAGTTGTCAGAACAGCTAATCACGCTTCTACGTGATCGACATGGCACAGGACGTATTTTATTCCGCAATACACGTAATACGATCAAAGGCTTCCCTCATCGTGAACTAATTTCTTATCCACTAAAAGCGCCAGATGAATATCTTCAACCAATACTGGAAACTGGCCGGCAAGCCGAAACCCACGCGGATATTGCACGTTTTGCATTAACTCCGGAACGTATTTACCAGACTTACAAATCTGACGCTTCTGTTGAATGGACCGAACTCGATCCACGCGTTGACTGGTTATATCAGCAACTGAAAGCTTTGGGGAAACACAAGGTACTGGTGATCTGTGCCTCGGCCAACACTGTGCTCGATCTGGAAAAGACATTAAGGACACGATACGGCCTGCATGCCGCCGTTTTCCATGAAGCCATGAGTATTGTTGAGCGAGATCGGGCGGCGGCCTATTTTGCTGATCCAGTAGAGGGTTCGCAGGTGTTGATATGTTCAGAAATTGGTAGCGAGGGACGAAACTTCCAGTTTGCTCACCACCTGTTTCTGTTTGACCTTCCCCTTAACCCGGACTTGCTGGAACAGCGCATCGGTCGACTCGATCGAATTGGTCAGCAACATAGCATCCAGATCATGGTGCCCTTCATCGAACACAGTGCCCAGGAAGTAATGCTTAACTGGTATCACCAGGGCATCAACGCTTTCGAACAAACCTGCCCCGCCGGGTTAAGCGTATACA
>JAPHRJ010000107.1 GCA_026196045.1 Gammaproteobacteria bacterium
CAACTTCATACGAAAAACATTCATCGCCTGACGTTGAATATCTTCTGCACCCATATAAACAACACACTCAAGACCAAGACGTGCTGCTACCGTTGCACTAGCCACACCATGTTGACCTGCTCCAGTTTCAGCAATAATGCGTGTCTTTCCCATCCGTTTGGCAAGAAGTGCCTGCCCTACAGTATTATTCACTTTATGCGCACCGGTGTGATTGAGATCTTCACGTTTTAAATATATGCGCGCACCACCTAAAATCTCACTCCAGCGTTCAGCGAAATATAGAGGACTTGGACGACCAACGTAGTGCTGTAATTCGTAGTCCAGTTCCTTTTGAAACTCGGGATCCTGTAAATAGTTTTCATAGGCTTCACGCAACTCTTTCAGAGGCCCCATTAAAGTTTCTGCAACAAACATTCCGCCATAGATACCGAAATGCCCGTGATCATCGGGTAACTGATAGCTTTGCTGTACTCTTTCATTCTGTGACAACGGCTTGTACCTCATTGATAAATTGCGCCATCTTCTGGTGATCTTTAATACCTTTATCGGCCTCAACTCCGCCACTGACATCCACGGCCCAGGGTTTCACCTGGCGAATTCCACTACCTACATTGCTAGCATCCAGACCACCGGCCAATATAACAGGTTGATCCAGTTGTGGAATTACTGACCAGTCAAATGTCTTTCCTGTACCACCGGGAACGCCTTGCTGGTAACTATCCAGCAAAATTCCCGCTGCATCAGTATATTCTTCAACGATGGTCTTCACATTTAGACCTTCACGCATTCTAACGGCTTTTAAGTACGGGCGTCCGTAGCAATTACAGGCTGCAGCGGGTTCATTACCATGAAACTGGAGTATATCTAACGGAACTTCCCTCAGCACATCACGTATGTCCTGCTCACTAGCATCAACAAATAATCCAACCGACGTTACAAAGGGAGGTAATAAGGAGATAATCTGCTGTGCCAGGCTAATGGAGACAGCTCGAGGACTCTGCGCATAAAACACAAGCCCAATAGCGTCAGCGCCCAACTGAGCAGCTTCCAGGCCATCCTCAACCCGCGTGATTCCACATATTTTGATACGTGTTCGCAATGTTTTTGCCGTCAGCTAAAAGGCCGGAAGCTTAACAGTTCATAGCGAAAAGGGAAAGTACCCAATCCAATGACTATAGCGTTTCAGTTTATAAAACAGCGACTTATATAAAAAAACCCGCCAGAAGGCGGGTTTTAATGTGAGGAGAAAGAAGTTGTTTATCCAGCTTTTCTTCTCGCAATTCCAGCCAGGCCGATGAGGCCTGAGCCAAACAACCAGACTGCGGCAGGTACCGGTACAGCCTGAACTTCGTAAACGCTAGCAAGTACCTGATTTGAGGCTGTGTAGTCTCCTATCAGAGTTCCAGTGGTAAATGATCCCATCATACTGCCACCGGTATAATCCAGGTTAGCCGAAAATTCACCACCACCAAAATGATCTGAGGTCAAAACAAAGTTATTTACATCCGCCGAAAGCAAGGAACCAATTGTCAGGGTACTAATACCAGAAGTATTGATATTAAGAGTAAATATTTCAGAAATACCAGTGTTTGTCCCGCTGTCGTTGACATTAAATGCCGTGAGATTAATTAAATAACCTGATGAAGTAGACTGTAAGCCCCCATCTCCCTCATAAGTCGTCGATTCTATTGTTGCAGCATTTGCAATTGAAAATATAGCAAACATTCCTGCAACAACGAATAGTGCCCCATTAATTAATTTTTTACAGCTTATCATTATGACCTCTCCCTACCCAAACTGGCAGTTATTTTTATATTGAGTTTACTATTATTCTAAATATTTAGATTTTTTTGATTTATTTTCTTCTACGTAATTTAGTAAATCCGACCATTGCCAATCCCAAAGACATAAGCATTAGCACAGAAGGCTCAGGGACACTTGTTGCTACAGCTTCAGAGCTCAATCTACCTGAAACATCCCCTATGAAGCTTGAACCCTCAGCAAATAGGGCTGCATTTAACGCTGAACTCAGGTTTAGCTCCAGAGCAAAAAAGTCAGCCGGATTTACAAATTCACTCATCAAATCACCAGAGGTAATATTGTAGCTACCCAGCATTGTGGCCTGCCGTGAGGTATTATCAGTAATACCATACATCATCAGATCTGTTAAATCGCCGTCGAGTAACGCTGTAACGCCATCCCCATCTAATATATAAAGGCTTGCAGTTGAAAATGTTGCAACTGTGTATCCAGCATATGTGGTATCACTTACCGTACCTAACGTAGCAGTTAACAGCACTAGACTGTTTTCATAAGTAGGAGCTGTAATATCTGTCGAGCTTGTTAGTTCACCACGAAAAACCAACTCGCCAGAACTATAATTTATACCATCGATTCCATTAAAAGTTAACAGCGGGTATGCCGCTGCCGTACCAGCAAAACTTAAACTGATAACCAACGCTAAAAGTATTCCCTTAAATTTCGACATCTTACACTCTCTTAAATGTATTCTATAATGTTTGTTACGCTATTTTCGTGCCAGAAAATATTTTTTCTTATAATTCCAACACTTACCTTTTATTAATTTAGTTTGTCAATGATTCTACTACACAGTTTATAAACAAACCCGACACATTACGATAACACTTTGGTCATAGTTCTTGTGTCTAAGTATTTCATTTGTTTATAAGTTTACTTACTTTTACATGTCTGTATATACGACTATAGTCACTGTAAAGTAAATCGACAAAGTTAAGCTCGTTTTTCTTAACTATTATGCCGGTACATTACACCAGTATATTGACAATAATATTACACATAACGAAAATGCAAAAAAAAACCCGCCTAGGAGGCGGGTACAAAGAGATAGTTACGATATGTCTGTATAGTATATTGTCATAAGTGCTTTTTCCTTGAATTGATCAAGATCAAAGTTAGCCCGATAAGTCTTTTTTCACGAATATCAGACCAATTCCTGAGTCATTGACCAAAACATTGGAGCCTGAGCCGGTTTAGGTAAATCATATTCATCATCATAGTCTATTCGCATAAAATACAGGCCATATGGGGGAGCGGTTATCCCGCCCTGAGTCCGGTCTTTAAATTGTAGAATTTCCTGAGCCCAGTGCGGTTCTTTTTCACCCGCTCCAATTGTCATTAATACGCCAGCAATATTACGTACCATATGGTGTAGAAAGGCATTTGCTTCAAGATCTATATAAACAAAAGCACCATCCCTTGTTACATCAAGTCGATGAATCGTACGAACTGGTGACCTTGCCTGACAGGCCTGAGCCCGGTAAGAACTAAAATCATGCTCACCTAATAGGTGCCTGGCGGCACTTTCCATCCGACCTTCGTCCAGAGGTCGATATTCCCATACTACATGTTTAGCAAGACAGCCAGGACGGACGGAGCGATTAAAAATAACATAGCGATAATATCGGCGCCGTGCTCCAAAGCGTGCATGAAATTTATCATCCACTAACTGTGCCCAGGTCACACTAATAGAATCAGGTAAATTTGCATTGGTGCCGCTAACCCAGGAATAAGAGCTACGCTCAGCCGGTGTATCAAAATGAACGACCTGTCCCATTCCATGTACACCTGTATCTGTTCGTCCGGCACAAATCACCCGTACTGGATGATTGGCTACTTTTGATAATGCCTTTTCAAGATAGCCCTGAACCGTCCTCGTACCATCCTGGATTTGCCAACCGCAATAAGGGCTTCCATCATATTCAACACCCATTGCGATTCTCATGATTTACAACTCATTAACGTAGATTTCCAGATAGCTCACAAATTGAAATAGTATCAAAAGTAAGAGTGGAAAGGACCATTCATATAATTTTGGTAACGGTAATTGTGTAAATGTATATTCTTTGCAGCTTTGATTGTCTGCATGTTGAACTAGCCGATGATACACATCTGCCGTATTTGTGAGCCAGGTTTTTATTTTTTGTAAGGCCGATGATTTAGCTTCTATTCTGGTTGATGAGTTCTTTTTTTCAGATAACAATTGTTGAACCGCCTCCAGGCTTAATACCATACGCAGTGCTAATGTTTCTCGTTTTAGCTTAAAAAGTTTTAAAGGTGCAGCAAGCCAGTAAATTGCCCCCAATAACTGCTCACGACTTAAACTACTAATGATATAGGTAACTGCAAATATAATAAGCAATAGAGCACCAACGCGTTCGAGCCCCATTAATAAGGCTGGAATGTGAGTCTGTAAAGAAATTTCAGGGACTTGACCTGCAGGAGCCATCCAGACGTAAAGAATGAGTATTGAGAGAAAAAACCAACGCATTCGCGATACCATTTTCATGGCTAGTCGTACATCAGTTGGACGTTGAAAATAGTGAGGTAAAAGAATTAAAAAACCCAAAAGCAACTGTCCCGCATGAGCGCGGGACAGACAGAGAATAAAAACTAACAGATTAATTATCCGGATGACCGGATGCATTTTCGACTAACCTGATTAATCAATATCATGCAGCTTAGGCAATTTGCTGAATCAGCTGTTGTGCTTCCTGTTTCTGGCTATCATTTCCTTCATCAAGAACTTCATCCAGAATACTGCGTGCACCTTCAGGATCACCCATGTCGATATAGGCTCGAGCCAGATCCAGTTTAGTACCAACTTCATCACCACCAGCGGCTAAATCAAGATCTCCCATATCTGAAGACTCAGCCATATCCATCGCGAGATCCGTAGCTGTTTCTTCTTCACCCGTAGCAGCAAGATCGAAGTCCATGGACTCGTCCATGTTGAGTGCCATCGTGGCATCATCATCAGCAAGTTCTTCCATAATTTCTGTTGCGGTTTCTACATTTAGATCAACAGCAGTCTCTTCTTCTTCAGAACTTTCAGTATCAAAGTCGAGAGCATCATCCATATTCAGAACCATTGTTCCGTCTTCATCAGCAGAATCAGGTGCTGTGGTAGATTCAGCTGTAGCTGGCTGATCATCACCAAGGTCAAGGTTGAAATCCAGACTTCCCGCCGTTTCATCCTCTTCAGCAATATCCAGTTCAGGCATCATGGTTTCAGCCGTCTCTTCTGAATCCTCACCCGTATCCAGGTTGAAGTCCATAGCATCCAGGTCTGCAGCATCAGGTTCTGCTGTAGCTAAGTCTGTTTCCGGTTCAGCTGTATCTAAATTAAAATCAAGGCTGTCAGCAGCAGGCATTTCCAGTTCTGCAGTTACCGGTTCAGCTTCATCATCCGCTTCTTCTGCTGTGCCCATATCCAGATCAGGCATATCCATTGACTCAGCCTGTTCTTCTTCAGCTAAATCAAGATTGAAATCCATGGCATCCGCATCGGCAGATGCAGCTTCCGGCTCAGCAGCCGTCTCTGTCTCTTCACCCAGATCCAGATTAAAATCAAGATCGGCCATGCTATCAGTGCTTTCTTCAGCTTCCACAGCATTGAACTGTTCAGTCTGGAACACTCCGGTTTCAAGACCAATATCCATTACCTGGCTATCTGATAGACCCACACCAGGGTCATCCTGAGCAGCTTCAGCAGCAACTGGTGCAACCACGTCTCCAGTAAATAATGGATTATTTGGTGCCAGCTCTTTACCCATGGTCAGGACTTTATCCCACATAGGATCAGTCGAGGCATCTTCACCCAGACTGGCATAGAATTCTTCAGCCGTTGATTCAAAGGCCTGCTGGTTCTTGGTTGCATTGAACACTTCAAGCAACTTCAGTTTTAGTTCCTTACGGCTCGGATCCTGTTCCAGAGCTTCGTTCAAGCGCTCTTCAGCGGCTTCATAACGGCCATAGGCCATGAAGACATCGGCTTCAGTTAATGGATCAACCTCACTATCTTCAGCCTGGATAGCACCGGCTCCACTAACTGCAAAATCACTCAGGAATGATGACTCACCATCAGTGGCTTCAGCAGCATCTGCTGTCACAGAAGCGGGTTCACCCGTCAAAATACTTTCCTGGAAATTGCTCTGTGCACTCTGACGACGGCGAATAACAATCACCATCAGAACAATCAGTAACAATATTACAGGGACACCTATGTAAAGAACTAAAGGACCACCGGGTATTGTTGCTGCGACACCCGCGACTACCGCAAGTGTTGAGGCAAGAACACCATTGACCGTATCCATGAATCCACCGGAAGCGACCTGTTGTTGTACTGGAGTTGGAGCGGGCACAGGTGTTGGAGCAGATTGAGCCGGTTCCTCAGTTATCACCAGCTGGTTATTCATATCACCATCCTGGCTTTCACTGGGCATGGCATCCTCAGTAGCTTCACCTTCAGCCAGGCTTTCCATTACTACAAATTTTTCTTCGCCTTCAGGGGCAACGAGTGCTTCTTCTGCCATTGGAGTTTCTTCAACGACAGGTGCCTCAGCAACCATTGGCGACTCTTCAATTGCTGGCATTTCTTCAGCAACAGGAGTTTCTTCAAGTACAGCTGCTTCCTCGGTAACGGGAGCTTCCTGTTGTGCAGCGAGTTGTTGTTGCATTGCCGCCAGACCCGAGTCTTCAATAGAAATGGCGCGTTGCATGGAGGACAATTCAGCTTCCATTTCAGCGATATGACGACTTAGTGCTGGATCCTGACCACCCATTGCTGCGGCATCAGAACGCAGTTGACGTAGCTCTTCCTGTAAGGCCGCCATTTCATCACCCATGGCATCCTGTGTCACACCTTCACCTGCAGTGAGCTCTTCGCCCGCTGGTGCCGCTACGGTCAGTTCGCCTGTACCTTCAGCCGGTGCTTCTTCAACGAATTCCACTTCTTCCGCAACGATAGGTTGTTGCTCTTCAGCAGCAGATGCGATTTCCTGTTGATAGCTGTCCCAATCAGCCGTCTGCATACGATAAACATCACGGGCTTCGGCATCCGTCATCGCTGTCAGCATTTCCTGATCATCGACACGTAAAACCTGCCCCACTTTCAACCGGTGAACATTGCCCTTGATGAAGGCATCTGGATTACTTTTCAGCAGCGCCATCATGATCTGATAAATACTGACTGAGTCATCACGTTGCAGTTTTTTAGCGATAGTCCAAAGATTGTCACCTTTCTGGGTAATGCCATAGTCCAGCTCACCCATTGGCTCGGCTTCAGAATAGGCTTCGACTTCATCACCATAGGCACTCAAAGGAATACGAGGGAATAAACCACCGTCATCAACAAAGACATCTGAATCCTGTACGGCCACATCAACCGCAGGCGCTACTACTGCCATTTCAGGCTCAACCAGAGGTTCAGCAGGTTCTGGTAGTGCTGTTTCTTCTTCAGTAATGTCGTCACGACCACTGAGCATACTGCCCTGAGGTGACTTGGACAGCAGTTTTTCCAGTTCACTCATACCTGAATCTTCAGCAACTGGCGCCTCAGCCATGGACTCAGGTTCAACAGCCAGAGGAGCCGCTTCTTCTATAACTGGTTCTTCTTCAACAACGGCAACTGGAGGAACTTCTTCCATTACAGGTTCAACTGCAGGCTCCGGCATGGCCACTTCAGGCTCATCCGCCATAACAGGTTCTTCTTCAACAGCCAGAGTCGGTTCCACTTCCACGGCCATCGCAGGTTCTGGAGCAATTTCTTCAACAACAGGTTCTGGTAATGGCTCAGGCAGCGGCTCATCTCTAACAATGGCTTCAGGAGCCTTTACTTCTGGAGTGGCAACAACCGCTGGTTGTTTGATGATACGACCGGGAGGATCAAGTAATACGGTGTATTCGCGTAAAATTCGACCATTGTACCAATTGAGTTCGAGCAGGAAATTCAGGAAGGGTTCGCGAATTGGCTGATTGCTGCTCAGTTTAATATAGAAGGTATCATCAGCACGGCTCTTAATTTCGAACTTGAAGTTGCTGAGGAAAACAGGCCGGTCAATGCCGGCACGAACAAAGGCTTCGCGAGAGGCCAGTTTCACCGTCAAACCACTGACTTCATCCACCGTTGCGGATAGTAGGTCAATCTCGGCATTCAGCGGCTGGTTCAAAGCTGAATTGAGCTTGATATTTCCGAACCCCAAAGCATGCGAAGCCATGGGAGTGAATGCCAACATACAAATTGCTATCAAAACGGGCAACTTACGCGCCATAATGAAAATCTCTCTTATCCGTCACGAACCTATTGCGCAATACACGCAACCCAAAATTTCTTCTTATTTCAAAAGCTTATCTACTTTAGCTTTGAATGGTCTTTATAAGTCTTCAGTAACTATAGCTTATAAATAGTCTTTTACCAAAATTTCAGCTATTTGGATACTGTTAAGTGCGGCACCTTTTCGCACTTTATCCACCACCAGCCAAAGATTCAGGCCATTCTCTGCTGCCAGATCCTTACGGATTCGGCCAACTAATACCTTGTCATTACCTGCTGCATCGTCAACTGCGGTTGGGAATTCGCCAGTTTCAGCTCCTTCCACAAGCTCCACACCTTCATTTGCGGCTAGCAATTTACGAGCATCATCTACTGAAATGTCGTTCCTTGTCTTAATATGCACCACCGCCGAGTCTCCAAAAAATACAGGCACCTGCACTGCGGTTGCACTGACATTAATCGACTCACCCAGTAACTGCGGTAATTCTTCAATTAAAGCCATTTCTTCCGTGCTATAACCGTTGTCCAGCAAATCACCAATTAATGGCAACGTGTTAAAAGCAATCTGTTTGCTAAACCGGTGTTTTTCCACCGGCCGCATGTTCAACAAATTAGCCGTTTGCCCTGCTAACTCTTCAATACCTCGTTTATCAAAGCCTCCAACTGCTTGATAAGTAGCAATATTGATATGGGTTATATCGGCTCGTTGGTGGATTTTGTTTAGCACTAATGCGATCTGGCCTGCGAGAGAAGCCAGCGAGCTAACAATTCCTGTCTTTGCGTAACCAGAAATAGCTTGCGGGTTCAGTTCAGCGACCACAAGAGGGATGTCCTGATTACCAATGAATGCAGTAGAATTATCGACTACAACACAGCCAGCCTGACTGGCAACAGCAGCATAACGATCAGCAACATCGGCACTCGCATTAAACAGGGCGATAGACGTTTTGGAAAAATCAAAATCTTCAACCGCTTTGATTTTGTGATTTTTTCCATTAAATTGAATAGTTTTGCCGACAAACTCATCGGCACCAAGTAAATATAAGACCCCAACAGGAAACTCGCGCTCGGCCAGTAATTCGAGAATGAGTTCTCCAACTGGCCCGCCAGCGCCAACAACAGCAATATCAAATGATTTGCTCATAATTTTTTAAGATTTCCCTGTTTACCTGCCGATCTTCTTTCTATCGGCAGGTAAAATGCTTTTTGAATTTTGTTTTACTGTTCGAGCAAAATACGTAACATGCGACGCAGAGGTTCAGCGGCACCCCAGAGCAACTGATCACCGACAGTAAATGCAGACAGATAATCATTACCCATCGTCAGCTTACGCATACGTCCAACAGGCACTGTTAATGTGCCTGTAATGGCAGCAGGAGTCAGTTCTTTCATCGTGATCTCACGCTCATTCGGAACGACTTTCACCCAGTCATTCGCTTCAGCCATCATGCTTTCGATTTCATCCAGCGGGACATCTTTTTTCATTTTGATAGTCAACGCCTGCGAATGCGAACGCATCGCACCAATACGAACACAGATGCCATCAATCGGAATTGGGTTATCACTTAAGCCCAGGATTTTGTTTGTTTCAACCTGAGCTTTCCATTCTTCTTTACTCTGACCACTATCAAGCTGTACATCAAGCCAGGGGATCAAACTTCCGGCTAACGGTACACCCCAGTTATCCACTGGGTAACTGTTACCACGCATATGAGCAGTAACCTGTTTATCAATTTCCAGAATTGCTGACGCTGGATCATCTAACAGATCTTTTACGGAGTTATTCAATGAACCCATTTGTGATAACAGTTCACGCATGTTACGTGCACCGGCACCAGAAGCTGCCTGATAAGTCATTGGCGTAATCCATTCAACCAGATCATTCTGGAATAAACCACCTAATGCCATGAGCATCAAACTGACCGTACAGTTACCACCAACAAACGTATTTACACCATTACTTAAACCGTTTTTGATCACATCCATATTAACGGGATCAAGCACAATAATGCTCTCATCCTTCATACGTAGTGTTGAAGCCGCATCAATCCAGTAGCCTTTCCAGCCAGCTGCACGTAGTTTTGGATATATTTCTTCAGTATAACCACCGCCCTGACAGGACAGAATAACTTCCATATCCTTGAGTTCATCAATGCTTTTCGCATCTTTTAATGTAGGCACATCTTTACCTACATCCGGGCCAGACTGTCCCGTCTGTGACGTTGTAAAGAACACAGGATCAATTGCAGCAAAATCATTTTCATCGCGCATACGTTGCATCAGCACTGAACCGACCATACCGCGCCAACCAACCAAACCTACTCTTTTCATCTTCCTGCCTCTAAATTAATGCTATTTATTAAAAATTAATAGGACTTATTAAAAGTTACAAGTTACAAGTTACAAGTTACAAGTTACAAGGGATAAAAATTATTTTCTCGTCACTTGTCACTAGTGCCTCGTCACTATTGTTGCTGCAGCACAGAAACAACAGCATCACCCATGTCACTGGTACTAACTTTCTTTGTACCTTCGCTATAAATATCCTGGGTACGCAGACCTTGATCCAGTACTTTCTGTACCGCCGCTTCAATTTGATCCGCCATGCTCGCTTCATCAAGACTGTAGCGTAGCATCATCGCAACAGAAAGAATGGTTGCCAATGGGTTTGCTACGTTCTGACCAGCAATATCAGGAGCTGAACCATGAATAGGTTCATACATACCTTTGCTGTTGGCATTCAGAGATGCCGAAGGCAACATACCAATGGAGCCGGTCAGCATAGCGGCACAATCCGAAAGAATATCACCAAACATATTGGTGGTAACCATCACATCAAACTGTTTAGGTGCACGCACCAGTTGCATAGCCGCATTGTCCACGTACATGTGACTCAATTCAACATTCTTATACTCTTCACCTGCACGCGTTACTACTTCACGCCAGAGTTCGGTACATTCCAGTACATTGGCTTTATCCACAGAACAAAGACGGCCATCACGCTTACCCGCAATATCAAAAGCCACACGAGCAATGCGATCAATTTCAGATTCACTATAGACCAGTGTGTTATAGCCCTGACGTTCACCATTATCCAGGGTACGTATACCTCGAGGTTGACCGAAGTAAATACCACCGGTTAATTCACGTACGATCATAATATCCAGACCAGACACCACCTCAGGTTTCAGGGTAGAAGCATCGGCAAGCTGAGGATAAAGAATTGCTGGACGTAAGTTCGCAAATAGTTCCAGACCTGAGCGTAAACCTAGCAGGCCTTTTTCAGGACGCACTGCAATATCCAGTGATTCCCATTTATAGCCGCCCACGGCACCCAACAAAATCGAATCAGAGGCTTTACAGAGTTCCAGGGTTGAATCCGGTAAAGGTGTAGCGCAATCATCGTAGGCCGTACCACCAACAAGGGCTTCTTCAGTTTCCACATTAAAACCAAAGTCTTTCTTCAGACAGTCGATGACTTTAACCGCTTCGGCAACGATTTCCTGACCGATACCGTCACCAGGAAGGACTGCTATCTTCTTTACCATTTTTTGAATCCTATATTTATAAATAAAAAATTTTACTCATACCTGGCAAGGAACGAGTGACGAGTTTCTAGTTACAAAAAAACTAAATAAAATTAAGGCCTCGTCCCTCGTTACTAGTCACTCGTCACTAAAAAAGCCACGGTGCCTGTTGTTTGCGTTTAGCTTCATAGGCCTTGATGTCATCAACCTGCTGTAAGGTCAGACCAATATCATCCAGACCATTTATAAGGCGATACTTGCGGAATTCATCAATATCAAAACTTATGTCATTACCATTCGGTTTACTAATTGTCTGGTTTTCAAGATCAACTTTTAAACTGTAACCGGGTGTCGCTTCCACTTCTTTGAATAAGGCATCGACTACATCCGCATCAAGAATAATGGGTAATAACCCATTCTTAAAACTGTTGTTAAAAAAGATATCCGCAAAACTTGGCGCAATGATCACTTTAAAGCCAAAATCTTCCAGTGCCCAGGGAGCATGCTCACGACTGGAACCACAACCAAAGTTTTCCCGCGCCAACAGAACCTGAGCTCCAGTATAACGCTCCTGGTTCAAAACAAAATCGCTGTTTAAAGGCCGATTGCTATTATCCATACCTGGCTCACCATGATCCAGATAACGCCATTCATCAAACAGGTTTGGTCCAAAACCACTACGCTTAATGGATTTCAGAAACTGTTTGGGAATAATCGCATCGGTATCGACATTAGGTCGATCCATAGGTGCGACAATACCGGTAAATGTTGTAAATTTGTCCATACTATTACTCTTCAAGGCTTTTAACGCAAAGTCACAAAGAATGCAGAGAAATTATTAATCTAATAAAGCTTTGCGAGCTTCATGCCTTTGCGTCTTCGCGTTTAAAAAAATATTATTTATAAATCCTGTACATCAATAAAATGACCCGCAATCGCAGCGGCGGCGGCCATGGCAGGACTGACCAGATGGGTACGCCCTCCCTGCCCCTGTCGACCTTCGAAATTACGGTTAGAGGTCGAGGCACAACGCTCACCAGGTTCAAGACGATCGGCATTCATCGCCAGACACATAGAACAACCCGGCTCGCGCCATTCAAAACCAGCCTCAACAAAGATCTTATCCAGACCTTCTTCTTCCGCCTGCTGTTTCACCAGGCCCGAACCTGGAACAACCATGGCCAGCTTGATGTTATCAGCCACCTTACGACCTTTGGCAACGGTGGCCGCAGCACGCATATCTTCAATTCGAGAATTGGTGCAGGAACCAATGAAAACTTTGTCGACAGTAATATCAGTGATGGGCGTATTGGCTTCCAGTCCCATATAGGCCAGGGCTTTTTTCATACCATCACTTTTTACACTATCATCAATACTCGCCGGATCGGGCACCTTACTACTCACATCTACGACCATCTCTGGTGATGTTCCCCAGGTGACCTGTGGTTTTAATGCCGTTGCATCAATGTGGACTACTTCATCAAACTGCGCATCGGTATCGCTGTGCAAGGTTTGCCAGTCGGCCACGGCCTGCTCCCAGTATTCCTCTTTGGGTGCATAGGGACGGCCTTTGACGTAGTCGATAGTTTTCTCATCTACCGCCACCATACCCGCACGAGCGCCAGCTTCAATGGCCATATTGCATAAGGTCATGCGGCCTTCGATGGATAAATCACGAATGGCTTCACCACCAAATTCAATCGCAAAACCAGTCCCACCGGCTGTGCCAATTTTGCCAATCACCGCAAGCACAATATCTTTAGCTGTCACCCCTTCTGGCGCTTTGCCATCCACACTTACCAACATGGCTCTGGATTTCTTCTGTACCAGACACTGGGTTGCCAATGTGTGCTCAACTTCAGAGGTACCAATCCCAAAGGCCAGCGCGCCAAAGGCACCGTGTGTTGAAGTATGGGAATCACCACAGACCACAGTCATACCGGGCAAAGTCGCGCCCTCTTCCGGGCCAATCACATGCACGATCCCCTGACGTATGTCATTCATCTTGAATTCGGTGATGCCAAATTCTTCACAGTTCTGGTCCAGGGTTTCGACCTGTAAACGAGAAATAGGATCGACAATGCCTTCTACTCCACTGTGACGTTCTTTTGTCGTGGTTGGTACATTGTGGTCGGGCGTCGCCAGATTGGCATCAACACGCCAGGGCTTACGTCCAGCAATACGCAGTCCTTCAAAGGCCTGCGGTGAAGTCACTTCATGCACAAGGTGACGATCAATATAAAGCAAAGCCGTCCCGTCGCCGTTGTCACGAACCACATGGGCATCCCACAATTTGTCGTATAAAGTTTTACCCGCCATTTTTATCTCACCTAATGTTTCTAACAAAGATCTCAACACAAAGGCGCTAAGACGCAAAGTTCGCCAGGAAAAACAAATACATCTTGCTAAAACTGCAATTACAAATAACTTTGCAGTCTCTGCGTCATAGCGCCTTTGCGTTTGTTCCTGACTCTTACTTCAATATTTCAGATGCCTTGAATTCTAGCCTCACCTATACTATTACTCAAATTCATTATTTTTATATTTGTCATTCCAGACAGGAATACCATGGATATAGCCAGCCTGAATGCTTTTATCACCGTTGCGGAATGTGGTTCGTTCTCACGCGCTTCCGAAAAGCTGTTCCTGACCCAGCCCGCCGTGAGCAAACGTATCGCCAGTCTGGAAGCCGAACTGGACACCCAGCTATTTGACCGAATTGGCCGAAGTGTCACCCTGACTGAAAGTGGTCAGGCCCTGTTTCCACGTGCCCAACGTATCCTGCTTGAGGTCGATGATAGCCGTCGAGCTATCTCCAATTTATCTGGTGAAGTCAGTGGCCACTTAAGCATTGGCACCAGTCACCATATTGGCCTGCACCGTTTACCGCCCATACTTAGACAGTTCAGTACTGAGTATCCGCAGGTGGAACTGGATTTACGGTTCATGGCATCAGAAGAAATTTCCAGAACTGTTCGTCATGGCGATCTTGAAATCGGTATTCTCACCCTGCCACAGGAAGTCCCCATAGAATTGAATAGTAAACCCATCTGGCATGATCCTTTAGCCGTTGTTACCGCCCCCGATCATCCGCTAGTGAAACAAAAAAAAATAACCCTGGATAACTTATTACACTACTCCGCTATTCTGCCTGAGCAGGGTACCTATACCCGTGAAACGATTGAACAAGCCATCGCTTTGCAGGGGAAAAAACTCAAAATCAGAATGTCGACTAATTATCTGGAAACCATCAAGATGATGGTGAGCATCGGAATGGGCTGGAGTATTCTACCTTTGACAATGTTAGATAACGATTTATATGTACTAAAAATTAAAGAACTACAAATCAGCCGGCAACTGGGTTTTATCTGGCATCGTCAACGCACACTTTCAAATGCAGCAAAAGCCATGATGGCGATTTTAAATTGATTGTCTGATTCTATCATCTGCTAACATCCCGTGGCTGGACATAAAGGGTGACATATTAACAATCAGAGAAGGGGCAAAACGCCATTCAGTTTACTGTATAATTACACAATGAGAATCTTTTCCTCCAATTCTCTTCCTGTGGCAGTAGACACAAAAACAACCCTTCAGGGTCGCATTCCAGGAAACAGTGGTATCTGGGTTGGTATATTCTGCGTACTGGTTGAATTCTTTATGTTGTTCTGCGTCTATCTCGTGGCCAAGGCACATAATCCAGAGGCTTTTTTAACCGGCCCCAACAAACTCGTCACTTTAGCGGGTACTACCATCACCCTGTTGTTGCTCACCAGCGGATACTGCATGGTGAAAGCAGTGAACGCTATTCGCATTAATAAAAACCAAAGTGCATTACGCTGGATTATCATGGCAATTGTTCTGGGCTTTGGTTATCCCATCGTAAAGTATTATGAGATCCGCTGGAATATCGACCATGGTGTTCACGGTGAAGCTGGGGTCTTCTATACAGTTTATTACTACCTGACACTAAACCATCTGGTACATGTATGCTGGGGGCTGCTGGGCTTAATGTGGGTTGCAGTACACACAGGGGCCGGATCATACTCATCAGACAATTACAGTGGACTGGAAGCGGCTGCACTCTACTGGCATACCACGGATATTATCTGGCTTGTGATTTTTCCCTTCTTCTACATTCTGAGATAAATGCAACTATGATAGGACACGCGGAAAAAATCTGGTTAGTGCTAATAGGTCTTACCTTTGTTGGTGCGGCATTGGGAGAAACCGGTCATGCTAGTTGGTTGCTCACCATGACTGTAGTCAGTCTCATCGCCTTTAAAGGCGGTATTGTGATTGACTACTACATGGAAATGCGATCAGCAAATCAACGAATGCGAAATATCCTGCGCTTATTTATTATACTGATACCAGTTCTGGTGATTTTAATTCACGCTTGGGGTGATGAATTCCGACAATTAACCACACTAAACTAATATAAGTATAAATTCTGAAAATTACTAAGGCACAAAATATCTGCGTACTGACCTTGTTGCTCCCGAGTCCGATAACGTTATTGAATACATGCATGGCGTTATTCATGCCGTGTCTTTAATAAATCCAGTTGACCAGACATAGCCTGCTCAGCCAGTACTCCAGCCACGTGGCCGTTGCATACCGGCGATCTTGCAGGCCTGTTTGACATAACCATAGGGGAATAGGTCAAACAATTCCTGTTTGGCTTGCTTTTTATCATAACCATGCGTTTCAGCCAGATATTTAATTACATGGCGTACATCAGGTGCAATTTTATGCTCACGCCAATAGTCCCGCATGAAACGTAGTGCTGGCCAATATGCCTCTGTGAGTTCCAGACCTTCTTCGGCAGCCAGTTCACGCGCCAGATTATCATTCCAGTCCTCGGGATCGACCATATAACCTTCATTGTCACGAACAAATTGTGTGTTGTTTTGCATAATATGCTCTCCTGTATATAAGTGTTTATTACTATATCGTCAGCAATTAACACTAGTAAAACGATATCTTTTACTATCTAATATCGATATATTCGATACTAAGCAGTGAACAGGAGGAGGAGTAAAGTGGATATCAACCAGGCCCGCACCTTTCTTGCGATCACCGCCCATGGTAGTTTCCTGGAAGCCAGCCGCCAGCTCCACTTGACCCAATCGACAGTGAGTGCGCGAATCCTGCGCCTGGAAGACGAACTCGGTGCCCGCCTGTTTACTCGCAATCGCTCCGGAGCCAGCCTCACACTTGCCGGTCGGCGTTTTCTCGTTTATGCCAAACGGCTGGTACTCACCGCTGACCAGGCCCGCGATGATATTGGCCTGCCCGAACGCTACCGCGCCAGTATCCGTATTGGTGGGCGCATTGCCTTATGGGAGGGATTTTTATCGCGGTGGGTGGGCTGGATGCGACAACGGACCACCGATGTGGTTATTCGCAGCGAGATCGGTTTTGAAGAAAACCTGATGCATCGGCTGATCGAAGGCAGCCTGGATATTGGCCTCATGTACACGCCGAGCCACAACCCTGGCTTGATCGTTGAACACCTGTTTGATGAAACCCTGGTGTTAGTTAGCAGTCATGCAGACGATACTGGCCCAGGAGAGGATTACATATATATAGAATGGGGACCGGGATTCTATACCCAACATGCACAGAGTTATCCTGACCTCGAACGACCCCCACAGATCGCCAACATTGGCTGGCTCGGTATCCAGCTCATCCTTGCCAACGGTGGCAGCTGTTTTTTACCCGCACGCATGGCGGCATCTTTTATTAGTGCAGGTCGCTTATATCGTGTGCCAGGCTCGCCGGAGTATATTCATCCTGCCTACATGGTTTACCCACGCGATACGGACAATCCAGTGATGGCGCAGGCAGTGGAAGGATTACGGGAATTGGCAACCAGGGAACAGGTAGTGCAGAGTTAATAAACAGAAGAGAACGAATAAGTGAACGGATAGCAGGAATACATATTTAGCCGTTTTTGAACGGCTGCTTAGAATCATCTTGATAAATAGAACCACATAGCTTTAACTTCCGATAAAGAGTGTAAACGGTTATTTGCTCGTAATTATCAGAGTGTCCTTTGGCCGAAACCAGCCTTTCATGAGTAATATCTCTAATGTAGAAAATGGCTATATGTCATTACTTGGGAAACATTTCTCTAAATGTCTGCTCGTCAATCTTACAACCCAGATAGTCTGCAATAATCCGCATATCTTTTTCGGCATTGCCTAAACAACTGGTGGCACCAGGTGAGGGTGTCATATTGAAGACCAGTCCTTTACCCGTATCAATCTTGGCTTCACCCAGATGCAGCTTGCGATTTTTTTTATCAACCATCACCGGACGTACTCCACCGATCCCTCTGGCAAAGCGAAGATCCTTTAATCTTAAAGAAGGAATAATTTTGTGCGCATCCTGTAAAAACAGGCGACGACGAATAAAAGGTACTTCAAAAAGAATATTCCGAATAATATAGTTTCGAATATCCGCTACTTTTAACAGGTCCCAGAATACCTGCACTACTTTATGATCAAAACGCAATGACTGGAAAAATTCAGGCAGGGTCTTCCACTTATGCCGTTCCAGCATAGGAACAACTAATGCTGTGGGACCAATACGGGTTTTATCTTCAATCAATATATCCGGGTCACCATGTAATGCGGCAAATGGCAGTTTGTCATTTTGCATGGTGTAGACCTTGCCATTTAATAGCTTTGGCACGTAATAAAAACTACCGGCCATAGGTAAACAGGAATATTCCAGCCCATACCCCATTCGATGAGCAAACAACAGGCTGTGCCCACCTGCGCAGACAACCACAAATCGGGCGTTAAAAGTTCCTTTATCCGTATTAATACGATAAGTATCACCTTCCTGTTCTATATTCTCAACATAGGTAGAAAGTGAAACATTAATATCTTTTGATTTCTGTTGTTGTGCCTGTACGATAAAAGACTCGGAAAGCTCGGCAAAATTAACCGCGGTATATTCATCTGTAATTGAAATTGCGTTAACTTTTTCCGTGCGACCTATTAATACATTGGGTTCCAGTTTTTCAATCTCATCCTCCTGCAAATACCGCATAGAAGGATAAGCCTGTTTGAATACATCATATCGTTGTTTTAGAACTTCACTTTCCTGTTCACCAACAGAAATAACCATCTTGGGATGTTTAAAGATAATATGATTGCATTGTGGAAGTTTATCGGTATAGCTCACCAGCATGTCGGCTGTTTTTTTAACCTGCACAGCTTTTTCGAGCGTGTAGTTGGTTTCGATATCACCACAGTGCAGGGTCTGACTGTTATTGCACGCGTTTGAATTGACCGCAGCAACTGAATCGTATTTTTCAACTAAAGCCAGGTGCTTAAGATCTGTAAATTGGGCCAGCTCATATAAAAGTGCCGTACCTGATACACCACCACCAATAATAAGTACATCATAAACGGGGTCATTTCCCATATATTTATCCGTGTATTTGTTTATTTATATTGCCTGTATCGACCTTCACAGGCTGCAACTTGATAGCTATAAATTTAGAACACCAAAGTAGATGCTCGTAGTACTTATTCGCTTTGAGGAACGAAATACCAGGCAATGATAAAACCTAATGTACTTAACACCGCCGCCGCAACAAACATACTCCAGGCTCCGAAACCTTCATATAAATAACCGCTATAGAAACTTCCAATGGCTCCACCAGCACCAAAACTTAAACTACTATATAGCGCCTGACCTTTGCCCTGATGGCGACCGCTAAAATAATGATGGATCAACTGAATTGATGCGGCATGGTAAACCCCAAACGTTGCGGCATGCAGACATTGTGCAAATATAACCAGAACTAATGTCTCAGGGTAAAAAGCTGTAATGAGCCAGCGTACCGAGGCCAAAAGCAAACTTGCCAGTAATAAGTTTCTTAACCCATATTTAGGCACAAGTCGGTGCATGAATAAAAACATTAAGACTTCAACAATGACACCTAAGGCCCACATACCACCGATGAAAGACAGAGAGTAATCGTACTCAGTCATATAAATTGAATAGAATGTGTAATAAGGACCATGGCTGGCCTGCATTAAAAAACAGGCCACAAATAAACCAATGACTGCTGGACGGGTTAATACTTTTCTTAATGGTTCGTGATCAAGGGACAGATGCCCTGCTGCTTCTTCGGGTACAACAAGGCTACTGAGCCATATGCCGATAAACAACAGCAATAATATATGCGGCAACCAGCTAATTCCCTGACCATCCAGAAAGCCACCCAGTCCCCAAACCGTTGCAATAAAACCAACTGAGCCCCATAGCCGAATGCTGCTATACCGATGGATCTGATCACCGAGGTGATAAAAGGTAGTGGCTTCAAATTGCGGTAAGGTGGCATTCCAGAAAAAACTGAACAACACCATAACCAATGCCAACCAGAAAAATGACTCACTAAAGAAGACACCGACAAATGCCAACATGCCCGCCAGGCAACCAAAGCGGACAATGGCCATACGCTTGCCCGTATGATCAGCGACCCAGCCCCATACATTGGGTGAAATAATTTTAGTCGCCATAATGATGGCCATGAGGGTTCCGATCTCAGTGGCATCATAATCAAGTGACTGGAGATAAAGTCCCCAGTAAGGCAGCAAAGCGCCCAGGCTGGCAAAGTAGAAAAGATAAAAACCGGAAAGTCGCCAATAAGGCATTAATAAAGCAACCTGGTAAAAAATATTGAAACAACGCAAAGGCACAGAGACGCGAAGATCGCAGAGAAAATATTTTAGTTAACCTGGATTAATTGTCATAACAAAAAGCTATTCTTAAAATACAGGTTACTATTATTTAAATATTTTCTTAATTATATAAAACTTAGCGTTCTCTGCGCCTCCGCGTCCTTTGCGTTAATAACGATATTTTATTATACCGATGAAGGTATAATGGGAGTCTGTGACTGTACATCCAAATTTTGTGCCCGATGACGCAAGACATGATCCATTAACGTAATAGCCATCATGGCTTCTGCAATAGGGGTTGCACGAATCCCCACGCAGGGATCATGTCGACCTTCTGTTACGACTTCCACTGACTGGCCGTTTAAATCCACACTTTGACCGGGCAGACGTAAACTGGAGGTTGCTTTTAAGGCGATACTGGCAACAATATCCTGGCCAGAAGAAATCCCGCCCAGTACACCACCGGCATGATTGGAAAGGAAACCTTCTGGTGTGATTTCATCACGATGTTCCGTGCCCTTTTGTACTACGGATTCGAAACCTGCTCCAATTTCAACACCTTTAACCGCATTAATACTCATGAGTGAATGAGCCAGTTCAGCATCCAGTCGATCAAAAATTGGTTCGCCTAAACCGGGTGGAACACCGGTGGCAACGATATTGATCCGAGCACCAACTGAATTACCTTCCTTACGCAAGGCATCCATGTAAGTTTCCAGTTCAGTGACTTTGCCGGCATCAGGAAAGAAAAAAGCATTCTCGCCAACGGCAGCCCAGTCAAAGGCGTCAGCTTTAATCGGACCCAGTTCTGACATATAACCACGGATCTGGATACCCAGTTTTTCATTAAGATATTTTTTTGCAATCGCACCCGCCGCAACACGCATCGCGGTTTCGCGCGCTGAAGAACGACCGCCGCCGCGATAGTCACGAATACCGTATTTTTGCTGATAGGTATAGTCGGCATGACCGGGACGGAAACGGTCCATAATTTTAGAATAATCTTTTGAACGCTGATCGGTGTTATGAATAATCAAACCAATCGGTGCGCCAGTGGTTTTACCTTCAAAAACACCTGACAAAATCTGTACTTCATCCGCCTCACGACGTTGAGTAGTATGACGACTGGTGCCCGGTTTACGACGGTCCAGATCATTCTGTAAATCAGATTCACTCAACTCCATTCCTGGAGGACAACCATCGACAATACAACCAATGGCTGGACCGTGGCTCTCACCAAATCCAGTGACTACAAAAACTTTGCCTATGCTATTTCCTGACATATTTATTAATTCTTATGTGTAGACTTTACCTAATGCTAAATCACTTTAGAAAAACGTTGTTTATCCCGATTACGTAAATAGATATCAAATACCATGCAGATATTTCGAATCAGAAATTTTCCTGCCGCTGTTACTGTAATACTATCATTAGAAACATCAACCAGACCATCGGTCTGCATTTGTTTCAATGCGTCCAGTTCGCAGGAAAAATAATCACTGAACTGAATATTAAACTGCTTTTCGATTTTTGAAAATTTCAATGCAAAGTGACAGATTAACTGGTTAATTACTTCACGTCTTAATACATCATCTGCACTTAATGTAATACCACGGAATATTGCCAGCTCATTCTTATCAATACTTGCAGTATATTCATCCATAGTTTTCAGGTTTTGTGCGTAACAATCTCCAACCTTACCGATTGAAGTCACACCAAGTGCGATCAGATCACAATCGGCATGAGTAGAATATCCCTGGAAATTTCGATACAACGTACCATTATTCTGTGCAACGGCAAGTTCATCATCCGGTTTAGCAAAATGATCCATGCCAATATAGTCATAGCCGGCACTGGTTAACTTATCAATTGTGTTCTTTAAGATAGCCAGTTTTTCATCTGCAGGCGGGAGTTCATCTTCATTAATACGGCGCTGCGGTTTAAATATCTCTGGCAAATGCGCATAGTTGAAGACAGAAAGTCGATCTGGCCCCATCTCCAGTACTTTGTCCAGGGTGTTATTAAATGAATCCGCCGTTTGCAAAGGTAGACCATAGATCAGATCAATACTGACCGAATGAAAACCTTCTTTACGTGCAGAATCCAAAACCAGAAAGGTTTGTTCTTCTGATTGAATGCGATTAACCGCTTTTTGCACCTTGGGTTCAAAATCCTGCACCCCTAGGCTCATACGATTGAAACCCAGTTCACGTAATAATGCGATCGTATCCGATGTTGCTTCACGTGGATCAATTTCTATTGAGTACTCACCTTTATCGTCACCGGCCAACTGAAAATACTTGCGTGTATTGGCCATCAATTCACGCATTTCATCATGGCTAATAAAAGTTGGTGTTCCACCGCCCCAATGAAGTTGCTCTACCTGACGATCCTTATTAAACAAGGCACTCTGCATTTCCATTTCTTTGTACACTCGTTGTAAATAAGGTGCCGCCCGACTTCGATCCTTGGTTGCAATTTTACTGCAGCCACAATAAAAACAAACGGTATCGCAAAATGGAATATGGAAATATAACGACAATGGATTGCCGCTCTGATTACTGGCCTCAATCTGAGCCTTGTAATCATCTACGGTAAATTCAGTATGGAACTGAACCGCAGTAGGATAAGAAGTATAACGTGGACCCGCTTTGTCGTATCGACGAATCAGATCAGGATCAAAAATGGCTTTACTCATAACTTTCCGACGAGGTGTGGATGAAAATTCAATAAATCTCGATGTATCAGGGAGTATAGCAAGTCTGCCTGTCTGGTACCTGCTGGCACCAGTGGAAACAGGCGAAATCCGCTATTCTTCTTCTAATCCCTGACGATGGGTATTGTTAATCTGACTTAAGAGTCCCTTAAATGGCAGGATCACCTGGTGGTGGCTTTTGACTGTAGCCATAAACGGCAAATCTTCATCCACAAACTGATAAGAGCCATCCTTCATACTGGCTTCCATTTCTTTCAACTGACTTTCCAGTTGCCCTACAAAACCCATCGCATCTTCCATAAATTCTTCATCATATTCGATGGAAAAACGTAATTCTTCTACCTCAACAAGAGCCTGGTTTACCAGGTCAATGTAGACATCCATCGTTGCAGGTCGCTTCATCATTTATATTATTCTCCAGTCTAACCAGCCATTTCAGGCTTTCAATTCTTCTGCCGCAGCAACAAAGTCATCATGATAATCGGAAATCTGTCTCGCATCGAGTAAAAATACCCCTTCGCCCCCATATTCGAACTCCATCCAGACAAAAGGAATATGAGGAAAACGTTGGCCCAGTGCCTCAGCACTGTTTCCGACTTCGATAACCATAATCCCATTTTTTGTCAGGTAATCTTTCGCATCACGCAACATGGGAATCACCAGATCCAGCCCTTGCTCACCTGCCGCCAGCCCCAGTTCTGGCTCATTGTGGTACTCAGCCGGTAAAGCGGCCATGTCCTCGGCATCGACATAAGGTGGATTGGACACAATCACATCATATCGTTGTGGTGGAATCTGGTTAAATAGATCGGACTGGAACAACTGCAGGCGTGATTCAAGCTCATGTTTTTCCACATTCATCTGCGCCACCGCCAGTGCCTCAGCAGAAACATCACTGGCATCCACCAGAGCATCAGGAAAAGCATAAGCACAGGCGATGGCAATACAGGCACTGCCAGTACAAAGATCTAATACTCGATGAACATTTTCGGCTTCTACCCAGGGATAAAACTGGGCATGGATTAACTCTGCGATGGGAGAACGAGGGATTAAGACTCGTTCATCAACATAAAAAGGGAGACCCCCAAACCAGGCTTCATTTATAAGATACGATAATGGAACATGTTTATTGATGCGCTGCTCTAACATCTGAGCAATTGTATCTTTTTCTTTTTGAGTGACTGGATGGGACAGGGCGTCATCATCAAAGTCCGGAGCTAAGCCCAGTACATGGGAGGCCATCCAGGCGGCTTCATCCAGCGCATTATCAGTCCCATGCCCAAAATATACATCAGATTTTTCAAGACAACTTTGCACGGCCAGAACAAGTTCATGCAGATTATCCGCTTTATTCAACTGTTCCATATCTATATTTATTATCTATTGATTTATTTAGTTTCAGGCTTTTTGGCGTGCTTGGGGCGGAAAGCCTTGATCACTGATTCGTCACTTTCAAGATATGGCCCTTCGATCAAATCAATACAATAAGGCACCGCAGGGAACACTGCATTTAAACAATCATCAATGGCCGAAGGTTTACCGGGTAAATTAATAATCAAACTTTGTCCACGTATGCCTGCAATCTGGCGTGAAAGAATGGCGGTAGGAACATACTGTAACGAGACGGCTCGCATTTGTTCTCCAAAACCATCGAGAATTTTCTGACAGACCGCTTTTGTGGCTTCAGGAGTTATATCTCTTAATGCTGGTCCAGTTCCACCGGTAGTGACAATCAAACAGCATTTCTCTTTATCAGCAAGTTCAATTAAAGCCGCTTCAACCTGTGCCTGTTCATCAGGAACCAGGCGAGGTACCGCTTCCCATTTATTGGTCAATGCCTTTTCAAACCAGGCTTTCATAGCGGGTCCACCGAGGTCTTCATATTCACCGCGGCTGGCACGATCAGAGACGGTGAGCAAACCAATTCGAACTTGTTGAATCATTAAAAACCTCTTTCCAGTATTAATAATATAATCTAACGATAAAAATTTCTTAAACCGATAATGAATTAATGGCAAATCATTTTTTAAACATGATTCTATTCATACAAGCTACTACAGCAGTTTTAGATAATTTCTAAATACAGCGGGATACCTGATTATTCCGGCATTTTGGCGGGCTTATTTGTAACATACCCGGGATGACGAAACCAGAACATTGCCTGTGTTTCTGGTCTGTGTTTTATGCGTAGACTGATCATTATCAGCCAGACAGCTTGATCCTTTTCCAGGAACACCTATATATAGGTGTATCTCCTGCAAATACGTAGCTGAATTGCCATGTCAGAAAATATTAGACAACCTGCTGTTGCGGGGACATTCTATCCCGCCGATGCACAGGAATTAAATCAACAGATTGATGATTTTCTTTCACAAGCCGCAAAGCACCGCTCTACGAAGGAAATCACACCAAAAGCCATCATTGTGCCCCATGCGGGTTATATCTACTCAGGACCTGTGGCCGCCAGCGCCTACTGCACCCAGATTCCATCCCATGCAAGAATCAATCGTGTGGTTTTGCTTGGCCCTTCCCATCGAGTTCCATTTACAGGCCTGGCAACCAGTAGCGCAACACACTACATCACACCTTTGGGCCCTATACCGTTAGACCGTGCGAGTCTCGACAGACTGAATGACTTCCCCCAGGTCAATGAAAATGATATGGCTCATCTCTATGAACACAGCCTGGAAGTACAACTCCCCTTTCTACAGAAAGTACTGGATGACTTTGTTCTTGTTCCATTAGTCGTGGGTGATGCAGATTCACAAAGTGTGGCCGAAGTGCTTGAACAGCTCTGGGGGGATGAACATACCTTAATTGTCATTAGTTCAGATTTGAGTCATTACCATGATTACTCCACGGCCAAAGAAATGGATCAGGCCACCAGTCATGCTATAGAAACCTTGAACCCATCTGCCATTCAATATGGTGATGCCTGTGGACGTAACCCGATCAATGGACTGCTATTACTTGCGAAACAAAAGAATATGCAGATCGAGACCGTTGATTTGCGTAATTCTGGCGATACCGCGGGGCCTCGTGATCAAGTTGTTGGTTATGGTGCCTATTTGTTTTATAGCCACCATGCTTAACGACAACGATAAAAATACCCTGCTTGATCTTGCGGCCGCCTCTATTAAACAGGGGCTTGAAACTGGTTCACCATTAAAACCTGACTCACAGGACTATTCCCCGGATTTACAGGCACAACGCGCCTGCTTTGTGACGTTACATATTAAGAGTGAACTACGGGGTTGTATTGGAAGCCTGGAAGCCTGGCGTTCATTAGTGGAAGATGTGGCTGAAAACGCCTATGCCGCGGCTTTTCGCGATCCTCGTTTTCCTGCTTTGAGCGAGAATGAATTTGATCAGCTTGAATACCATATTTCAATCCTTACCCCATCAGAGCCAGTAGCCTTTGATTCACAGGCTGATCTGTTAGAAAAGATTCATCCGGGTATCGACGGACTGGTACTGGAAGAGCAGGGACGACGAGGTACTTTTTTACCATCGGTGTGGGAGAGCCTGCCAACAACTGAACAGTTTCTTAGCCATTTAAAGTTAAAGGCTGGTCTGCCTGCCGACTACTGGTCTGATACCATCAAGATTTTTCGTTATACCGTTGAAGATGTAAAACGTTAAGTTAAATCTGTTGAGGGTAATCTAAGGAAACTCTGATTAATTCCCCCGTTCGTGGTGAGCTTGTCGAACCATGAATGGGAACTATCTTAAAATCATTGTTTTACGTGTTAAACCCTTCGACAAGCTCAGGGCGAACGGAATTAATCAGAGTTTCCTTAGATTATTATTTCCTTGTATTACAACTACCCACTGAGCCTGGCATACATACCTGACCATCTACCCAGATAGCATTATCCAGTATCACACCATCAAAAATAACGCCCTGGAGTTTGGCATTACTTAGATCGACATAGGACAGGTTTGCATTGGTTAAATTCGCATGGCTTAAATCAGCATGCTGTAAATTACTGCCTTTTAGATTGGCATTTGTGAAATTAACATAGCTAAGATTTGCCAGACTCAGGTTGGTATACATCACACTCGCTTCGCTTAGATCCGAAGCAAAGAAATTCGCATTACTAAGAATGGCGCTATCGAGTACCGCCTTGTTCAATTCGGAATGTAATGACTGTAAACCACTCATAATACAATTACGCCAGACAATGCCATTACTGGCTGGTTTGTCACACTCAGGTTCATCAATCGTGCGATCTGGTGCGGCATGGAAACTGGCATACACCAGCCCAGCACAGATAGCTAAAACTATAATGGTTTGAATGCCAGAAAATTCCTTACGGGACAATAATCGTTTGTACACAGATTCCCGGTTATGTCGGTATTCGATGGTCTCCTGCGATTCCTGTGCTCGATTCGAGTCCTCAGCAGGGACATGTTCCGGTCGGCGTTCATCGGCCCAACGACGAGCGGCCTGAAGTTTCTCCTTCACTTCTTCATCATTCTGATCGGCCTGAATGAGATCAGGAACCAGCTCCGGGCGTGACTGGATCAACACCCAGGTTTCTTTATCCTCACTCACCTCATCGGTCAATTTAAAACGACCCAGCAACAAAGACTGTGAAATCTGCTTGGGAGGGAAAGGTCCGCTTACCTTGTTCTGCTTACGTACATATAAAGGAGGATGTTTTGTCATTACGCACTATTTTTTGTCAGGTTCATTTTAATTCGCAGTTTTATTATAAAATGCGTGTATCCTGTTAATTATAATCGAATATTCAGAATCTGCGATTTACGCCGCTAAGGAGGTTATCGGCAGATCAGTATGGATATTAAAAACCTGACAGATATTTTTCTCCGGCAGTATAACCCTACTAAAAGCCCGGAAACTATGAGTGCAGCTCCACGCACCACCCTGCCCCCTGCCTGGCAACCAGGCCAGATCTTTCAGGCCGTGGTGATGAAGTCACAGACACCCGAGCAGTTATTTCTCAATATCCAGGGTACTGATATCAGGGTACAGAACCCACCTGCAAACACAAGCTTCAATCCCGGAGACAAAGTACAACTACAGCTCCTGCAGCTTGGTATACCTCCCCAGTTCAGGCTTCTGCCCAGGCAAATTGAGAATATGGCAGCCATGACCCAGCAATTACGGGCTCAACTACCAAAACAACAGCCACTGCCCCCCCTGCTGGCCAATCTTGAGCTTATCCAGCGAGATCCCAAAACAGCGATGTTACTTGAACCCAAAATACGCCAACTGACCCAGCAGCTTTTTAACCAGTTACCCACGGCGGTTAACTTACGTCAACCAGCTGAAATGAAACAGGCACTTAATAATACGGGTCCTTTTCTGGAAAATAACCTGTTACGTCTTGGCACAGATAAATCCATACCGATACAACAGGACCTACGCAGCCAGTTATTACGCCTGGCAACCGCTTTGCGTGCTCAGCACCCAATTCCAACGCCGCAACAACAACCAGCTAGTGCTGCACTGGCGTCAGCCCCCGCATCAACGCCAGGAACATTAACCGCCAGCCTGAGTAACCGAGCACAACCTGCATATACAGGAACATCAACAAATCCGGCTTCTAAAAATGGCGAACACACAACCCAGGCCCAGTTAAATAGTCGAAACCCTAAGGCGCAGGCTCAGGTTGCCTCAAGCATTGCAAACCAGCCTGCGACCCGTGCAGCAGAAGAACTCATGCGTCAGTCAGAAGGTGCATTGGCTCGTATGCTCATGCAGCAATTTCAACATCTAAAAAGTGAAGAACAGGGCCAGTCACGTTTATGGTCAATGGAACTGCCTGTACGATCGGAAAATGGAATTAACCTGTTTGATATTCGCATTCAACGCGAACCACACTGGCCTTATACCGATCCCGATGAACAGGCAAACCAGTCCAGTCAGCAAGTTGCTCATACCTGGAGTGTTCGTATCGCATTTGAACTCGAAGGCATGGGACCGGTCTACGCCACAGTCAGTTTGCGTAACAAGCATATCTCGGTACAGTTTCATGCAGAACAGACACAAACGTCCGCCCTGTTTAACCAGTACATGGATATGCTGGGTAGCCGATTACGTCTTGCTGGTTTAGACATCAATGAACTGGAATGTACTCTCGGCCAGCCCGAACCCGTTACCGAACCCATCATGAATCCAATAGTGGATGAACAGGCATGACTGATAAAAACCAGCACAATACCCCAACCCTGGCTGTCGCTCTGCAATATGATGGTGAGACAGCCCCTAAAGTTACCGCCAAAGGTGTCGGGGATGTAGCGGAACAGATCCTTGCCATCGCCCGGGAACACGATGTACCACTTAACGATAATCCAGAGTTGGTAAAAGTCCTGTCAAAAATTGAACTCGGTGATCAAATACCTGAAATGCTCTATCTGGCCGTTGCTGAGGTCATTGCCTTTGCCTATCTCATAAAAGGTAAAATGCCCAAAGACTATCCTTAAGCGTTTAATATATAACTACGCTATTATTATAAAAATAATACCTTTCTACACAGCTGAATTTAAATACCATAACAACATTATGACTGGCTGTGTTATATCAAATTGCTTTCACTCTAACTTTTGTCAGGTGAATATTTATCTCCCATGTTACTAAATAAAGAAAACTGGAAAATATTACTTCGTGAAGGCTTTGAACTTAAAAGTTCTGGAACCACAGGCGACAGCAAAACTATTTTTCAGCCACCATCAAAACTACTCGCCGCGAACAAAATTGCGCTGGATGCACAACAAATAACAAAACAGAGTCGAATCCTTACTGTTTGCAGTATGTCACATGCTGGCGGTTTACTGGCACAAACACTCCCCGCTCTCAGTATCAATGCTCATGTCGAAATCAAACCATTTAATGCTTATCGATTCTGGGATGATATACAGGGATTTACTCATACTCATCTCACGCCCACACACTGTCAAATGTTGATTAACACAAAAACATTTACAGATATTAATCTAAAGGGTTTGTTCATCACATGTGGTAGTGATCAGGTGTCGTTCCACATCATCAAAAATTTTGTGCAGCATGGTGCAACCTTTATGTGTAACTGGGGAATGACTGAAATTGGTCCAGTCACCATTAATACTGTTTTCGATTCTATTGAGAAAGTTAGCGCCTATCAACAAACAGCCATACGCTCGGCATCGTTAATGGGTGACCAGTATTATTGCGATTACAAAATACAAAATTCAGTTTTATATGTTAAAGGACCAACCTGCGTTTATGAGGGATGGTTTAACACCGGCGATCGGGTTGAACTAAATAACGAAAACACACTGTATTATCTTGGCCGGGCCACTTAAATACCCTCCAAACCTTCTTATAGCTAGAATAAAAAAAACCCCGGTAGAACCGGGGTTAGTTAAAGTTCTTAAACTCTATAGTTGCTTAATGAATTTTAAATTGTGATACCAATCCCTCAAGGTCGGTTGATAATTTTGCCATCGCATTGGCCGATTCTGTTGACTGATCGGCACTTGCCGCTGATTGCGTAGACAGGTCACTAATACTGATCACATTCCTGTTAATCTCTTCTGACACAGCACTTTGCTCTTCTGCAGCACTGGCAATTTGTGTGTTCATCTCATTAATGGTGGTAATAGCCTGTGTAATAGACTCAAGCACCTGTGCTGCCTCAGCGGATTGCTCAACGCCTTTCTGCGCCTGATCACGGCTTTTATCCATGACTTCCACCGCATTACGTGAACCGGTTTGCAACTTAACGATCATGTCTTCAATTTCAGTCGTAGACTGTTGTGTACGGCTGGCCAATGTCCGAACTTCATCGGCTACCACGGCAAAGCCCCGTCCCTGTTCACCTGCACGCGCGGCTTCAATAGCCGCATTCAGTGCCAATAAATTGGTCTGCTCTGCGATACCTTTAATCACATCCAGCACACCCCCGATAGCATCACTATCCTGGCCTACTGCTTTAATGACATCAGCCGCATTTTCAATGTCATTTGCTAGCTGAGTAATTACCTGAGACGTACTTCCTACAACAGCCATACCACTGGATGCTTCATTGTCTGCATTCATAGCCGCCGCCGCCGCATTACTGGCATTGGATGCGACTTCCTGTACTGTCGCGGTCATCTCGTTAATTGCAGTTGCCACCTGATCCGTCTCATGACGTTGACTATCAACATTTTTAGCATTGTCCTTTGCGACTGCTGATACTTCTTCCGCCGCCGCTGACAATTGTGTTGCCGCGCTAATGATCTGCTGAATTAAGGCATTAAATTTTTCCGACATCAGATTAAAGCGAGATGCCACTTCACTCATTTCATCACGACTGCTCAATTCAATATGAACAGTCAAATCACCATTCGACAGCTGTTCTGTTGCTTCATTGATTTTGTCAATACTCTGGCAGACTGAATAATAAAAGCCGAAAAACAGGTATGCAACCAATGCCAATACAATCACCACCATACTGGTTACGGCCAATTGAAAGGTATTATTCGCATCTATGCGTTCAAGAAACAACTTATCCAGTTCTGGTGCCAGTGAATCAAACAGAGCATAGGAACCTGAAATGGCTTTTGTCGCCGTATCAAACACGGCCTGGCTACTAATTGAAATTGTATCCGTATCCAGTAATTCCTTATGTAATAATTCTTCTATTTGTTTAATGGCCTCATTATTTGCACTAACCTGTTGCCCCAGGGCATTTGAGATGCCTTTATTTGCTTTGAAAACCGAACCCAGATTTTTGGTAAGCACTTTGCCATATTGCTGAATATTCTGAGCCAGAACGGACAACCTCACATAGACTTTCTGGTTAGCAAATTCACCATTAGCGGCAACCCCGGAACCCACGGCACGAGCCTGCCCCATGTTTTCCAGAAGATGCGGCAGACCCGAGACAAGTGCCCCCCCCATATAATAACTGTCCAGCTGAGGATCCAGTGTGATCCCGGATGCATCCGCAACCACTCCCATCAGGGCCAGCATATCGTTGATCAGTTTGGTATGGGACTTGATGGCGTCCACCTGACTCATATCCATGGAATTTGCTTTGATAGCCTGCCATTGTTGCTGCAAGCGACCGAAGATACCGGCTGTTTCCAGTTGAGCACCTAGCGCATTATCAATTTTCTGCAACTCAGCTATTTTTTGATCGACAACTGTACGTTTTTGCAGGATACGATCCCGAAACTCCGTTGCCCCACTTAAATAGGCAGCCGTCATTCCCCGGTGTTGCTGGATATGCTCAATAGGCTGTCTAACGACACTGATATAACTCAGGCCGGCACGTTCCTTTTCAAGGAAACTGATTTCACCACCAACAGTTTTCACCATGTTGATACTGAACACCAACAACGGTATCAACACAATTAGAAAAATCAGGGCAAATTTGACTGGATAACGAAGTTTGTCCATCAGGAAGATGGAAGGGGCAAATATTTTTTTCATTATAATCCCTCATACTAATCGGGTACATACCACAATAATCACCGGGAATTGATACTTGCTGGAACCTGCTCCTGCTCCTGCTCCCGATACCTCTGTAAACTGGCACAATAAATGTCAGTACATACCAGTATCGGCTAAGAAAGTAGCAACTTGAAAAAAATCAATATAATAACGGGATTTATTTTGAATACACTGCACAACACATTTCATTCCACAGGAAGCCTGGTATATAAGTTAATTATGACTCACTAATGTTTATGCGTAATGCACAAATACCATTAACTCGGTTTACACAGTACGGTAGCATCGTATGCACACTGCAATTTTTATGTTTGCAAAGCATTCATAGATACCATCACCAGTATGGCTGAACGGGCCAACGCCATTGATCACTGGGTGCAATCTGATCAGAAGAATGATCGCCTCAGTATCTGCATTCTCCTGCACTCAAATCAGACGCAGGAATTACTTGATAAACTGCAAGGTGTGCTCAAGCAGGAAAAAATGCCCGCATTATTGTTTTACCTGTTGAAGCCACCCAGCCTCATCCGGAAACAGAAGACACTCAGGCCGACAGAACATCACGAATTGAGATATCCCGTGAAGAAAAAAGCCCGTCAGTCAATGTTCCTGTACATCAGCCTCTGGCTCTTGAGCCTTATTTTTCTGTTAGCTGTCATTTATCTGCGACAACAGTAGCTGGTCAACAGTACATACCACTAACTGGCTGTTTTTTGTTCTTCGGCATTCTTAGTTAAAAATAACTGGAAATCACTTTTACTGAGAGGCGTACTAAAATAAAAACCTTGATAAATATGACATCCCTTATCATGCAGGAAGTTAAGCTG
>JAPHRJ010000116.1 GCA_026196045.1 Gammaproteobacteria bacterium
CAACCTGATTGGAACAGGCGACAAGCCGATTGGGAGAAGCAACGCGCTGATTGGGAAAAACAACGGCCTGAGATTGCTAAACGACGTGCAGAATGGGATAAGCAGCGAGCTGAATGGGACAAGCAACGAGAAGATAGGGCTCAGCAACAATCTGTTCCAGCACAACGACCTGATTGGAATAAGCAACAGGCTGACTGGGAAAAACGACGAGCTGATTTAGACCGGCAACGAGAAGAGTGGGCTAAACAAAGAAATATTCAGCCACAACGACCTGATTGGGCGAACAAACCAATGGAACGGCCAGACTGGGCAAAACAGCCACTGCAACGACCAGACTGGGCAAAACAGCCACTGCAACGACCAGATTGGGCTCAGCAACGACCTGTTCCTCCTCAATGGGCTAATAGACCTGTTCGACCCGAATGGGCACAACGACCACCATTGGTACCGAACTGGAATCCATCAGTACCACCACAATGGCGGCAAAATCAGATGCAGGTTGTGCCACCTACACCTGATCAGAACCAGACACAAACAAATGAGAACAATCAGAATCCGACTCCAAATGCTCGCGGACCCGTCTATGGGCCAGGTTTTCCACCTCCCGCATATGGTTACCCACGTGGTTGGTAATGTGGGTCTGAAAATAGTTAGCAATATGGAAACAACAACTGCATACAACAGGACAACGTTATGAAATTAGTGAGACATCACAATATAGTCATCAGTGTTGCATTGATTAGCTGCGTCAGTTTGGCCGAAGTATCTACAAGTCAGGCCAGAGAATATGCACGAAGCTATTCAGGTTCTGATCGTCAATCACGTTCAATAGATAATGTCTGGCGTTCGGGTACTACATTCCACAATATCAGGCGAGCTCGTTACGAACGTGAAGGTTCAGTGGATAACCCATGGCAAGCTAATAATAATTCACGTTTTGAGCAACCACGTTCCAGGGAGCGAAGCTGGAATAATCATAATGATGAAGCGCGAACCTATGATAGGGGTGATAGGTACAGAAATAGAAATTCACAATATCGTGTTCGTAGTCACGATTATGATACTGCTCGCTACAGAGATGCTTATACATTATCTAACTACCCATATGAACGAATAGGTTCAATGTCAGGATTTGATCTTGATCCGATATCTAATTCACCATTAATTAGATCATCGCTTCATCCTTCGATCTTGTATGGTGGTTATGGAGCAAATCCATATTCATATGGGGCATATCCTTACCCTGGTCTGGGAGGAGGGGGAGCACCATGGTAGAGCGATAAAGATTTGTACCTGGTCATGTACGGCACTCTCTACGACTTGATCAGTAAAAACTAACCAGAGAGCAACAACGGTGATGTGGGAAACTACATTAAAGTTAACTTCTTATAAGTGGAGAAAACACATGAGAAAGATACATAAAGTACTGTGTGCAGCAGCAGTAACTGCTGCACTAGCTGCACCTATGACTGCCAGTGCCTGGTGGGGTCCATTTGGTAACAACGGCTATGGTAACAACGGCTGGGGCAACAACAACAATGGCTATGGCGATGGAATGGGTGACTTTTTAGGCGACGGTGGCATGAGCTTCAATATGAATGCTCGCGGTAATGGTCGTGGCTATGGTAATAACCGTTATAATGGTTACAACAACTATAATGGTTATAACGGTTATGGAGGCTATCCAGGTTATGGTCCAGGTTGGGGCGGTTATCCTGGTGGCTATGCACCTGGTTATGGTGGCTACGCGCCTGGTTATGGCGGCTATGCACCTGGTTATCCACCTGCTGGTTATGGCTATGCACCTCCTGGATATCCACCAGCATATGGTCAGGCAGCTCCTGCACCACAACAGCAAAAAAGCAGCAAGTAGGCTTTATGGAATGGAACACAAGGACGTGAACATTTCATTGTTACTAAAAACATGAACACAATATTTTAAATGGTGCTCTGATGATAAATTTATTTCGTTTATTATTTATAAGTATAGGATTGATATTTCTGAGTCAATCATATGCTATAGGCGGAACAGTTGAGTTTTCGGCAGATGCAGTAATAACAACTCCTCAGCAACCTGAAGTTGTTTCAAAAATATATGTTAGTAAAAAAGCGGTTAGGACAGAATCGAAATTAAGTAATCAGAAAATGATCGAGATTTCCTACCCTGAGCAGGGTCGTGTAGTGCTAATCAATACACAACAAAAATCGTACCAGGAAATAAAGACAGCAAAGAAAGTTAATAATAATGTTGAAAATAGTAACAATCCCTGTGACCAACTGTTGAATGCAAAATGCCAGATTTTAGGTAATGAAAGTATAGGTGGTATTGAAACAGAGAAATGGCAAGTTGTAAGCAGTAGACAGGGTCGACAGGTTCGTACATTACACTGGATTGATGTGAAGCGTAAATTAGCATTGCGTGAGTTTTTTCCAGATGGTTCAGTGGCAGAACTAAAAATGGTATTGAAAGAAAAAATGAATGGAAGAGACACCGAAAAATGGCAACGCACAATGATTCGGCCGGATGGTTCTTCTATGGTCTCATTTCAATGGTATGATCCAG
>JAPHRJ010000127.1 GCA_026196045.1 Gammaproteobacteria bacterium
CGGCAAACCTCCGCGTCTGATTTTATTTCATGATCGGTATTCATCCTTCGACAGCGCTCAGGACGAACGGGGTTATTTTATTGGTGTTCATTCGACCGTGCTCAGAACGAATGGTGTTATTTTATTGATATTCATTTTTTATCTGGTACGGTCCATAATGAATAGTTTTTACTCGCCAGGTAGACAATACAACTATTCAGCACTTTGTTTATTCTAATAACCATAATGATTACCCGGAAACATTTCTTTCCCTCTATAGTTTTACAATTAACCCCCATACACGAACTGATTTCATTTAGCTCGCATGATAAACTCTCTGTTCTATGAATACTGAGCAAGACAAGTCAATCAATAAGCTGGCACCCACTCTGGACAAGCGGGCACTGTATACCGAGCTCACACGTATCCTGCCTGCTGACAGTGTATTGTTTGACGAGGAAGATCTACACCCTTACGAATGTGATGCCTTATCGGCTTATCGTCAGTTGCCGATGATCGTTGTCCTGCCAAATACGATTGAACAGGTGCAGGCGATCATGCGTCTGTGTCATCAGCATAATATTCCTGTTGTCGCGCGCGGTGCTGGTACCGGTCTCTCTGGTGGAGCGATGCCATTAGGCGATGGTATAGTTTTAAGTCTGGCTCGTTTCATGTCCGTCTTAAATATTGATCCCCTGGCTCGCACGGCTGTAGTGCAACCGGGCGTGCGTAACCTGGCTATTTCTGAAGCCGTTAAACCTTTTGGCCTGTATTATGCGCCCGATCCTTCTTCACAGATCGCCTGCACCATCGGCGGTAATGTGGCAGAAAACTCTGGTGGAGTGCATTGTCTTAAATATGGCCTGACGGTTCATAATATTCAGAAAGTAAAACTGATAACCGTTGATGGCGAACTACTCACGCTAGGTTGCGATGCACTCGATAGTGCTGGCTATGATCTACTTGCCATTATTAATGGCTCTGAAGGTATGCTGGGTGTCGTGGTCGAAGTCACCGTTAAGCTGACACCACTCCCCGATCGTGCCCAGGTTATTCTTGCCGCTTTTGATGATATCGAAAAGGCCGGCAGTGCTGTTGGTGAAGTGATTGCTGCCGGTATTATTCCTGCCGGTCTGGAAATGATGGACAAGCTTGCGATTCAGGCGGCCGAGGATTTTGTTCATGTCGGTTATCCTACAGAGGCCGAAGCGATTCTGTTATGTGAGCTGGATGGTACCAATGAAGAAGTCTCCGAGCAGATCCTGACGGTTAGAAAAGTCATGCGGGACTGCGGTGCCACCGAAGTCCGTACGGCCAAAGATGAAGAAGAACGCCAGGCTTTCTGGAAAGGTCGCAAGGCGGCTTTCCCCGCTGTCGGTCGACTCGCGCCAGATTACTATTGCATGGACGGCACCATACCGCGTAAACATTTACCTTTTATCCTACGGCGTATGGCTGAGTTATCAAAACAGTACGACCTGCCTGTTGCCAATGTGTTTCATGCGGGGGACGGTAACCTGCATCCATTGATTTTATATGATGCCAATAATCCCGGTGAGCTGGAACGCACGGAAGAGTTTGGTGGCAAGATCCTGGAACTGTGTATTGAAGTGGGTGGTACCATTACTGGTGAGCATGGTGTGGGCATCGAAAAACTTAAACAGATGCATATCCAGTTTACAACGGAAGAGTTGCAACAGTTCCATGCCTTAAAACATGCATTCGATCCCAAAGCTTTGTTGAATCCAGGCAAAGCCGTTCCTACTCCACGGCGTTGTTCAGAGTACCGGCAACTCCCGAATCAGGCTCAGCAGGCACATTGCGATGGTGAACACGAATGAGCCGGGATATTAGTGACTCATTACAGGAACAGGTGCTGGCTGCGGCCAATGCTGGAACTCCCCTGACAATTCATGGCGGTAGCAGTAAAGCCTTTCTGGGAAATACTTCCTCTTGCGATACAGCCACGCTATTAGATGTTAGCCCGCATTCAGGTATTATCAGTTATGAACCAGTCGAACTGGTCGTCACTGCACGAGCGGGGACGCCCTTAAAAGAACTGGAACAGGCTCTGGCCGCACAGGGACAGATGTTACCTTTTGAGCCTCCCCATTATGGTGACAACGCCACACTTGGTGGCACCATTGCCTGTGGTCTGTCCGGCCCACGTCGTCCGTTTGCTGGTTCAGCCCGTGATTATGTGCTCGGTGTAAAACTTATTAATGGTCGCGGTGAAATCTTACAGTTTGGTGGTCAGGTCATGAAGAATGTGGCCGGTTATGACTGTTCACGACTCATGGCTGGTGCGATGGGAACATTAGGCGTATTGCTTGAGATCAGTTTAAAAGTTCTCCCCATTCCCGCAGCAGAACAAACACTGGTTAAAACACTCGATGCATCACGTGCATTAAAGACCATGAATGAACTGGCAGGCCAGTCATCTCCCTTATCCGCTATCAGTTATGATGGGCAGCAGTTGTACCTGCGTTTATGCGGTACTGAAACCGCCGTGGCCAGTGCCGCCAAATGTTTGGGTGGTGAAAAGCTGGATAAAGATACTGACTTCTGGAACAGGATCAAAGAACACCGGCATGCGTTTTTCCAGCATCCGCTGCCGTTATGGCGTTTGTCTGTACCGGCAACTGCACCTTTGCTGGATTTACCTGGACAATGGTTTATCGACTGGGCCGGTGCACAGCGTTGGCTCATTACCGATAGCAAAGCCGAGCGTATTCGACAACTGGTTAGCGAACAGGGTGGCCATGCGACCGCCTTTCGCAATGCCACAAATGAAACTGATAGATTTCAGACTCCCGAAGCCGGCGTGATGTTATTACATACGCGATTAAAACAGGCTTTCGATCCCAAAGGCATATTTAATCCCGGCCGCCTGTACGCCGATCTGCAACAGGAATAGTTAAACATGCAGACCGAACTGGCCGACTTTATAAAAGACACCGATGCAGGCAAAGAAGCCGATACCATCCTGCGTAGTTGCGTGCACTGTGGTTTCTGCACCGCGACCTGTCCAACGTATCAAATATTAGGCGATGAACTCGATGGCCCTCGTGGGCGGATTTATCTGATCAAGCAAATGCTGGAAGGCCATGAAGCCACGGCTAAAACACAGTTACACCTGGATCGTTGTTTAAGTTGTCGCGCCTGTGAAACCACCTGTCCTTCCGGTGTGCAATACGGTCGACTGGTTGAGATTGGTCGTCATTATATTAACCAGCGTGTCGAGCGCCCATTCATAGAAAAACTCAAACGCAAAGTTTTACTCAGTATTCTGCCTTACCCAAAACGACTGGCTCCGCTGTTAAAACTGGGACAGACTATTAAGCCGCTATTACCTTCGGCTTTAAAAAATAAAATACCGACTGTCGAAGAAAAAATGCACTCGCCGCAACGTGACGCTAAGCCACATCAACGTCATATGCTGGTGCTACAGGGTTGCGCTCAATCGGTAATGAAACCTTCGACCAATACGGCGGCAGAAAATATTCTTGATAAGCTCGGTATTAGTTTGATCACCGCAACTGAAGCCGGATGTTGTGGTGCCGTAAGTTATCATATGAGCGAGCATGATGAAGGTCTGGACTTTATGCGTGGAAACATTAATGCATGGTGGCCCTATGTTGAAAACGGTTGTGAAGCTATCCTGATTAATGCCAGCGGCTGTGGCGCGATAGTAAAAGAATATGCCGAGCTACTGAAACATGACCCTGTCTATGCTGAAAAAGCCAAACGTATTTCTGCGTTAGCCAAAGATCCCGTTGAAGTGCTGGCCAATGAAGATCTATCTGCTTTATCTATTAATAACCCCAATATCAAAGTCGCATTTCAAACACCCTGTACCCTGCAACATGCCCTGCAACTCAATGGCCGGGTTGAAATCATCCTGAGTAAACTGGGGTTTAAACTCACTCCTGTTGATGATGCCCATTTATGCTGCGGCTCAGCCGGCACTTATTCTTTATTACAAAGCAAGCTCTCTGAACAGTTGCGCGATAATAAACTGAACCATCTTATGGCAGGCCAGCCTGATGTGATTGCAACGGCAAATATTGGTTGTCATATGCACCTGCAAAGCCAGTCAACTGTTCCTGTAAAACACTGGCTGGAGCTGGTTGCCGATACCCTGCGATAGTCCAACCCTAACCAGGTAAATCGTTATTTACAATGTGATAGTGTACGTGCAGGTATATCTTTTTTTGTAATTGAAAACTGATCCAGCACTATCCCATACCTGCTGATGAACTCACCGCTTAGTGTCTTTCCATTGATATCAACTAGTAAGCTGCCCGCCTCCAGTAAGGAAATGTCCATTGCCGGATGATTCAAAGGGCCCTGGTCGAGTTTCGATGAAGACCCTACGACGGCATATACTGTCCCCTGATTCGCATGCTTATTTACAGGTTTGGTAAAGTCTGTATTGTCATTCTTATTTACTTTCATGGCTTCACGCCATTCACCAGATTTACCATAGTGACAGGCTAATAAATGGCTACGTTCATACATATGGCTATGACCGCTTAAAACTAAATCGGCACTAAACTGTTCCAATATTGGCAATACATTCTCTCGTACCTCAAATAAACGACCGTGACTGTCACGCCGGCTATCGGAGTTATGTGAGCCTTTGGTATATGGAGGATGATGAAAGGCGACAATCAACCAGTCCTGTTTTTTGTTCTTCTTATATTTGATTAAGTCCTGTTCAAGCCATTCCAGCATCTCACTACCAACTGACATATCGCTGGCCTGTGAATCAAGAATTACGAAATGTACGTTGCTGTGATCAAATGAATAATAGGATTCAGTCGTAGATACATGACCACCTGATTCGGCCTGTTGCGGCAAACTGAATATGTCATAAAAAGCCCAGCGCCGATCATCATGATTCCCATAAACAGGCCAGATGGGAATATTACGTAAAATTCCAGAAAAAGGCGCGAAGAAGCCTTTCTGGAACTGCTTATTACTACCCGACTTATAGGCGTTATCACCGGTAGTCAGTAACAGA
Source organism: Gammaproteobacteria bacterium (assembly GCA_026196045.1). Taxonomy (GTDB): domain Bacteria; phylum Pseudomonadota; class Gammaproteobacteria; order UBA6429; family Thiohalophilaceae; genus JAPHRJ01. The sequence continues at coordinate 5,006 of JAPHRJ010000127.1, forward strand.
TCCAGGTAGGCTTTATCATCACGTGGATTTTCATTCAGGTATTCCAGCAAGGCATCACGTACCTCGGTCTGGATCTGACCGGCATAACCAGGATCACCCAGGACGGCAAAACGTAATTCGGTTGCCTGTCCCATTTCTGGGGGTGTCACAAACCAGAAATCCTGTCCCTTGTATGTGGCTGATTGCTCTGTGCCAGCACTGTAAAAATAACGAGTTCCGGCTTTAAGTCCGGTGATCCGTACTTCATGTTCTTCGCCTTTCCTTTGAGTTTGAACCACATTGTTCAGCTTACTGGCTTCCAGGCCATAACGTACCGTACCAATATACTCATCTTCACTTTGCCAACGAATAGTCATTGCCGAGGGAGCGGGCATCATTAAATAGGGGGCTCGTTCTCCAGTATAAAAACTGCCGCTATAAACATCGATAAACCGCCCAACCCCGTACAACAGAATCAGTAACAGCAGGAGCCCAAATACTCGTTTAACCCATTTCAGCAACATGATTTCTCAACCAGAAGAATATTATTTACAGTTTTGAACTTTATCACACCTGACCGGTCTTTTTTGCAACACCTTATACCGTTAGAATACACAATATAATCAACTATTAACAAAGACGAGATAATGCAAAAACTGCCCCGCCTGCTCCACTTCCTGCTCAATATGGTATTTCTCAATCTGGGGCTACTATTCCTTTTCCGTCTCGCATTCTGGGGCTATTTCTCTAACCCTAATGATCCTGTCCCGGTCGATATGCTGCTTAATAGTTTCTACATGGGCATCAAATTTGACCTGCGGCTTGTTCTATTGATATTGCTGCCATTGTTTGCCTTTGGGGGCTTCCGGATTTTCAGTCCCTTTGAATCAAAAATTGCACGTAATCTCTGGTTTGGCTATCTGGGACTGGCCTTTGCCGTTGTACTGTTATTCTATTATATGAACTTCGGCTATTACGCTTACCTGCAAACCCCCATGAATGCGACCGTATTACGGTTTGCCTATAACTTTTCCACATCCATGCAAATGGTACGTGAGAGTTATCCCGTTATTCCTATCACTATGTCGTTGCTGGTTCTAATTAGTCTGTACGTCTGGTTCCTGCATCGCTTGTTATCCCATGCTGCCCTCTATGCCAACCCACATTTCCGTGGCTGGTACAAAACCGGTATGGTATCCACCACGATACTTCTGATCTTACTGGGCTTATATGGCAAGTTCTCTTATTACCCCCTGCGTTGGAGTGATGCTTTTTCATCTCCCCACGCCTTTGCCCCAGCCGTTACCCTGAACCCGGTTTTATATTTTTTCAATACGCTAAAAAACAAGACCGTTGGCTATGATGAAAATAAGACTCGTGAATACTACGATGTCGTAGCGGATTTCCTCGGAGTAGAAAACAAAGATCCACAGACACTAAATTATCGCCGTGAAATTAAACAGGCTGGGCCTTATGCCGCACAACGTCCCAATGTTGTGATGGTGTTTCTGGAATCCTTTGCCTCCTATAAAGCCGGAGTCTTTGGTAATCCTTTAAACCCAACACCTCATTTTGATGCCATGGCAAAACAAAGCCTGCAGTTCACCCGTTATTATTCACCTCATACCGGTACGGCTCGTTCCGTCTTTGCTGCAATCACCGGTATTCCTGATATAGAACTCAATAAAACTTCATCCCGTAATCCACTGGTCGTAGATCAACACACTGTTGTTAATGCATTTAAAGATTATGAAAAATTCTATTTCCTTGGTGGCAGTGCTAACTGGGGTAATATTCGTGGCGTATTGCAACATAACATCCATGATCTGCAAGTTTATGAAGAAGGCAGTTATAGCTCACCACGTATTGATGTCTGGGGGATCTCTGATCTGGATCTTTTCCGTGAAGCAGATACCGTATTAAAAGAACAGGATAAACCGTTCTTTGCCATTATCCAGACTTCGGGGAATCACCGTCCTTATACCATTCCAGAAAATAATGAAGGCTTCGAATCCATAGAACATGACAAGGATACGATTAATAAAGCCGGCTTTAATTCTAATGGTGAATACAATGCTTTCCGTTTTATGGATCACAGCATTGGATTTTTTCTTGAAGCAGCTAAACAATCCAGTTATTTTGATAATACGATCTTTATTTTCTATGGTGATCACGGTATCACTGGCTATGGTGGAGAACATTCCCCCGAGTTTGAAAATGATTACGTACTTACAGGATTTCATACCCCATTAGTATTTTATGCACCTAAATTAATCACCAAACCTTATATCGATACCAGCCCGGCCAGTGAGCTGGACTTACTCCCAACCATTGCTGGACTGGCCGCACCCGGTTATGTAAATACCAGTCTGGGTCGTGACTTACGTGATCCTCAGTTTGCGGACAAACGTTATGCATTTACGATCACACATCATAGTGTTCCTGAGATTGGAGTCATAGCTGATGATTATTACTTCCGCATGAATGCTAATGGAACACAGAAATTGCTTTCACATACCCGTTCAGAAAACTATCAGGAAAACAGGATTGAACAACAACCTGACATAGCAACAAAACTGGAAACATTAACTACTGGCCTGCATGAAACGGCTAAATACATGCTTTATCATAATAGTCATTCTGAATAAAAAACTGTTTTAGGCTTTAACCATCCCGCCTGACAGGAGAGGTCTTTCATATCGCCTTGAGACTATCCTGTCACTCCTATAACAGGATGAAATTGTTAATAAATATTACATGAATAATCAGGGCTTATCACTTACAACTCAAGAGTGGCAATCAATGCTATCCCAAAATGGGACTATACTTAATGAGGAAATATTGAGTTTTTCTGCCACCCAATAATGTCATTCCTGACAAAGGAAGTCGGTTATATCTGATGTGGCTCAACTAAAAAGTACCAGCATTATGCAAAGTATGCAGCGACTTCTCTTATTGGGATTATTCATCTGCACTACCTTTATTGTTGCAGTACCTCAAAGTATGGCTTCTCAGGCAGCTGGTGAAACATCAGCGACTTCAATGACACCCTCAGAAAACTCAGTTTCATTCAATGTCAAAGATCCCGGTGAAATATATGTCACCGAAACAGTCCTGGAAAAAGTCGTTGTTCACTCACAGGAAAAACCCTGGATTACCGATGCTCTGCTCACTCTCCTCTATACCATCGTTGCACTTATTTTTATTTATACTGTGCGTCACTACTGGTTCACCTTTAACCGTCTGTTTGGCACTCAACGGCATCCCTATATCGATGTTGATACGGCAAACTGGCCCACGGTTACGGTGGTAATACCCGCACATAACGAAGAAAAAGTAATTAGTCATACGATTGAAGCCCTGCTTGAGAGTGACTATCCCGCAAACAAATTTCGTATCATGCCAATCAATGATCGTTCTACTGATGATACTGAAGCCATCATTAAAGATTATGCACAAAAATACCCGGCTAAAATTCGGCCCGTTTTTCGTAGTGCAGGAAAACCCGGTAAAGCGGCAGCCTTAAAAGATGCCACCCGTTTTATTGAAACTGAAATCCTGATCGTTTTTGATGCTGACTACATTCCTGGAAAAGGATTATTAAAACAACTGGTTTCTCCTTTCTTTGATCCCGAAGTCGGTGCCATGATGGGACGTGTAGTCCCTCACAATGTTGGGCACAACCTTTTAACTCGCCTTATGGATCTTGAACGTTCTGGCGGCTATCAGGTGGATCAACAGGCACGTATGAATATGCATCTGGTACCCCAATATGGCGGCACGGTTGGTGGTGTTCGAGTTAGTGCTCTTGACAGTGTTGGAGGCTGGGATGCAAAAACTCTGGCTGAAGACACCGATCTTACCTACCGACTTCTACTGGCAGGATGGAAAACCGTTTATCAAAACCGCTCTGAATGTTATGAAGAAGCGCCGGAAACATGGGATGCACGTTTAAAACAAATTTCACGCTGGGCCAAAGGCCATAACCTTTCAACCGCTCGTTATACATTACCATTATTATTTAATCGTCATGCCAGCCTGTTTGAAAAAATAGATGGCATCTTGCTTCTTGGTGTTTATGTTATGTCACCACTGCTGTTGCTAGGATGGATTACCGCCATCATTCTTTTCTTTCTGGGTGAGTACTTAATGTTTGGTGTAATAAGCCTGCTGGTGCTGACATCATTTGGTGCGCTTGGTAATTTCGCCGCCTTTTTTGAAATTTCGGCTGCCGTTCGTCTGGATAGCTGTCGCCAACGTATCCGCCTGTTACCCTTAAATATTATTAATTTTCTTCTGAGCATGATTGCCATTACTCGAGCCACATTTGCATTTATGCTACCGGGGCAACAATTCCGAGACTTCTGGGAAAAAACAGAACGGTTCAGGAGAAAGCTATAATGTGGCAACCATTTGCAGTCATTAGTTTGTTTGGCCTAACCCTGGCCTTACTCATACTACCGTTACTTCCTGCCATAATTGAGCTTCGGCGTAAAACTGATGCCACACCCTTAAAGGTTGTTCAGGACTATGAAGTCGATATTCATCATTTCGCTAATCACTTTCGATCCTATATACATAGCAACCTGCAAACACTACTCCATACCTGCCATCAAACAGGCGAACCCCATTCAGATACATTACAGGATGGCATTTCTTATATTGTGCTGCCTGATGATGCTAAACCCGTTTTTTCAAAAAAAGAGTTACATAAGAAAATAACCCAGCGCCTGTTTGCTTGCACAGGAACATTATATCTTCCTGGTGATATGAGTTACCTTTCCGAAATTTATACCGGTAATACATTACATGGCGGCGATAATGACATTTATCGCGCTGTCCTTTCGGAAAAAGATGTGGAGTTTGGCGAGAACAGTATATTGTTGCGCTGGTTACACGCAGAAAATATAGTCACTGTAAATAATGGCTGCACATTGCATGGTAGAGTATCGGCTGGCCAGTTAATTCATTTTAAACATAACAGTAAATTCGAGCGCCTGCACGCTCCTGCTATCGAATTTGGTATCCCACAAAACAATACACATCAGGTCACTGAAACCATTCCGTTTAAGCTTGAGGACTACAAAGGAAAAATCTATGTTTCAGGTCGACGCTGGTTGATTAACGGCAATTTTAACATACCAGACAATTATCAGGTTGATGCCGACCTTGTTGTCCGAGGCAAACTTAATATTGGTAATAACGTTGTCATCAAAGGTTCAATTAAAAGTCACAAAGATCTTCATATAGGCAGAAATGTTTTAATTGATGGAAGTACTATAAGTATCAACAACATTTATTTTGATGATTGTTGTCAGGCCAACGGCCCAGTTCTGAGTGAAAAAGACATTTACCTTTCGAAAAGCTGTTACATAGGAACGAAGAATCAAGCTGTCACCATCAATGCAAGACATATTCAAATACATGCTGGCTCAGTCATCTATGGCACTCTCTGGGCTCGTCATGGTGGCGAAGCCCGAATAGATACCGAATAGAGGGCTATAAATATTATATTGAACCTGTTATGAAAAAACGACGTTCACTCATACTTTTTATAATTCTGTTTGTACTGACAATTTATACATTTATTTGTCAGCTAAACCAGCTGTTATTTACGGAACAAACTACCGATACGGTTGTTCTGCTTATTTCTGATTTAGTCGGCGAAGATGAACCAGAAGTAAAAATATGGGTTCATGCTGCCAGAGAAGAAGGCTTGCACGTTATAGTTATGCAGGATAATGACTTCCTGCGACCCTGTACAAATCGTGCCAGCTTTGCTGGTGTGATCTTGCCTGATCAGATTCATAAAAACGCTAACCGCATTCTTATTGACACACTGGACCAATATGTCAGAGACGGTGGTCAACTTATGCTGGTTTATGATGCTGGCCTTCACACACCATCAGGACATTACAGCTCACAGCATTCAAGATTTTCAAAACTGGCTGGTATTAATTACGGAATGTATAGTTCCCTGCTAGATAAAATGACAGTATGGGAACCGGTTCTTGGGACTGATTCTGTATTTTCAGCATTACATGTTCCTCCTGGAAAAACGGTTATCCCTAAAAATGACATTAGTTCTATTTCCGAACAACCGCTGTATGCCCTATCTGGTTATCAGACTCCAGAAATACAGTACCCCGTTTATGTCACGCGGGGTTATTATGATGGGAAAGTGTTGCTACGCACAGAGAATAATCTTGTTGCCGGTTACCGACAGTATGGAGAAGGTGGTGTACTACATGTCAATCTTCCACTGGGTTATTTAAAAGGACAGACCGACGGCATATTGTTACATGGGTTCCTGCGTTACTTTGCTGACAATATACTGTACTTGCCGTATCTTGCTTCAGTACCGGATGCTATCGGCGGCCTGGTAATGAACTGGCACCTGGATTCAAATGCCGCCTTTCAACCGCTTGATAGTCTAAAACGACTTGGTTTTTTTGAACAAGGCCCCTATTCCATCCATTTCACTGCTGGACCGGACAGCCGTCAGGCAGGAGACCAACTAGGACTGGACGCTAACAATAATCCAGAAACTAAAAAATGGCTCAAATTTTTTCAACAACGCGGCCACTCTATTGGTAGTCATGGTGGCTGGATGCATGATTATTTTGGTGACAATGTTTCCGATGATAACCGTGATGAATTTGAACCCTTGTTAGTCCAGAACAAACAGGTATTAGAAAATATTCTGGGTACTACTATCAATGAATACTCTGCTCCAAAAGGTAATCAGCCTCAATGGGTTAGTGAATGGTTACAGAAGAATGGATTTGTTGCTTATTATTTTACTGGCAATACCGGTATGGGACCGACCCGTAGCTATCGTAAAGGACGATTAAAACATACCGCGCTGTGGTCATTCCCAGTTCTTACTTTTAATCAGGCTGCCAGTTTTGATGAGTTAGAAATACTTAAGGTTAGCAGCCATGACGTTGCCCAGTGGCTAAATTCAGTATCAGATTTTAGTGTTAATAAAAAAGTGGCGCGCCTTGTTTATTTCCATCCTCGAGGGGCACAAAAATATCCACAGGCTATGCGTAGCTGGTTAGCAAAAACCAGGCAACTTGGCGATAAGAAAAAATTTCGCTGGTATACCATGTCTGAGTTAAGTCACTTCTTAGACACTCGGAAAAAAATTCAATGGTCGGTAACCGAGGAGGATGATAAACAAATATTTAATGCTTCTTATAACCCTGGTCTGGAACATCAAACCTGGATTCTGGCTAAAGCCGCATATAGAAAACCCCAGATTACCACTGGCACCGGAACTGTTATTGATGCCGGAGAACAATGGTTAGTACGTGCAGGTAAAAGCAGCACTCTACAGTTTACAACTGAGCGGAGGGCACGCTAATGCAGAAACGAACTGTACTCCTTTGCATGGGTACCCGCCCTGAAATCATTAAAATGGCACCGGTCTACCATGCGTTAGACAGAACCGAGTTAAAACCCGTGATATTACACACCGGTCAGCATAATGAACTCGCCAGCCCATTTTATGAATTTTTTAATTTAAAACCCGAATATGATTTATCACTGGAACATACTCACACATCCATTAGCCAGCTACTGGCCACAATTATAAGTGGCCTTGATTCTGTATTACAGACACTGCACCCTTCTGCCATGCTCGTCCAGGGAGATACTTCATCGGCACTTGCTGGTGCGCTTACGGCTTATTACCATAAAATCCCGGTTGGACATATTGAGGCAGGTTTACGTTCACATAATGCTTATGCTCCTTTCCCGGAAGAGAAAAACCGTGAACTCATTGCTCGCATTGCAAAGTGGAATTTTGTTCCGACATCTCTGGCTGATAAAAACCTTCACACTGAAGGAATCTCTGAAGCTAGTCGCTACCAGGTAGGCAACACCATTGTGGATGCCGTTAACTGGGGCCTGTCCCATCTGGAAAATAACATCACCACTCTAAAACCTGACACACCGGATACATTAAAATGGGTGACACAAATCCCGGCTCAATGCCCTTTGCTTCTTGTTACCGTGCATCGTCGTGAAAGCTGGTATGGAGACATTGCACAGATTGCAGAAGCTATACGAGATATTATTATTTCCACTCCTGATGTTCATGTTCTCTGGCTGGTTCATCCTAACCCACTTGTTAAAAATGCAATCCAGCAGATTATGTCTGACATTGATCCCACTAATGCTTCTCGTATTTTCTTATCTAACCCGCTGAATTATCCGGAACTGCTCTGGGTCTTACAGAAAGCCTGGCTAATACTAACTGACTCAGGTGGGTTACAGGAAGAAGCTGTTTCGATTAACAAACCTGTGCTGATATTACGTAACAGTACAGAACGACCTGAAGTTGTTGATAGCGGCTGCGGTGTACTAATTGGTACTGCAACAAATACTATAAAGGAGTGGGTTAATAAGTTACTTGCCGATGAACAGGTTTATAACACCATGCAAAGCAGTGTAAATCCATTTGGCGATGGACACGCCGGTCAATATATTGCCGAAATTTTGCAACAGGAACTATCAGGTATTGATTCAGGCTCATCAAAAACTGGTGAGGTCAAATATTATGACTAACAAACCGCAGCAATTTTATTATTACGTTACCGGGCTAGTTTTTCTTGGCGTATTCCTTGTAGCAACAACTCCCATTGTAATGGCCACTGAAACAACAACCCCACCTGTGATTAAAAATAATTATATTGAAGCCGGACTAGGTCATCATGACCTTACTAATAGTTATCAGAACTGGGATAACTATTATTTAAAAGGTGTATGGCATCAGGATGAATCCAACATCTGGGACTGGGCCGTTGAAAATCAGGATAGATTTGGTGATACCGGTGTATACCTTCTTGCTGGATTAACTCATATTTTTAATGAAGACTGGTTTGGCTCTATACACCTGGGTACCAGTAAAAGCGGTTTCTTTTTACCACGCCAACGAATTGATGCATTCATTAATCGCAAATTACTGCCTGAAAAAAATCTGATCCTGACATTTGGTACAGGCTACATTGATGAAAAAGATGTGCATACAGCGAATAGCCTCTATGCAGGTGCAAGTTATTATTTTGATTCTCCCTGGATGATATCAGCTGGAGTGCGTTGGAATAATAGTTCCCCTGGTTCAGTCTCATCAACTCGACAAATTATCTCCGCATCGTGGATACGTAATAAAGATCGCTATATCACTTTGAATGTTGACTGGGGCCGAGAAGCCTATCAACTGGTTGGTGGTTCAGTTTCATTAGTGGATTTTTCCAGTGACATTGTCACGCTAACCTGGCGTGAATGGTTAAACCATGACTGGGGGAGCAATGTTGTCCTGGAACGATATAGCAATCCCTTTTACGACCGTAATGGAATTACGATTGGTATTTTTAAGGAGTTCTAAATTGTGACTGACAAGAAGATAACAACTTACGACCCGGTAGAGTTACGAAAACGTATTATGCAATTACGTTTTCGTGGTTATGCCGGAGGTGTGATCGCACCTCACCGTGCTCTGTTAACTTTGCCACGACGAATTCCTGATCTCATTATTGCAATGCTACTTTCGATCATTGTTTTGACGATATGGTTAACTATTCTTCCTCAGATATCCTCACTATGGCAGGGACTGTTTGAGTGGTGGATCGATGCTCTGCAACTGGAAGCCAGCGTCACGTCATCTCCCTATCAAATTGGTTCATACTTACTGGCTAATGTACCTTATATACAGATGACTGCCGGTGTGCCCGATTGTTTTATCTGGAGCCTAAGCCTGTTTGTTACTGCGATAATATTCTATCTACCACAACAGTACCTTCCCTTTGTTTACCTGCTCCGTGCGGCCGCCATTATTCAGGCCACCGCCCTGTCTTACTTCGCCCTGTTCCCTGCCTCTTATGCTTACAACCTGGATAATTATCATATGGGCATGATGTCTGCCGGACTGGTATTAATTTCCACCGTACCCATCCTGTTTGGTTTTGCATATTATATTTTTGATTTCAGCATTAGAAAAAAACTTTTCCTGACATTTCTACTCATGGCCCATCTCTGCTTGCTTATCCCCATGCAATATTTACTACAGGTTTACCTGCTACACCACTTTTCACTTTTATTCATGCCTGTTATGTTTTTCCTTCTAGGACTGCCGCTCGATATATTAATAGTTATCGCTTTTTATTCCTGGGGTATGAGCTGGAAAGGACGCGACGAATCAACACATGTCCAAGATTTAGTCTGAACTAATTCGCCAAATGTCTGAACCTATAGACGCGATACTAAGCAGGAATTTAGACTGTCTACTTCACATTTCCCCGGTTTGACCCCTCCAGCCAGATCGGGCATAGTCCCCTGCCTGTTATAGCTTCAACCCGGGGACATCCAATGAAAATTCTTGTTATCGGTTCTGGTGGTCGTGAACATGCCCTTGCATGGAAAGCGGCACAATCCGAAAGTGTAGATAAAGTCTTTGTGGCACCCGGTAATGCCGGCACTGCCGCTGAACCGAAACTGGAAAATATCGCCATTGGTGCTGAAGATATTCCTGCCCTGCTGGATTTTGCACAAAAAGAAAATATCGACCTGACTATTGTTGGCCCGGAAGCTCCACTGGTTGCCGGCGTTGTGGATATCTTTACTGATGCCGGCCTACGTTGTTTTGGTCCCAGCAAGGGGGCCGCACAACTCGAAGGTTCCAAAGCCTTTACCAAAGATTTTCTTGCTCGCCAGAATATTCCAACGGCCGCTTACGGTAACTTCACCGATATTGATGAAGCCGTGGCCTATATAAAGGAACAGGGTGCTCCTATTGTCGTCAAGGCTGATGGTCTGGCCGCAGGTAAAGGCGTCATCCTGGCGCAAACCGAAGAAGAAGCGATTGCTGCTGTGAACGACATGCTGGCAGGTAATGCTTTTGGTGATGCCGGACACCGTGTTGTGGTTGAAGAATTCCTCACCGGTGAAGAAGCCAGCTTTATTGTCATGGTGGATGGTGAACACATTCTGCCGATGGCAACTTCACAGGATCATAAAGCTCGCGACGAAGGCGACAAAGGCCCGAATACCGGCGGCATGGGAGCCTATTCACCTGCCCCTGTCGTGACCCAGGAAATCCATGATCGGGCCATGAAAGAGGTCATCGAACCGACTATTAAAGGTATGGCAGCCGAAGGCAACCCCTTTACCGGCTTCCTGTATGCTGGCCTGATGATTGATGCCAACGGCACACCGAAGGTACTGGAATATAATGTGCGCTTTGGCGATCCAGAAACCCAACCTATCATGATGCGAATGAAATCTGACCTGGCGGCGCTCTGTAATGCAGCGCTGGATGGTCGTTTGAATGAAATGACAACCGAATGGGATCCACGTGCCTCTCTAGGTGTGGTTCTTGCCGCCAGTGGTTATCCTGATAGCTACGCAAAGGGCGAGGTCATCTCAAACCTGCCGGCTGAAACTGAAAATAGCAAAGTGTTCCATGCCGGTACCACCAAAAAAGATGGCCAGGTTATCAGCAATGGTGGTCGGGTATTGTGTGCCGTTGGACTTGGAAATTCAGTGAGTGAAGCGCAAAAACGGGCCTACGAACTGGTTGATCAAATCGACTGGGCGGGTTCCTATTGCCGCCGCGACATTGGATATCGCGCTATCTCCCGCGAAAACACTGAGAAAATCCCAGTATAATCGACAAAAAACGCCTTTCTTGTTTGATGAGCGTATCCCCTCCCCGCCAGTCATAAGAGCAAGACTTTAAGGGGGTATTTCCTATAGAATAGGCCGCTCGCTCGACGCCGAAAAATGACCGGGGGGAGGAATCCCTGGGACTACGGTTCAGCAAATTAATTTCGTGCAGGTGTTCGACTAACATCTCCACACAAAATTTAATATTTAAACCTTAGAAAATTTGAAGGAGTCCCCATGTCTGCAAAGCATCCTGTGATTGCGGTAACTGGCTCATCTGGTGCCGGTACCACAACTGTAAAAAACGCGTTCGAGCATATTTTCTTCCGCGAAGAAATCAATCCTCTGATCATTGAAGGTGATAGCTATCACCGCTTTGATCGTACGGAAATGAAAGTTGCGATCGAAAAGTTTGCCAAAGAAGGCAAGCAGCTGAGCCACTTTGGTCCAGAAGCTAACCACTTTGATCTGATCGCTGAAACATTCAAGTCTTATGGTGAAACCGGTAAATGCAAACGTCGCTACTATTTACACAGTGATGAAGAGGCTGAGCCTTATAACCAGAAGCCTGGTGAATTCACAGCATGGCAGGACATTGATATTGACACAGACGTACTGTTCTATGAAGGACTGCACGGTGGTGTCGTAGCTGGTGATATCGATGTATCCAAATATGTTGATCTGCTGGTTGGTGTAGTACCACTCGTTAACCTGGAATGGATTCAGAAAATCCACCGTGATAATGCACAACGTGGTTATTCAGCCGAAGCCATTGTTGATACTATCCTGCGCCGTATGGATGACTATGTTCATTACATTACACCTCAGTTCTCAAAGACGGATATCAACTTCCAACGTGTTCCAACTGTCGATACGTCCAACCCATTCATTGCTCGTGATATTCCGACTCCAGATGAAAGCTTCATCGTGATTCGTTTCCGCGACCCAAAAGGTGTGGACTTCCCTTACCTGTTGAACATGATCCCTAACTCTTTCATGTCACGCCGTAACACGATCGTGGTACCTGGCGGTAAAATGGGTTTTGCCATGGAATTGATTTTGAGTCCAAAAATCCATGAGATGATTGAAGCGAAACGCAAAGCATAACAATCTACTCATAACCGCAAAAAAACCGGGGAATTTCCCCGGTTTTTTTTTCTGTGTCTCAAAAAACTGGCGTGTTAGCATTAGTTAAACGCAATCGAGAAGTAACACATTATGGACACAGCTCCTTTTTCATTAGCCCACAGTAATCAAACAAACTGGCAACCAGCCTGTGATGAATGTCTGCAACAGCTTGGGCAAAATAAAAATGCGAACCTGGCTTTTATTTATCTAACCGATGGCTTTGCCAAAGACCTCGGTAAAATACTGCGTTATCTGAAAGCACAAAGCCCAATCAAACATTGGGTTGGCAGTGTCGGTGCCGCCGTCAATTGTACTAATACCGAATATTATGATCAGGCCGCGATGGTTATGATGCTGACTGATTTCCCCGAAGACAGTTTCACCGTCTTTAATCATGCAGAGAACCAGCCTCATTTACTCAAAGACGACGATCCCTATGGAATGAGTGCGCGCATTGCTCTGGTACATGGTGATCCCCGTAATGGACAAATGCCTGAGTTACTACAACAGCTACCCGAGCAACTGGGCAATGGTTATCTGATTGGTGGCTTAAGCTCATCCGAACAAAATTATTATTACCAGATTGCCGATGATATTTGTGAAGGACAATTGTCCGGTGTTGTTTTTGATGAAAGCATTCAAATCGCAACCGGTATCACCCAGGGCTGTTCCCCCATCGGGCAACCACACGTCCTGACTGAGTGTGACAGTCATATGGCTATTAGCATTGATAACCGCCCAGCTCTTGATGTATTTAAAGAGGATATTGGTATCGTGCTGCCGGTTATATTTTTGCGGGTTTTCCTGTCCAGGGAAGTGATACAGGTGATTATTTAGTACGAAATATTGTTGGCATCGATCCCGAACACAATATGCTGGTTATTGGGGATCATATGAATCCAGGTAGCCCGATGATTTTTTGTCGTCGTGATGGACGCACAGCCATTAAAGACATGCATCGTATGCTTGATGACCTCAAACAACGAATGAAAACACCACCAAGAGGTGGTATTTATATTTCCTGCATGGGTCGTGGCCAACACCTGTTTGGTGAAGGCTCACGGGAAATGAAAATGATCAGCGAAGTACTGGGTGATATTCCCATTGTTGGTTTTTATGCCAATGGAGAAATCGCAGGGCAAAATCTATATGGCTATACCGGAATACTCACACTGTTTATGTAAAGGCAACTTCTAATGGAATACCGCAAACTGGGCAACACCAATATTGATGTTAGTGTTATCTGTCTGGGCACGATGACATATGGTGAGCAGAACACACAGGCCGAAGCCTTTGAACAAATGGATTATGCCATTACTGAAGGTGTAAACTTTATTGATACGGCCGAGCTTTATGCGATTCCGCCTAAAGCTGATACCTATGGCAAAACAGAAACCATCATTGGAAACTGGCATAAAGATCGCGGCCAGCGCGACAAAATTATACTGGCCAGTAAAATTGCCGGTCCCGGCCCTGACTGGATCCCACATATTCGTAATGGTGAAACCCGCTTTGATAAAAAGAACATTACCAGTGCGCTCAACGCCAGTTTAAAGCGTCTACAAACTGATTATATCGACCTGTATCAACTACACTGGCCAGAACGTAAAACTAACTTCTTTGGTGAATTAGGTTTTCAAGCAGAGGGTTATCAACCGGAAGCCGATCAATTCACCGATTTTGTTGAGACACTCAATGTTTTAGAAGAGCAGGTGTCGGCCGGTAAGATTCGATATATTGGCCTGTCGAATGAAACCCCCTGGGGTGTGATGCAGTTTCTCTCTGCTGCCGGTTTAAATTCAGATTTACCGCGCATTGTGAGCGTGCAAAATCCCTATTCACTCTTGAACCGAAGTTATGAAATTGGCCTGGCTGAAATCTCCTGCCGGGAACAGGTTGGATTATTATCATATTCACCATTAGGGTTTGGTGTTTTGTCAGGGAAGTACTTAAATAATACTAAGCCTGCTGATTCACGTTTAACCCTGTTTCCAGATTACACACGTTATAGTAGTGAACAGGCCCTTAAAGCAACCGAGGCTTATGTTGCTCTCGCTCAGGAATATCAACTGAATCCCGCACAAATGGCTCTGAGTTTTGTCAACAGTCGCCCGTTTCTAAGCAGTACGATTATCGGTGCCACCACCATGGATCAGTTAAAGGCTAATATCGATAGTATTAATATTCATCTAAGCAATGATATACTGGATAAAATTGAAGATATTCACCAAACTTACCCAAACCCCAGCCCCTGAATATATATCTTGCAAGAAAGAGGTTTTCACCTATGGATTGTTTATTCTGTAAAATTTCCAACAAGGAAATTGATGCCGATATTCTTTACGAAGATGAAGATGTCATCGGCTTTCGAGATATTCATCCGCAGGCACCATACCACATACTTTTTATTCCACGAATACATGTATCTACGCTGAACGAATTAGAAACTGAGCATGCCACCTTAGTTGGTAAACTGACTCTGGCAGCTAAAAATACGGCATTAAAACTCGGGGTAGCGGAAGATGGGTATCGTATCCTGATGAACTGTAACAATCATGGAGGACAAACGGTTTTCCACATCCACTTACACCTGCTAGCAGGCCGCCGGATGGGATGGCCACCGGGCTAACCTGCTTTATCTAACTGGTTTTAATATCTCACTGGGCTGTTTTTAGATCCTGCGCCATCACCTGAACCCCGCCACTGAGTACAGAGACATTAAAACCGGACTGTGCCAGCAAAAAAGTGGCCGCCGAACTTCGATGCCCCGTACGACAGTAACAAATATATTCCTGTGACTTATCCAGCTCAGCCCGACGTAAGCGTAACTCATGTAAAGGGATATTTATTGCATCCTTTAAATGGCCGTGATTGAACTCGGTAACATGGCGAATATCAATCCAGCGTGCACCTCCCGTCACTTTCTTTCTTGCTTCATCCGGTGAGACTCTGTTTAAAAGAGGGTCCTTGAGCATGGCATCAAAATCTTTTTTCGCCAGGCGCATAACTACACCGGGTTCGGTCATACTCACCGAAGCATTACGTTTACTCCCTGATAAGAGAGCTTCCTCACCAAAACTTTGTCCCGCTTCCAGATTGGCCAGCTCAATCGTACGAGTCACTTTAGCCTGCCCATCAACAAGCACATAAAAGAAATCACCGGCATCACCCTGCTTCACAATTTCCTCACCAGCCTTAACATCTATCGGCTCCATCAGTTCCAGCAGGTATTTAATGTTTGCTGGCGGCATAGATTTAAAAGCCATAATATGACGCATTTTTCGTATCCAGGCACGATCAGGAATATAGACACCTTCAGCAACCGATTTGGCTTCAGTTTCTAATTCAGGCTCAGATTTTAGCTCAACAGCTTTCGTTGCCACCGGTTCGGTTACTGTTGAATCGATATTCTTGTCAGTTTGCGCATGTTCTGCTTGAGCTTCACTTCCCTGTTCCTCGACAGCCGGGCTTTCACTGTTTTGATTTACATCTGTTTCAGAGACTACTTTTTCTGGCTTTGTGCTGCTTTCTTCTGCTATGTTTTTTTCCCTGACATTCTCCTGTACAACTTTCTCCTGGTTATCTGGCTGAACGTGTTCTGACTTTTCTTGTTCAGATTGTTCAGGTAACTTTTCAACTTCCTCTTCTTTTTGTTCCAATACTTCCGATACCGCCATCTGATCCCAAACCATCATATAATCAAGAATACTATTCTCGATCCGCAATATCTGTACCAGGGTCATGGCGACACAGGTAGACTGTCGAGGCTGACTGTCATCAAGGGGAAAGCGAGCCTGATCGGCATCATGCTTTAACAACATATCAATACGACCATCCGCTGAATTAAGCTGTACATCACCCGA
The DNA here is from genome assembly GCA_026196045.1 of Gammaproteobacteria bacterium. Lineage (GTDB taxonomy): Bacteria > Pseudomonadota > Gammaproteobacteria > UBA6429 > Thiohalophilaceae > JAPHRJ01. The sequence goes on from JAPHRJ010000127.1 coordinate 21,646, forward strand.
AATCAAATACAGGGTTTGATTATCTATCTCTCCTTCCCTGAACAAACTCATACCCAGTCCAAACTGTTCAACATAAGCCAGGTCCATTAACTCATCAATCCGCTCGGGAGATAACTCACTCAGCGGTTCCAGTCGTTGTAATTTTTCACGATCCAGCTCATTTTTTTCTATCATGGTTTCACTTCACCTGTTTTCTGGTATCATTCGTTTGTACTCAAAATTGGACTTTTGAGCCAAATGCGCTAATTATTCTAATAGCACTAAAGTTTATGAGCACCAGACCGCTAATTCCATATGAAACTGGTGTGTGTACATAGTGAAACGTGATTTTGCAAACTGACTCACAGATTGCGACTAATAAATCACAACAAACATCAGCTAGTATGAATGTAAATAATAATTAAATAGCAATCTGAATATTCTCAGAGTGCCCATGGGAGAGGTACTGTAGTAATCTGAGAGTTGTTCCGATCTGCAAATAAAACTGGAACTGCTGACAATGACGCATACTGTTATTTGTGCTGTACTTGATTACCTGTCCATTCCTTTTCAGGCGTCTTCATCGTCTGGTGCATCAACGACGACTGAATATGCCGAAACAATTGTCCTGAAAGATGAACAGGGCTTTTTAATTGCTATTTACCCAGCACAAAACCAGTTTGATCTTGAAGCATTAAAAACACCACTCAAAAGAACTGAACTGCGCGCGCTATTAGATAATGAACTTGATGCGCTGCAAACCTACTTTGAAGCACAAACACCAAATCCTGGCTGTGAGGGTATCCGCATTATTTTCGATGTTGGCCTGTCTGACAGTGACCACGTCGCGTTCCAGCTAACGGATAAAACAACCATAAGCTTACCCGAATTAAATTCATACGAGTTATCAAATCATAGCCTGTTTGGCAGTCGTTTTTCTGATAAAAGAGCTCAAAAAGATATGTCCTCACCTAAACTCGATATTCGCACCCAACTTGAAAATATTGATTCACTTCCTGTTATGCCAGAAATGGCTATTCGGATAATGGAGTTACGCAATAACCCCGACGCCACCATTGACCAGTTAAGTGAAGTCGTTGCTCTCGACCCATCATTGTCAGCCCAGGTGCTTCGTTACGCCAACTCCGCCCTGTTTGGACAACATGGCCAGGTAAAAACGTTAGAGGATGCTATTTTCCGTATTCTTGGTTTTGAGAATGTATTACATATGAGTTTAGGAGCCGCCATGGCTCGAGCATTTAAGTTGCCGGAAGAAGGTCGCATGAGTGCAGAGTCTTTCTGGCAAAATGCGACATTCAGTGCTTCCCTGACTCAAAAACTGGCCAAGTCTGTCGATAAATCTCTGGGAGTTAAGCCTGGGCTCGCCTATTTATGCGGTTTAATGCATAACATCGGTTTTCTTGTATTAGGTACGTTATTCCCCAGTGAGTATTTCTGGTTCAATAAAGTCCTACATGCTAAAAAAGATCTGCCTGTTATGACTGTTGAAAAAAGCATACTGGGTGTCACGCATACCGAACTGGGAAAACAACTCATGCAAGCCTGGAACATGCCCGAAGAAATTATTACGGCTATCCAGCAGCACCATAACGTTGACTATCAGGGATCACATGAAGCTTATACCTGGTTAGTTACCGTCAGCGATCAAATACTCAAAAGCCAGAATATGTCAGATGCAGATACTGAAGAAGTTTCACAAAAGCTGTGTGAGCAGTTAGGACTTGAAGAAGATGATGTTTTCCTCGCGATGGATGAGGTACTGCAATCCGGGGAAGAACTTGAATTTATGGTGAAATCCCTGGCGGCTTAATGAGCTACTGTATTTCCTGCCGCCAACATTACTGAATAAAATAATATTACAGCTACAGGACTCTCAGGCCACCAAGACGTTTCATGGTCTGCTGGCGATACCAGATCATACCGCTACTAAAGCTGGCTGCCGCCAGTAATACTATTCCAAGGCTTAGCCACCACCAGATCTGGGAATTACTATCTTCAGTTAACAGGTAGTCACTGCGCGCCTTATCCAGCTGTAAGCGAGTACGTTCCTGTTTCAATGCATCGATCTCTGCCAGTAAACCGCGGTTAGACATTTCCAGGACTTTAGCGGTATCCTCTAAATCCTGCATGCTTGACCTGTTATTCTGCAATTCCTGTTTTAGCGTCTCTAGCTGTAACATAGCAGGCGGAGTATTGGTGATATAAATATCTTTCACCCAGCCGGTAATCCCTTTGCTGGTTTCTATTTTCAGAAAACCAGGTTGCTCTTCCAGTACTTTCAGTTTCATCCCGGTCAGAACGACATTAAAAGGGGCCGCGTGACTGCTTGGAGCTTCTCTCACCCCGACACGCAGGTTATCACCAACATAGACGCTCTTTGCCAGCGTTGCCGAAGAAAACATGAATAAGCCACTGGTAACCAGTATGAGTGCAATAATCTTTTGTCCAAAATAATACATAACCGGAATTCCTTAAATGATGCGGACATCTGTACCCTGAACTATCGGCTATTCAAAGCCACAACTTGAGTAAAAAGCTCGGTAATACCCCTACAATAATAGTCACAAAATAACTATTAAATAGTTATATTAGAACTTACTCATAGTAATCCAGATATCTTCATGTTCAATATTAACTTCCAGTGTTTGAAGTGACTGGTTTATACAGGGGCCACGAACACAGAAGCCATCCGTTAGACGAAACAGAGCACCATGCATGGCGCATTGAATAAATGCCTGGTCTGTACTTAAGAATGTATCCGGGCTCCAGTTCAGGTTTACACCCGTATGAGGACATTCGTTTATGTAAGCATAAACATGTTGACCCTGACGAACCAGAAAACCCTCAAGATGATTATCACCATCTTCAATAATAAACCCCTTGCTGCCCTGTTCAGGAATGTCACTCATATTCGCGACTTGAAAACGCACTCTTTTCTCCTATTTTGTAAAAATTTTAATTCAACATCATTAAAGGCAAAGTATTCGGTTCTTTAATGATATAAATGTCATGATCTTTTCAATTTTTGTCATATTTCTACAAATTCACTTTATCCATGTTCACCAAAATAGCGCAATTTCATTATTACGGTTTTTAACACAAGAAAAGCTGGAAAATACTATAAAAATAGAGCTATACTCGCCAAAGTTGCGTAAGCAAATGCGCTTATTGATACCTATAATTTCGGACAACCTACATTAATAATTCAGGAGCATTCAATGGCGATCAAGAAAAAAGCCAAAAAGAAAACTGCAAAGAAAAAAGCTGTTGCAAGTAAACCACCAGTAAAATCAATCAAAGAACCCTTCACTAAAACAGCTCTTTACAGCACTATTGCTGAAAAAACTGAACTGACTAAAAAAGAAGTGACGGCTGTCTTTGATGAATTAGCATCAATCATCAATGGTCATATCAAACGTAATGCAGCCGGCGTATTTACCTTGCCTGGTTTGTTAAAAGTCAAGGTTGTCCGTAAACCGGCAACACGTGCTCGTAAAGGGATTAATCCATTTACGGGTGAACCTACTGTATTTAAGGCAAAACCTGCCCGTAATGTTGTTAAGGTTCAACCTCTGAAAGCACTAAAAGATATGGCAATCTAGTGATCTGGTGGTCAGGGTGTGTTCACCCTGACCACCCTTCATTTCTATCTCTTCCTAAGTTATTCAGCGAGCCACACACATATACCTGCATATTTGCCACGTACCTGCCAGTACAGCGCCAATATTCTGCTTTATCTACTTTTGCATAAACATATCGGCTATATCTAGTTTCACCAGTCTGGAAAAGCAGAACACAAAATCCCTTTACCTACTATGATTGCGTATGACTGAGGAAAAAACAGCGCACAAAAAAAACGCCTGCCACAGGCAAGCGTTTTCAAAATATTGCGGTATTGTTTAATTTAGAACTTAATCTGTATCCCAAAAAAACCACCTTTAGCTAGATCCAGTTTACCCACACCATTGGTTTCAATATCAACCCGGATACGCTGATAGCCCAGTTTAACAACAGCCTGAGGTGAAACTTCAAAATTTATTGTCGCGCCATATTCGGTAAATCCATCGGCATCCCGAAAAGATACCACGCTAGGAGCGGTCATAAAAAATGCACCAATACCAAAACCACCCCATGAATCAGGAAGTAACAGAGCATCGCCCCCAAGACCGACTACCATCACATCGTAATCAGTCATGGTATTCCTTGAAACACTACCCATATAGGCACGGGCTCCAATTGAAATAATAATCGGAGCTTCAACGCTTTCCCCTCGTACCAGTACGCCGGCATCTACAAGGTAGTCATTATTACGAGTATCTTTGTCCGTATAGAGAAATCCGACCTCACCTTCCAGATTTCCAAATGACTGTCCAAAGTCAGCAACATTATATCGAAAACGGGCGCTATCGCTGCCAAGTTGGGCCTCTAGTGCATCTGCCATAGATACAGTGCTCACGCACAACATTAATAAAATTGGGAATATCCTTAAAACCATGTTGTCACCTTGTATAGTTCACTTTTCCAGTTCATTTTATATTAGCGTTTATCCGAATAGAATCATAGCACTAAAGCATTAGACTGTCAGAGTCGACAGGGAATATCATTCAGATATCCGGTATAGGCCAGATGGTATCATCATCCAGAATATTTTCTATTCCAGCCACAATCGCATCCAGTTCACTGGTCGAACCAGTAAGCTCGGCATGGCGATTATAAGCAACCAGATCAATTCTATCGCGGGTTTCAGGATTTTCCTGAATAAATTGTAGAAATGGATAACAATCTACCTGCAGGACATCGACACGACTAATTGCCGTGACCGTAGCCGACCGTGGTGCGCCCGTCAGGAGAGACCATTCACCAAAATAATCACCTGTTTTCAATAATGCCAGATTTAGCTTTTCACCATTGACCACTCGGCCGACACTGGCTGTACCAAAAATAATAAAATACAGAGCATCACCTGGCGTAGCCTCATTAATTATATCAAGCCCAGCCTGATAACTTCTTATTACTGCGGTTTGGGCCAGAACCTGAAGTTTATCCACAGGAAGATGCCTGAACATGGAAACAGTCCGTAATGCCGTTTCAGAAATTCGTTTCTGGTAACGAGCTAAAATAGCATCACTCAACTCGGCTCTTTTACTGATCACCTTTTCCAGAATTTCACCCGGTAACTCCAGCATCACCGCCGTACGGGTCACTTCGACAGTAGATACCCGAGGAAACCGGAACAGGGCTGAAATCTCACCGAATATCTCACCACGTCGCAGGTTTGCCAGGACAAGTTTTTGACCCGAGCCACCTTCGCTCACTTCAACTTCACCAATAACCAGAATGAAAACCCGAGAATCAACTTTTCCCTGTTCACAAATAATATCCCCAGGCAAGGCGCTTCGTACGACACCATGATCCAGAAGAAACTGTTTTTCTTCAGCGGTCAGTAACTCACCGAATGAGGTATGTGAATCAATCACATTTTCTGCGATTGTGCGTAATGACTTGTCTATACTCATATAGCCTCACGGATAAAAATGACGATAATACTGATATGAATTCAGTAAGCCAGGTCATCCATGAGTACTGCGTGTCCAGGTATAAGAAGTAATGTAGTACTTAATAGACAACGTTGATATGAATCTCTTCACAGTTCTATCATTCTTTATTGACAGAAATTACTTTATCAAATAATAGATTAGAGCTACTATCCTGCTAACTATTACGAGATACATACATCATAAATGTTCATCCCTTTAGAAAAAAAACCCGACTGGCACCACCCCCCATTTATTACTATCTTCCTGGTTTTTGCTGCAATTCTTTGTTTTGTATTTCTACAGAGTGATGATCATATCTATGAGAAAGAAGCCCATCAGTATTATTTTTCATCCGGTCTTGCTGAGCTAGAATTACCACGCTATCTTGTTTACCTGAAAAATAAAGGTCAAACCCCTTTTCCCAATACTACATACAATAAGTTAAGTTCCTCAGAACAACAGCAGCTCTATCAGAGGCTGGTTATTGATGGTGACTTTACAAAACAACTTCAGAAGAGTCTTATAATTACAGGAAAAGATAGTGACTATCGACTATGGCAGAACTACCGTAATAATTATTTAAAGTATATTAATCGTACCTCCATATTTAAGTATGGCTTCCAGCCGTCACAACCATCATTCCTGACTACCTTTAGTTCGCTTTTTCTCCATGCGGACTATGTGCATCTGATTGGCAATCTCTTTTTTCTGTTTCTGTTTGGTTTTACGCTTGAATTGTCAATAGGGCGATTTGGTTTGCTCGTTTCATTTTTTACTACTGGCACCATGGCGAATCTCATCACTTCTCTAGCCACACCAGAAAATTCACAGTGGCTGATTGGGCTTTCTGGAGCAATTACTGGGCTGGCAGGTATTTATATCATGATTTATGGTATGCAACGGATACGCTTCTTTTACACGCTAATTTTTTATTTTGATCATGTGCGTGCGCCAGCCATTGTATTGTTACCAGTATGGCTAGTTTATGAATTGCTATATACAGTCATTTCCCCTGGCAATGTTAGTGCAATTACTCACCTGGGCGGTTTAGGCTGCGGTTTAATCCTTGGTTATATTATCAGGCACTTTTCATTAATCCAGGAAGCACACCAACCAGAGAACGCAACTGACAATCAATTTGAAAATCGTTTTCAACAAGGCATGCGCCATATAGCCAATCTTGAATTTAATGAAGCAAAAGTCATTTTCGAAATATTACTTCAGCAACAGCCTGATAATATAAAATTACTAAAGCAGCTTTTTGTTGTGGCGAAATTACAATCTGATAGTACTGAACTTTCAAAATATGCTAATGCAGTTTTAACACAGAAATGTTCTGAACCATTTTGCACGAAAATACAAAATGATATTTTTATTGATTACTTTATGCAGCTGAAAGATGAGCTGGATCTTGAACCTGTTATTATTGCTCAAGCCGCTGCTCGACTATTTAAATCTGGGCTGATTGAAAAAACCGAACAGGTCGTTCTGTTTATGTTAAAGACATTTCCCCATGAGAAACATTTACCTCGACTGTTATCTACACTAACTATGTATTTACATAAACAGAACAAAAAAGATGCCGCACAAAAATATCTGCGCATTTTATCGGAACAATACAGTCACACAGAAGAAGCTCAAACAGTGAAGCATCTTCTTAATTATTAAGTCACGACACCCTATCAGGTAATATTGTCCAGCATGGCAAGATAAGAGCTTGCTTCCGCTTTTGCCGGGTGTTGAGGGTACTGTTTTAAAATATATTCCAGGATTCGACGGGATTTATTTTCATGATTAAAGTACTCAAACATAATCCTTGCCACTAATAAATAAGCCTCAGGAATCTGTTCATAACTGGGGTAGTCTTTATGTAAATCATTCAACAGCGCCAGAGCTGCCCTGGACTGTCCGCTTTTCATCAACAGTTTGGCAAAATTATGGCGATTTTTTGCCCCTTCAATTTTAAAGTCAGGTAGTAATTTAAAACATTCCAGGTAAATTCGTATTGCTTCACTAGGCTTACTGTCCAGAAGTAAACGGACGACATAGTTGGCGCTGTATTTCTGTAATCCTGCTTTATTTTTTGTTGCAAGAAGAATTCGATGTTGTCGTTCCCATGACCTGAAATCTGTTGGGTGTTGCTGGATATGCCTGGCTAATAATTCAACGGCCTCATTTGCTTTACCTTCCTGTAATAAAATATCGATTCTGTTTTCTTTTCCTGTCACTATCTCAGCCTCTACATCCGGCTCTATGACATCAATATATTCTTTATATCCTAGTGCCTCATGATACTGATAAAGCACATAGCCCATCATATTAAAGGTCACCAGAACGAAGTACATACCAATAATCAACATAATGGGCATGTATAAGTCTAGCGTTAACATGGGTAACAGGAGTTGGTGGCTGGCCCACCCCCCCATAATAAGTAGAGACAGAAATACAAATAGTAATAGATAGGGGAACCCTATTGTTTTTATTAAGCTGGCAATTGAAAAAGGAGATATCGCCTTCATAAAGCTATTGCTTGATGCCATCAACATGATACTGGCGGGGAACAATAGCGCGGAAACCATTAAACTGGAACTGAAAACCGCATCACCCAATGTTGTTTTTATTGAGGTATTTAATACCGCATATACAAAAATCACGAACAACATTTTAAATGGGAGTTCCAGATTTTCTGTCAACATTGATGTTTCAAAATGTCTTGGCTTTAAATAACCTCCAGCCACATCGGCCAGAACTACGTAGCTGTATTTAACAAAAACCATAAAAATCGCCATCTGGATCAAAAATCCAGGCGTGGTATCCATAACCCAGGTATTAATACCTGTAATAATCAAAATAATCAGTAGTGGAGATAAATGAAATGGATACAGAAAAAAGCTGGCCAGTTTATTCCAGAAAGGTTCAATGCGGCTATTTCCTAGCGTGACTAGCGAATTATTGCATAGCGGACAGGTTTCATCTGTTTTTGATTTATTACTGGTAATACAACCAGCGCAATAAGGAATTTGGCAATGTTCACAGAACCAGTGGGCGGTTGTTTCTGGATGGTACTTACATGATTGTACAGTCATATATTCCTAAATTACTTTGCAAACCAGCTGTTATTATTATGTTTTTTTGTTATCACTACTTTACTACGTTGCAGTCTTTGCAAAGTAGTGTTCTTCCCAGGTGCTGTTGACGTCCCTGTTCAGTGGTAACCCATGGTCTAGTTATCCAGGGTGGATTATGACGCACATGCTGAGTGTGACCACATTCGAGGTCAGCAACCCAGTCATTAAATTCATCCTGATGAAATCCAGTTATCTTCTTTTCTATTGCCATCGCTGCAACATTATCAAATCTGAATTTCCCTGTTAGTCCCTGAAGTTATCAAACTGCAAAGGCATTTCCAGTTTTTCCTCTTTTAGCATGGCCATAATGGCCTGCAGGTCATCCCGTTTTTTTCCGGTAACTCTAACTTTTTCTCCCTGTATCGCAGCCTGCACTTTGATTTTAGTCTCTTTGATCAGCTTAACAATTTTTTTCGCAAGGAGAGTCTCCAGACCTTCGCGAAGGGTGACTGTCTGTTTCACAATTTTTCCGGCCTTCTCGGTTTCCCCAAGATCCAGGCAGGCAATATCAATTCCACGACGATTCAATTTTGATTGTAAGATGTCCAGCATTTGCTGTAATTGAAACTCAGAATTTCCCGTCATCGTGATTACAGCATCTGTTTTTTCATACTTTGCTTCTGTTCCTTTAAAATCAAAGCGCGTCGAAATTTCACGATTAGCCTGGTCGACCGCATTGGTTGCTTCATGTTTATCAAACTCCGAGACTATGTCAAAGCTAGGCATTGTATTTCCCCTGCAAAATTATTAAATCAAATAATCATTCAGCCTTATCAGCTTTCGGGAATATCATCGGTTCCCAAAGGATAATCTGCTCTTCCAGTTGTTCTGGATGAATATACTCTTCTGATACCACTTTCCCCCGTACCGATATATTGGCATCATGAATTGAATTCATGGAATCAGATACCAGGGGGTGCCAGTTGGGCAACGGGCTACCTGTTGCCAATAACCGGTAGGCACAGGTTTCAGGGAAGTCCTCTGGCCGATTCAACATCTCGACATCAATCTTTAAACAGTTTGATACCAGCTCAAGCCGTTTTTTATAGTCCGTACATTGACAGGTTTCCATATTAAAATACTGACACACCACATTGGTATAATACACTTCCTGAGTATCTTCATCTTCAAGTTTGATCAAACAACAACGACCACATCCATCACATAATGACTCCCATTCTTCTGAAGTCATTTCCTGTGGTGTTTTAGTTTCCCAGAAATTATCTTTCATTTATAACAGCATTTAATTAGGTGGACTAAATAGCGGGATATACCGGGAATCCAGTACAATATATCTAAATAGTAACACTATTCCGGCTCAAAATAGACGCGGAATAATATAAGAAAAACAGGCTATAACTCAACAGCCTTATAACAATTACATGGCTTCATTCTTCCAGTGCACGTTGAGTTCGGATAGTTCAAAACGCTCACCTGCGACCTCATAATCCACGAACTTCAAGGCCACACCCTGTTTATCAGTCCGCAGGACTTTGACATTAAAAGCCACATCCGGTCTGACAGAATCCAGCATATTGAGTTGTATGTGCGCGCCAACCGGTAAATGTGGCTGATCACTTAACTCAATGTATAACCCCTGGGCGCTGATGTTTCGGGTTCTCGCTGGTCGACTACCAAATGTCGTATGACTGATTTTTACTTTTGATACAGTATCAACCCTCTCGTGCGAGCGTTTTTCAGACATATCGTACTCCTTATTATTTTATTATGTTTTGTTATTTCTTAGTTATTATAATACTTACTTATTATATTTTTTTTAGAGCGCATCCGCGTTCACCGCGCCTTCCTTACATTCTTCAAATTTTAATACAACACCATCTTCATGTCGTCGGATTAACCTCATTTTAAACACGACATCCATGTTTGTTGGTTTCAGAGTAATAAACTCTTCTTCATCCTGTCCTGCGTCATGAATACTTTCACAGACATCAACCAGAACAATAGAACAGCTTGCTTCGGATATATCCTGAATTCGGCCTTCGAGTGAGCCAAACGCAGAATGGTAAATGCGTACTTTGGCATCGGCTAACTTTCGAACATACATGCGACGATCCGGCATTAGACTTCCCCCACATAAGCACCAAACAACTGATACATCTGATCTACGATGAATCCCCTTTCATAAAGTATATGAAATAATCACCTGTTTGGGAGCTATCAGATCAAATATTCGTTAGCCTGCTCGACACAATAAAAAATGGGGTGATTGCTCACCCCATGTATACCAGGTCTAGATTTTGTACGACAGGTTCTGTCCGCTTAATTTAAAGCATCACGTACACGTTCTAATTTAGCTTTTACTTCTCCCGCCAGACCTGCAATACCATCCTTCTCAACCAGCTGTAATACAGAGGATGGATCCATAAAGGCCACGGTAACAGCACCATCTTCTTCCTCACGTACAACCACGTTACAGGGTAATAACAGCCCAATATCGGGTTCTGCCGTCAAAGCCTGATTGGCTAGAACAGGATTACAGGCCCCAAGGATTTTGTAAGGGCGCTTATCCAGATCCAGCTTTTTCTTCATAACCGCTTTAACATCAATTTCTGTTAATACACCAAAACCTTCTTTCTGTAATTCATCGACCACTTTTGTCACCGCATCATCAAAACCACATGACACCTGTGTTGAAAACCCATACATATTGATTCTCCAATTTAGAATAAATTCAAAGACACCGAATTATAACTTGCCTATAAAAAAATCGCCCTCTCTCTATTTTTTCAAAGATATTTACTTTTTGGCACGAAATATGCTCAAACGAATATATAACAATCCTGTACCAACCCGGCTGGTCTTATAAGGATTACCGAAAAGGGGAATATTTTTATGGCTCATATCGTCATTATAGGTGCGAGCACCGGCGGATTACCGGCGGCCTATGACATCCGTGCTGAAGTAGGGAAACAACACCAGATCACCGTGGTTTCCAATTCTGACATATTTCATTTTGTGCCTTCTAACCCATGGGTAGCGGTTGGCTGGCGCACTCGTAAAGACATTTCGTTCCAGGTGGAACCTTATTTAAACAAGAAAAAAATTGAGTTTAGCTCGGCCGGTGTTAGCGAAATCATCCCTGACGATAACAGGCTTGTCCTCGGTAATGGTCAGGTACTCGAATACGACTACCTGGTTATTGCAACGGGCCCTAAGCTGGCATTCGAGGAAGTCGATGGACTCGGCCCCCGTGGCCACACACAGTCCATCTGTACGGTGGATCACGCTGAAAACGCCTATGGTAAATGGCAGAATTTTGTTGAAAATCCGGGGCCTATCGTTGTGGGAGCCGTTCAGGGTGCCTCCTGTTTTGGCCCCGCCTATGAGTTCGCCTTTATTATGAATACCGATCTCAGACAGCGCAAAATACGCCACAAAGTACCCATGACCTTTGTTACCTCAGAGCCTTATATCGGCCATCTGGGACTGGGTGGGGTTGGTGATTCACGCGGAATGCTGGAGTCTGAGCTGCGTAGTCAGGACATTAAGTTCATTACCAATGCCAAAGTGACAAAAGTAGAAGAAGGCAAGATGTTCGTCGCCGAACATAATCCTCAGGGTGAAGTCATCCATGAACACGAACTTCCCTTTGATTACTCCATGATGCTCCCCGCCTTCAAGGGTGTCGATGCCGTGAATGCGGTTGGTGACGACCTGGTAAACCCCCGTGGTTTCGTCAAAGTGGATGAATTTCAACGAAATCCCAAGTGGCATAACATCTACGCCGTCGGTGTTTGCATTGCCATTCCTCCGGTGGAAGCCACGCCTATCCCGACGGGTACACCGAAGACCGGCTACATGATTGAAAGTATGGTCTGTGCCACGGCACACAATATTGCTGATCACATAAATAGTAAGGAAATCAGCCACAAAGCGACCTGGAATGCCATTTGTCTCGCTGACATGGGTGATACCGGTGTGGCCTTTGTCGCCATGCCTCAAATCCCTCCACGTAATGTGGCCTGGATGAAAAAGGGCAAATGGGTACACATGGCCAAAGTGGCCTTTGAGAAATATTTCATCAAGAAAATGAAGAAAGGCTCTACAGAGAACCTGTACGAGAAGTACATTTTAAAAGCACTGGGCATAGGAAAACTGCACTAGTTTTAAGTATTAACAATTATTTCCTCCCCCTTGGGTCCATATCAGGCGACTGCTATGGGCCATTTTTTAACCTGTTAACATGACAAATATGACATTTTCATCCATACTTTGTCACAGATGACCTGACAAAAGAACTGCCACAATGACAGATAAACCTGACAATACATCCATGGGTAAACCCAGTTGCGAACAACTGATCGATATTTTACCGGGTCCCTTTGTCATCATAGACAAGGACTTCACTATTATTGCCGCCAATCAGGCCTACCAGAAGCACTACCGAATTGATGATGGTGAAGTCGTAGGGCGACATTGCCATGAGGTTTCTCATCATTCGACGGAGCCTTGCAGCCATCATGGTGAACAATGTCCATTAGAAGAAGTCTTCAACACCAGGCAACCCACCCAGGTTATGCACCTGCACTATGACACGAATGGCCATGAAGAGTATGTCCAGCTACAGGCCGCTCCTATTCTGTCTGAAGACGGAGAAGTCATGTTCATGGGTGAATACGTCCAGGTCATGAACAATCAGGAAAAAACCAACGACCTGCTCATTGGTCGATCACCCACTTTCCTGCGTATGATTAGCCTGTTGCAGCGGGTTGCTCCTACTTCCTCCACCGTTTTACTCCAGGGTGAAAGTGGTGTTGGTAAAGAATGTGTCGCAGAATATATTCACCACTATTCCAAACGGGCCAACTGTCCACTTGTTGTGGTTGATTGCGGCACCCTGGGTGAAAACCTGATTGAGAGCGAGTTGTTTGGCCATGAAAAAGGAGCCTTCACAGGTGCAACCCAACGTAAACAGGGACTCTTTGAAGTTGCCAATGGCGGCACTCTGTTTATTGATGAGCTGGGTGAACTCCCTCTGGCATTACAAACTAAATTACTACGCGTACTGGAAAGTGGCACCATTCGCCGACTGGGTGGGAATGAATATATCAAGATCGATGTTCGCATTATTGCCGCGACCAATCGTAACGTTCAGGAAATGGTCAGCAAAAATGAATTCCGTCGCGACCTGTATTACCGGCTGTCGGCCTTTCCCGTAAACATTCCTCCTTTGCGAGATCGTAAAGATGATATTGTTCCTCTGGCTGAATCTTTTCTCGCACAAATTCCTGATGGTGAAAACCAGCTCCCATTATCTGCGGAAGTCATCGAAACTCTGTTGAAGTATGATTATCCCGGTAATATACGAGAGTTAAGAAACATTCTCGAAAGGGCAACTATCTTTGCTTACGATGACGTGCTACGTCCAGAACACTTCGTCTTTGAAGAAGGCTTTGAAGCACAACTGTCTGAAGAAGCACCGGTTGCAATCACACCATCACTCGCTCTACCTACGCTGATCCGTCGCCATGGCCGCTTGACTGATGATGAAATTATTTCTGCTTTGAACCAGACGCAGGGACATCGAGCTAAAGCCGCTTATATGCTGGGTATCAGTGAACGAACCTTATACCGACATATGAAAAGGTTGCGAGACAGCATTCCCGGGTAAGCGTTTATAAATCTGGAACACAGGTAATAAGGGAGCAAATGCTCCCTTATTGCATTTAAATATTGAAATTTATTATTGAGTTAGCAGCCCTGTGGGTACAACTGAAAAATTAATGTCAACAAGTGGGGTCAGATATTAGCCGTAAAACCTACTATAATAAGGGTTAACCCCTCAGGAAGTTTCTATAGATTGACTACTTAGGCGGCAATATCTAAATCTAGAATTATAAGGATGTACAGAATAATGGTTTGGAACTCAATCGTGCTAATGACCATTTTCGATATTATGATTATATCGGCCGTTTGCTATACAGCCTTTGTCTTCCATAAACGTTGGCAGGCAATTTTGCATTTTCAAGCATTGGGGCTTGGTATTATTGCTATGTTCTACCTGATGGACCTGTTCACTATGTTTATTCTGCCGTTATTCATGCCAATGATGCAGGCAATGGAGATAATGCAGAAATTACACCTGGATATTTTATGGGTCGTAATGGTAGCCGGCGTTTCATTCCTCGTTATGGGTGTGCTACAGCTGGTTTATAAAGTTTTCCCAGAGCATCTTTCCGTACTGGCAAGGTTTGAAAGCACACAGCAGCATCTCACCCATCTCGCTAGCACTGATCCATTAACTGGTTTAGCAAATCGAAGGATGTTTATTGAGGAAGTGGGTCAAGCAATTAACCATCCAGATAGTTCGAGGAATGGAGCTGCGTTTCTATTTCTTGACCTGGATGGATTTAAGCCGATCAATGATACAGCAGGTCACGATGTGGGTGACGCTATTTTGTGTACAGTTGCTAAACGTATTGAAAGTGTTATACGCCGTTCCGATTTTGCTGCTCGTTATGGCGGAGATGAATTTGTTATCTGTCTTAGGGGCGTAGTTGACAGGGAGGTGATTGAAAGAATTGCCGAACAGCTATCTTTATCCATTTCAGAACCTATGCAGGTAAATAATGAGACTTTCTCAACAGGTGCAAGTATTGGTATATCTCAATATCCTGAACATGGGAATGATCTCTCAACCTTGCTAGAAAAAGCAGACGCAGCCATGTACAGCGCAAAGCGCTCCGGAGGACAGAGGATTGCATTTTATAAGAAAGAGCTAACAGCAAGTGGGGCAAGTAGGGTCGGATGAAACTTTTCCGATTCAATTTGATATTATATCTCTGGCACTGCAATAGATATGTTTCAGATTGTACGAGACTTGATTTGAAACGACCTTCCCATAACGTACCACTACGCGCCGATATTCCCGATTAGAGTAACGTAGAAAAGTTTCATCTGACCCTGCTTATTACAGCTTCCTGTAAAGACATCACTTGCTGTGCAGGCAACGGCAAACTCACAGCGAATAGCAACAACGCTGTTTGCCAGGCTGTTATTTTCATGGCTAAACCTCAATACTGTTTTATTGATAAGGGAATAAGTTGTTCCCGCATCAATCACTTGTTGCAAGCGCGACATCGCACATTAAATGCAACAAGAATAATAACTTCAGAAAATATAAAGATGTAACGGAATAACCGCTACGACAGCCGGAAGTGACTGAAATAGATCAGGGCTTAAACGAGTGGAGGAGGAGTATCATGAAATGCATAGTAATCATAAAAGTCATGCATTATTGAAATAACAGGAAATGAAACAGACTTGTTGGAATTGAAAAAATTACCTGCCGGTATAACTGTATGACTATGGCTGCAATCCTGACAAAAACCCTGGCAATCATGCTGATCGCCGCAACAGGATTCCATATCAGCAACAGACATGACCATGCTAACCATTTGCTCACAACCGACCATACTATTCGATTGCTCCATTGATAGTGCAAACGATGACTATATGGATAACAGCATCATTAAACTGATCAATTACCAGATAATAAGTTTGGGTTTCTGTTGTTGCATGCGTTTTACTATAGAGCTTTATTAAACAAAATAAACGGTTAACGTTCCATACGTGTCCTGATCCTGTATAGAAGTACCCGTTAACAAAACTATTTACCCAATAAAGTACCACCAGCGCCATCAAGAACAAACTGCCGGAAGGCCTGAGCCGCTTGAGAAAGACGTTTACCTTCCCGGTGCACCACATACCAATGACGTAAGATTGGAAAAGACTCGGCATCAAGAAGCGCGATTCGCCCTGTTTCCAGCTCCAGTTCCAGCGTATGAATAGACACGATTCCCAATCCCAGTCCTGCTTCCACGGCCTGCTTAATGGCCTCGTTACTGGTCATTTCCATCCCCGTGGTCAGGCTCACACCCTGCTCCGAGAAAAATCGCTGCATCGCAATACGAGTACCAGAACCCGATTCACGCATCACAAATGTTTCCTGTTGCAGGGTTTTCATTGGAATGTTTTTTTCTTTTACCAGAGGATGATCCGGGGGCGCGATAACCACAAGGGGATTATCCATAAAAGGCTCAGTGACCAGATCCAGATCCCGTGGTGGGCGTCCCATAATGACCAGATCGGTTTCATTATTAATGAGTTGATCCAGTAAGCCACGACGATTGGTTACATCAAGGCTGATGGTAACCCCCCCGTATTCACGGGAAAAATCTGCCAGCATGCGTGTCGCAAAATAATTGGCCGTACTGGCCACCGACACGGATAACTTGCCGCCACGGATTCCCTTGAGACTTTCCATCACTTCATCTGCTTCATCCAGCAAACGAGTAATCTCCTGGGAATAATTGAAGAATTCATTCCCCGCATCAGTCAGGTAGATTTTCTTTCCCATCTGTTCAAACAGGGGCAGTCCGATGTTCTCTTCCAGTTGTTTGACCTGCATGGATACCGCAGGCTGACTTAAATGAAGTGATTGCGCCGCCTGGGTATAGCTAAGGTGACGGGCCACGGCCTGGAAAACTTTGATTTGTCTAAATGTTAAATTCATACACATCAATATATAAGCAAACCATTATGATTTCAATTTAAAAATGTGAATTTACATTATATGCAAAAAATTTATACTTATCGCCACTTACTGACGTGCAACGGAAAGTGAGGTTTACAGGATACATTCATAAACAAAACCTTATTGATTCAATCAAAAAGTGTGAATATACATTATGAAAGATATCCCTATACTGAGCACACCAGATACCGAAGTAATGCACTTAGGTATTTACGTACATTAACTACGGTTTTGATTTTAGTTCAACCATCTAGGAGGCCATTAATGGCTAAGAAATATGATGCGGGTGTAAAAGAATACCGCGAAACTTATTGGATGCCGGAATACACGCCAAAAGAAACTGACTTACTGGCATGTTTTAAAGTAACTCCACAGGAAGGTGTTCCTCGTGAAGAAGTTGCAGCTGCTGTTGCCGCTGAATCTTCAACCGGTACCTGGACGACAGTATGGACTGACCTGCTGACTGACCTGGATCACTACAAAGGTCGCGCTTACGCGATCGAAGACGTTCCTGGTGACGACACTTGTTTCTATGCTTTCATCGCTTACCCAATTGACCTGTTTGAAGAAGGTTCAGTTGTTAACGTACTGACTTCATTAGTTGGTAACGTGTTCGGATTTAAAGCACTACGTGCACTTCGCTTAGAAGATATCCGCTTCCCAGTTGCTTACGTTATGACCTGTAATGGACCACCACAGGGTATTCAGGTTGAACGTGACATCATGAACAAATACGGTCGTCCTATGTTAGGTTGTACTATTAAGCCTAAACTGGGTCTGTCTGCCAAGAACTACGGTCGTGCCTGTTACGAAGGTCTACGTGGCGGTCTTGACTTCACTAAAGATGACGAAAACGTTAACTCACAGCCATTCATGCGCTGGAGACATCGTTTTGATTTCGTAATGGAAGCTATCCAGAAAGCTGAAGCTGAAACGGGTGAGCGTAAAGGTCATTACCTGAACGTAACAGCGCCTACTTCAGACCAGATGATGGAACGTGCTGAATATGCGAAAGAAATCGGCGCACCTATCATCATGCATGACTACCTGACTGGTGGTCTGTCAGCTAACACTCAATTAGCACAATGGTGTCAGGACAACGGTATGTTGTTACACATTCACCGTGCTATGCATGCTGTACTTGACCGTAACCCACACCACGGTATTCACTTCCGTGTATTAACTAAAGTATTACGTCTGTCAGGTGGTGATCACCTTCACTCAGGTACTGTTGTTGGTAAGCTGGAAGGCGACCGTGACGCAACTCTGGGCTGGATCGACATCATGCGTGATTCTTACGTTAAAGAAGATCGCTCACGCGGTATCTTCTTCGACCAGGACTGGGGTTCAATGCCAGGTGTTATTCCTGTTGCTTCTGGTGGTATCCACGTATGGCACATGCCAGCACTGGTTAGCATCTTTGGTGATGACTCAGTATTACAATTCGGTGGTGGTACTCTTGGCCATCCCTGGGGTAATGCTGCAGGTGCTGCTGCTAACCGTGTTGCTGTTGAAGCTTGTGTTGAAGCACGTAACATGGGTCGTGAGCTCGAGAAAGAAGGTAAGGACATCCTTACTAATGCGGCTAAATCTAGCCCAGAGCTTAAAGCTGCTATGGAAACCTGGAAAGAAATCAAGTTTGAATTCGACACCGTTGACAAGCTGGACGTATCCCACAAATAAAAGGGCTGAGTTACGAGGGACGAGTAACGAGGACAACCTCCTCGTCACTCGAAACTTGTCACTCGTCACTGGATCCCAGAGTGTTCTTTAAATGATAAACCTGGAATCTAATTTTAATTTTCGGAGAAAAAGATTATGAGTGATATGCAAGACTACAATTCGAGCTTGGGCGATGCCGCAAGCCGTAAGTTTGAAACTTTCTCTTACCTGCCATCTATGGACGCTGATCAGATCCGTGCTCAAATCGAGTACATCGTATCTAAAGGCTGGAATCCATCAGTTGAACACACTGAGCCTCAAAATGCTGGTGGTTCCTACTGGTACATGTGGAAGCTGCCAATGTTCGGTGAAACTGACGTAGACGCTATCCTGGCTGAATGTGAAGCTTGTAAAAAGGCTCACCCAGGTAATCACGTACGTTTGTTAGGTCTGGACAACTTTGCACAATGTGCTGGTGCATCAATGGTTATTTTCCGCGGCGAAGCTGTTTAATCAGTAAACTGGGGCAATACCAAATTAAAGCCCCTGTACTGCAAAGCAGGCAGGGGCTTTTTTTCAATGTTAATATATTTTTATTGCTAACGATTTTGGCGATAAACATATGTTAACCACAATGGACGTTTTATAAGGCAGCTATGGCAAAACCAGATAAATATGTAGGCATAAATAATGATGTACAGGGTGGCATGACGACCATCGGCAAAATTATTCGTGACGCCTGGGTTTTTGGACTAATTGAAGAAACTGAAACCTGTGAAGGCTGGAACTTCGCAATGGTTGATGGCCTTTTACAAAAAGTGAATGCCGAATGGGACAAGTATGGATGTCTTGCAAGTCACCTTCCAGAGAAATTATTTGAACGTCACCAGAAAATCCATAACAAAGCCATGGAGAATGCAAAAGTAGCTGGCTGGAGTGGTGAAATTGAAACAGACGACGAAAAGTAATTCATTTTTAAACAATTAACATAGTAAGCAGAAACATTAACAAGGGGTGTGCCATGTCAAAAAATACCGTTGATCCACAACAGTACATTATTAAAGATGAGCCATACTACGAGCCGGTAGCTGACGAAGTTGAGCGTTATGAAGCTGCTTATAATGTTCGTATGCCAATGATGTTAAAAGGCCCAACCGGCTGTGGTAAATCACGTTTTGTTGAGCATATGGCCTATAAATTAGGTAGGCCATTAATTACTGTTGCCTGTAATGAAGACATGACAGCATCTGACCTTGTCGGTCGCTTCCTGTTAGATAAGGACGGCACAAAATGGCAGGATGGTCCTTTAACAACAGCCGCACGTATGGGTGCCATATGCTATCTGGATGAAGTTGTAGAAGCACGCCAGGATACTACGGTTGTTATCCATCCACTAACCGATCACCGACGCTCTCTGCCCCTGGATAAAAAAGGCGAACTGATTACTGCTCATCCTGATTTCCAGTTAGTAATTTCATATAACCCAGGTTATCAAAGCTTGATGAAGGATCTGAAACAATCGACCAAGCAACGCTTTGGTGGACTGGACTTTGATTACCCCGCAGAAGATATCGAAGTAGCCATTATTGAAAAAGAATCTGGTGTTGATAAAGCTACGGCGGAAAAACTGGTTCAGATTGCTCACCGTGCTCGTAACTTAAAAGGCCACGGATTAGACGAAGGTATTTCAACACGTCTTCTTGTCTACGCAGGACAATTAATTGCAAAAGGCATGTCAGCATCAGCCGCATGTAGTATGACTATGGTAACGCCTTTAACAGATGATCCTGATATGCGCGATACACTGGATGCAGCAGTACAAACATTCTTTGGTTAATTTTTCACCTTACAGTAAAGACGTGTCATACCTGCTTAACTCAGGTATGACTTCTAAACAAAAACATTTTATTTTTGGTTAGGTAAAAAAATGTCGATCAATCTCGAAGATTACGAAGAACAATTACAGGACGTCGCGCCAGAAGTACGCGATGTACTGAATGGTACTTTCCAGGAAGCGGCACGTATAATGTCGCCGACTGGACTGGAAGCCTATTTAAGTGGTGCTAAAGCCATGTGTAACCTGGGCCGTGGTTCTGACCTGGTCATAACTTACCTCCAGGAAATGCCGATGGTTGCCAAGGAATGTGGTGAAGACATCATTGATGACTGTATCACTGCAGCCATGAAACTGTCTTCCATGACATCTGGTGAGGTTATCACTTTACTCTTTAGTAGCTTACCATCTGCATCCCGTCACCTGGGTGATGGCCAACTGGTACGTGGTTATCTCACCTTTATACACCAGTTTGCATCAACGGCGGCACGTGGTTTACGCCCAATGTTAAATCACATTGACCAGCTGCTGGATAAACTTACCCTGAGCGGCTTACGTCGCTGGGCCAACTTTGGGGCCCAGGCATACCGTCGTGATTTTGATAACCTGACGTCCTACTTTAACCTGGAATCAGCAGACTCAAAGGCGATGTTACAAAAAGAACGTCGTGGTGTTCTGTTCATTAAAGTACAGCGTAAACTGAATTTTTACCTGCGCGCCTTGTGGGGTCGTGATTTCTTCCTGCGTCCTACCGGTGCGGACTACACGGATTTTCGTCCCTATATTGAACACCGTATTTTACATATGCCTGATGCGGTAGATAATATTGGTCCAGATGACAACAAAATACCCGGCCTGGAACTGTATCGTGCCACAGCTGCACATATGGCTGCCCACATGTGTTATTCAGACTCGGCTATTTCGGCAGAGCAGCTCAGCCCGGCACAAATGTTTTTTATTGGTTTCATAGAGGATGCACGCATTGAATATAAAGCGGCAAAAGATTTTCCAGGTTTACAAAGACTGTGGTCAGAACTCCTTAAAATTGCCGATGAGGATGAAGAGTTAGAACATCCTGCAATGAAAGAACTGGAACATCTCGCACACATGCTGCTTGATAATTCCATTACTACGGATGATGAACAGGTTGCCGAGTTTGCCCAACGTTTCCACGCTGAAATAGAAGAAAAACAGGATGATAACAACTACTCATGGCACATGGGTATGGAACTGTTTAACCTGTTTACTGCTCGCAAGAACGTTCCAAGCTTACGTATTCTTGAACGTATTCGTATCCCTTACCGCGATGATAATCGCTATGTCTGGGAATTTGAAGAATTTGATTCGGATGTTGAGTTTGAATATGTCTCAGCAAGTCAGCGTCAGGTTCGCAAAACGGTTTCGGTTATTGAAATGGCCAATGAAGTTGATTGTGAGTTGGCCGGTGATGATGCCCAGGAAATCTGGACATGTGAAACCAACATGCGTCCTTATGAAGATGATCTGACAGATGAGCAGATTAGCTTTAATGATATGTGGGGCAAGGAACCTGTTTCGGAACCATTCCATTACCAGGAATGGGATTACCAGATTCAGTTGCATCGTCCTGACTGGGTAACCATTTATGAACGTCGTCAGCCCAAGGGCAACTCGGAAGATATCAATGACATTCTTACCGAGTACAAACCCATTGCGCATCGTATTAAACAGATCATCGACCTGTTAACGCCGGAAGGTGTGCAGCGTATGCGTGGTCTGGAAGATGGCGATGAGCTGGATATTAATGCGGCTGTTGATGCAATGATATCTATCCGCATGGGTGAACAGCCTAACCCACGTATTACCATGCGTAACGTGCTGAATACTCGCGATTTATCGGTTGTTGTATTAATGGATTTGTCTGAATCCACCAACGAAGCCATGACAGGTTCGGATAAAACTGTATTACAACTCACCCGTGAAGCCGCTACATTGGTATCTACCGCTATTAATGGTATCGGTGACCCATTTGCACTGCATGGCTTTGCATCCGATGGTCGTCATGATGTGCAGTACTATCGCTTTAAAGACTTTAACCAGCATTTTGACGACGAAGCAAAATCACGTCTTGCCGGTATGAGAGGTGGCTTATCAACACGTATGGGTGCCGCATTGCGGCATGCAGGCCAACACCTCTTAAAGCAGCCCGAACGTCGCAAGTTAATTCTTCTGGTAACCGATGGTGAGCCGGCAGATATTGATGAACGCGATCCACAGCACTTGCGTCACGATACAAAGAAAGCGGTAGAAGAGTTGTACAGTACCGGCGTACTCACCTACTGCCTGACACTGGATCCAAATGCGGATGCTTATGTGAAGCGTATCTTTGGTGAAAACAATTACACAGTTATTGATAACGTTGATCGTTTGCCGGAAAAACTCCCGACTCTATTTGCCTCATTAACTTCTTAAGGTCAGCCAAAAATTACACCGTCCCGAACTAAAGCTTCGGGACTGTGTCAAAATTTTTGTACTACAATGATCTTAATAGCAAAGGGACTCAGAGTTTTGAGCAACACACCACCCTATACACGCCATGATGAAGTGCCACAATTAGCCTCTCGCAAAGGCAAAGTTAAAGCGCTGTATTACAATCATGTACTAACTGCCCTGAAACAGCTGGGTCCACAGATTCGGTTAAAAATACCCAGGCTTAAACACCTTGATTTAATACTGCAGAAAGATGCCTGGATCGTTGTGGACACCGTATTAAATGATATACCAGTTGTGGCATGGACCCACTTTCAGACAGAAGGCCGTAATAACCTGCATGAACCTATAGAGTGTGAAATCCGGTTTTTTCACTTTGCCGCCAGTATGATTCTGAACCGCACCCTGGAAGCCATGGAACTGATGCTAGGTGAGCAACTTGAAGAACTTCTCCCCGATGAAAACTCCACCATCCTGCCTTTCAAAAAAGAATAATCTAATCCAAAACAACCTAATTTATAGTTATCAGTACATTAACGTCCTTTTTAGAAACAATCCACATAATTCATAAGGTTTTACTTATAACTACTAGAGGTTCCTCTTATTTGTAATTATGAGCAAATATCTCTAGTATTCGCGCACGCTTTGTAGGCATACATTTAGAATGTGTATAAATAACAATTTTCATGTTCCCTAACCCGCCTACTTTCAGTATTTATTATCGTAAAGAGGACAAAACATGGCTTTATTAGATCAAACAGGTCGTTATGCTGACCTGAGCTTGAATGAAGATAATCTTCTGGCTGACGGTAAGCACATCTTGGTTGCTTACACAATGGAACCTGCTGAAGGTTATGGTTACCTGGAAGCAGCGGCTCACTTTGCAGCGGAGTCTTCAACGGGTACTAACGTTGAAGTTTCAACTACTGATGACTTTACCAAAGGTGTTGATGCACTAGTTTACTTCATCGATGAAGCTAAAGGTAAAATGAAGATTGCCTACCCGATTGAACTTTTCGATCGAAACATTACAGACGGCCGCACCATGCTGGTCTCTTTCCTGACCCTGTGTATTGGTAATAACCAGGGCATGGGCGATATCAAGAACGCTCAGATGTATGATTTCTACGTTCCACCACGCATGCTTCAGCTGTTCGACGGCCCTGCTAAAGATATCTCAGACATGTGGCGCATCCTGGGTCGCCCTGTCGAAAACGGTGGTTACATCGCGGGTACTATCATCAAACCTAAACTGGGTCTGCGTCCAGAGCCATTTGCTGAGGCGGCTTATCAGTTCTGGCTGGGCGGTGACTTCATCAAGAACGATGAGCCTCAGGGTAACCAGGTTTTCTGTCCTGCCAAGAAGGTCTACCCACTGGTTTATGATGCAATGAAACGTGCTCAGGACGAGACTGGCGAAGCCAAGCTCTTCTCTGCCAACATCACCGCTGACGATCACTACGAAATGTGTGCCCGTGCTGACTTTATCCTCGAAACGTTTGGCCCAGATGCAGATAAAGTTGCATTCCTGGTTGACGGTTATGTGGGTGGCCCAGGTATGGTTACAACTGCACGTCGTCAGTACCCTGGTCAGTACTTACACTACCATCGTGCAGGTCA
>JAPHRJ010000054.1 GCA_026196045.1 Gammaproteobacteria bacterium
CCTAGCATCGATTTCTAAATGAGTTCATGTAGTTATACCATCCGGCATGGTTCAATATTCAATGCAAATACTGGATCAATTTTGGATGCAATTTAACAGGTAAGAATCATCAACCCATAAATGTTTTTTCAGGAAGACCGAAAAACCGAGAAAACCCCTTGATATGCTCAACAGTCATTTTTCTCTTGCCATTCAAAATCTCTGAAATAACACTTTGTGAAGCAATCTTTTTTAAATCTGTTTGTTTTACCTTGCGTTCTTTCATAAAAAAAGCCAACGCTTCACTAGGTTCAACTTCCGGGATAACCAGACGTTCATGTTCATATTCATAAACCTTATCCGCAACCATGACAGCAAAATTAGCTGAAATATCTTCTTCTGATCCCGCATAACTATACAGCTCATCAATTAAAGCCATACGTTTATCCAGTTCTGCATCATTTTCTATAGGCGTAATGCAGGCTTGCATAAGTGCTGTCATATCATCAGCAAAAGAACCGACAATAGGTGCCAGCTGCTCAAACATTTGAGAGAGCCCGCTAATACCATTTAACAGCATTTCATCATGGTTTGTATTGAGAGGTTGCTTGTTCATTGTTAACACCATCTACGGTTTTACCTGATCTTTCCACCATTTGTCATACGCAGCATGTGAGTACACCGCTTTTACATAAAATATATGCGCCTTTGGACTTCCCCAGGCAACAATCCGACAATCATTTTTGTGCACATCAAAAACATAGATATCAAGTGGCCCTTTCTTACTTTCATTTTTCAATTTACTGGATCCGATACGATCCACATTCCAGCCACTTGCATTTTTCCATGTGTCACGAATAAAGACAGAGGACTCAAAAGACAGTGCATGATTATCAAAGACATCAAGCCACAATTTAAGCCCAACTTTCCATTGAGCATGTGTTTTCATTGATTCAGTGATAACTTTAGGGCTAATTACACGCATAGAATGACATGTCTAATGTAAAATATATTACAAAATGCGATATATTACAAGTTGCGATATATTAAAATAATACCATATATAATCAATAACTTAGTAAAGTTATTACTATATTATACCTTCTCTTACATTCATTGTTGGGTGTTTTACGACTATCTGTTCGCAAATGGTGAACGTTATCAACCCAATTTCGATGTAAAATAATGAGGTTGGGGATTTAAGCGATCCCCTGCGCGTATCGCCGGACATTGGTCGTATTGCTACTGACTATTCCCTGTCGGCAAAAACCTTTCCTTTGGATTTGATCTATTTAGCCTTACCAACCGGTGTAATTGACCAGGAGAGAGGCCGCAGGCTACAAATTGCGATCAGACAGCGGCGGTGCATCATGATAAAAGTATGACTCCCCGACAAGGCGTACACCTTTTATCCAGGCCTCTAAAAAACGCTGATGGGCAAATAGCATGATGTTTCTGTGCCGCCGCCATCTGTTCTTGCATGTTTCTACGCATGCGTTGGTGGGTCACTTCGTCGAATTCACTCATGGTTTTATTCCTTAATATAGTACTTGGGTACTCGCAATTAAATCCATTTTTGCATCATTAACCGCATTCACATTATCAAAAGCCTGACAAAAATGCATCCCTTTAGCCGTATGATCCCGGCTCGCCTGATCAATCGTCCCGTTTAACCTCTCAGGCGTACTTTTTCAGCGCCAGGATCACATCATCAGTCGTCACGACCCCAGCCGCTTCCAATAGCAACCACCAGGCCGCAAAGGGGATCGCCCGATGTTCAGGACTACTGACCGGGGCTTTCCACTTTCGCACGGTGGTACTCCCCTTCTTCGGATTGTAGTTGACACCGACGATCAGTGCCGTTTCGCGCTGCGACCAGCCTGCCAATTCAGTCAGAGCGGCCACTTCCTCCGGGGTTGGTGGCACATAATCTGGGTGGCAATACGGCAACGCACACGGCCTGTTTTTAAAGGCCGTAAGGCTGGCAGGCACAACGCCTGCCTTTCCATATTTTGCGTGCGGTTCATTCATGGTAAAACCTCCTATTATATAGAGAGGGGCTACAACAGCCCCCGCTCTGCAAAGCTCACCGCCTCAGATGATGAGCAGACAATATGATCCAGTACTCGCACCTCCACCAGTGCCAGCGCATCGACCAGCCTGCGAGTTAACGCCCTATCGGCCTCGGAAGGTTCACAAACACCGGAGGGGTGATTGTGACTAAAAATGACGGCGGCCGCATTACAGGCTAAGGTTTCTTTGACCACTTCACGCGGATGAACCGACGCCCCATTAATCGTGCCACGTGATAATTCTGAAAACTTGATCAATTGATGGCGATTTGACAAAAACAGGATCCCAAAGACTTCATGTTCCAAATGGCCTAAATTAAGACGACAATAATCTTTTGTGTGGTTAGGTTCCGTGAAGCTGATGCCGTGGACGGTGAACACCTCATCCATGATAGATAAGGCTTGGTTAATGATCACTTGCTGTTCTAATGTTAAAACTGTCATGGATTTTCTCCCGTTATTGGGTCATGGCGTTTGCCCGACCTCTTGATATAAGTATACGCCCCATCGGGGCGGTTTGCAAGTTTTATTTTAATATTTTCTATTTATTTTTTATTCGCCCATCCCCACAGTAATGGTCAATAAGAGGTTACTTTTTTAAGTCACACAATCAAAAACCCAATATTTTAAAATAGAATCGCTCAACTCTGAATTTTATGGCCAAAGGCCGCAAGGCGAAGCCGGAAACCCTGCACCCTTAGGATCTCGCACGGAAATACATTTATTAAATATGACTCTCAGCAACCCCTCAACAACCTTGCACCCTGCCAAACCGTTTCTCTTTCTATAACGATAAAAAAGGATCCTCTCAACATTGATCCACCTCAGAAATATGACCCTAAAAAACGTCAACATCAATACAAGCACTTTTATTTTTAACAAAGCACAGCGCGTAGTAAGGCCGGGATAGGAAAGGTGTGTCCTGCATAGCAGGATGAAGTGAAGCGGAAACTGGAATAAGCCCGAAAGCCTCCCAACAAAAGAACCTTTTCAGGGGCAACAAGAACGTAAGAATAACGAATTAAAATTAATTTTGAATATTAATATTATGTGTCACCGAGGTCATATTGCCTAAGATATTTTCAACCCGAATCTCAAGTGCATGTAACCCATTTGAAAAATACCGTGTATCAATTGCCCTGATCGGTAGATCAGGATCACCGGCGCCTGCCACAAAGACCCCATCAACATAA
>JAPHRJ010000009.1 GCA_026196045.1 Gammaproteobacteria bacterium
ATTTTGCCGAATTTCTTGCTTCACGTTCTCCACAGTTTACAACTGGAGAACTGACTGTCCCGGTCGCCAGGACTGAACCGAAGGAACCTGTTAGCCCGGTAGAGATTCCTCGTCCGGATGGTGAATCCATTATTGCGGCGGTAAAACGTCTTTCTGCAACTTATCACATGCTCAGTAAAGATAAGACGCTGCAAGGAACCGCAGATCTGGTTTCCCAGAGCTTACTCGGTGGATGTGATACCGTTGAAGTGATCGATGAGCTGGAAGAAATATTTTTAAAGCTATACGAAAAGTATACTGAAGATTCTCTAACCTGATGCTTGATATTCTTAAAAACTGGTTCACCCGCTATTTTTCGGATCCCCAGGCTGTTTTACTAACCGCCATATTAATTATCGGTTTTGCCATCGTCCTGAACTTTGGTGGCATGCTTGCACCTGTGTTAGCGGCAGTGGTCATTGCCTATTTATTAGAGGGCGTGGTACGAAAACTGGAACAACGATCAGTTGCGCGTATTTACGCGGTGGTTATTGTCTTTATTGTTTTCAATGCCTTTGTTCTGTTTGTCATATTTGGCCTGGTTCCTCCATTATCAGAACAGGTAACTGCATTGGTTAAGGAGTTGCCGACTCATCTGCAGGTGGCTCAGCAACAGCTATTACAGTTACCACAAAAATACAGTTTTATTAGTGAAAAGCAGGTGGCGGATGTAACCGGAGTAATCAATACAGAGATTGCTTCCATGGGTCAGAATATTCTGGCCTTATCATTGGCTTCTTTAACCAGCTTGATTACGCTAATGGTATATTTGATCCTGGTACCGATGTTGATTTTTTTCTTTCTTAAAGACAAAGCCATGATCGTTAACTGGTTTACTGGTCTTTTGCCTCATGATCGTAGTCTTGCATCAGAAGTGTGGGATGAAATGGATCAACAACTGGGTAACTATGTTCGTGGCAAGTTCTGGGAAATATTGATTGTCGGTGTGGTTAGTTTTATTGCCTTTGCTATTTTAGGACTCAAGTATTCGATCCTTCTGGCTACACTGGTGGGTATTTCGGTATTGGTACCTTATATCGGTGCGACTATTGTGACGATTCCAGTTGCCCTGGTGGCTTATTTTCAATGGGGTTGGGGAACGGATTTTGCTGTCCTGGTTATTGTCTATCTTGTGATTCAGGCTCTGGATGGTAATGTGCTGGTACCAATTTTATTCTCTGAAGTCGTTAACCTGCATCCTATTGCGATCATAGTTAGTGTTCTATTATTTGGTGGGCTATGGGGATTCTGGGGAGTGTTCTTCGCGATTCCATTAGCGACACTTGTGAATGCGGTATTCACTGCCTGGCCAAGGTTTAATAGTGAAGAAACTGTATCAGAATAAAATCAATAAAGAGCCTGTCCGAAGACAGGCTTTTATCCTTTTATATTTAGTTATTTCGTAAGACGCATCAAAATGCGTGATACGAACTGTGCTTATTGATTCCAGTTTATCCTGGGCTGGATAACTGAATTTTGCATATAACTCACATTCGTTTCCTTGAATACTCTTCCTTTTCGGACAATAAATTCTACTTTTAGATATCCTGGAATTGCCCCGCGTTGGTGAAATTTGTTTTTAAGTTCTTCACGCAATACCAGGTTTGAATTATCACTACGCAAACAGGCATGAGTGACCAGGGCCGTATTGGAATCGACAGGCTGTATAGCGACACTATCCTGTATTGTTAGCCGAGCAACCAGATATAAAAAGTATGATTACAGTAGCAAAGAGCATGGTCGTAATTTTGTGTATTCTATTAAACATGATATTTCCTTACCTATTTTATAAATATAAAAAAATTACTGTTGTTCTTTAGCGTTATAAACGCCCGTCCTGTTCCACGCTGTTTACCCAGTAAATCCCGTGACCTTTTAGCCCATTTTCAGTTGTGGTTAATGTTTGAATAACAACATTCAGGTCTTCATCCTTTAATAAAATATCTACGCGTACACGGGGCGTGTAACCAACAACTTTATCGTGTGCTGAAAGAAATGGATCTTGCGCAACATGTGCGCCATGCCCTTCAACATGGCTAAAGGTAAAGCCAGGGACTTTATCCATAGCGCGTAACAAATCGGCCAGATCATCCTGAACATTGGCGTGTACTATCAGAACAAGGTTTTTCATGATGGTTTCTCCGCAGTAGTCTGGAGTGTGCGTTCAGCTTTTCCTTCTAACCAGGCATACAAAGTAGGAAGCAGGAGTAGTGTTAGTAACGTGGAAGTAATTAGACCTCCAATGACTACCACTGCGAGTGGACGTTGCAGTTCTGATCCAGGTCCTGTTGCTGACAGCAAAGGAACCAGGCCAAGGCTGGCGATAAGTGCGGTCATAAGCACGGGCCGAAGACGGCGTTCGGCTCCTTTTATTACGGCATCAAGTACGGTGTTTCCGGCTTCACGCAGCTGGTTGAAATAACTGACCATCACCACACCATTCAATACAGCAACACCAAACAGGGTGATAAAACCAACCGAGGCGGGTACAGATAAATACAGGCCGGAAAGGTACAGGCTGATAACACCACCGATCATGGCAAAGGGAATATTAAGAATAATCATCCCAGCCTGACGTACGGAACGGAATGTAGTGAACAGCATCAGGAAAATCAGTGCAATTGAAATCGGTAGTACCAGTGCGAGTCGTGCAGAGGCACGTTGCTGATTTTCGAACTGGCCACCAAAGCTTGTGTAATAACCCTGAGGCAACTTGATTTTTTCATCTATAGTTCGGCGTACCTCATCAACAAAGCTCACCACATCACGGCCATCAACATTGGCCTGAATTACGACCTGGCGTTTCGCAGATTCACGCGTGATCTGAAATGGGCCATCAAGTTCACGTACATTTGCCAGGCTTCGTAGCGGGATCTTATGGCCTGCTGGGGTGTCGACCAGTATTGAAGCAATGGCATCAGCCGTACTGCGTTCACTGGCAGGGTAACGCAGCAGCACACCAACACGTTGGCTTTCATCAATAATGTCAGTAACAACCCGACCACCAACGGCTGTTTCGATCAGCTGGTTAATGTCTTCAATGGCAATACCATAACGTGAAATTGCATCATGACGAATATCAAACTGTAAATACTGCTGGCCAAAGACCTGACCGCTAATGACATCAACCGCTCCGGGTATGCTATTAACCAGGTTTTCAATTTCTGTTGCTTTGGTCTCCAGCATTTTCAGGTCATCGCCATAGAGTTTGATTGCCATTGCAGCACGAACACCGGTCAGCATTTCGGATACACGCATATCGATAGGTTGAGTAAAGGCAATATCAATGTTTTCGAACTGTTCCAGTTTGGTACGCACGTTTTCCTGGAACTGTTCGAGGCTGATAGTCCATTGCTCACGTGGAGTTGTCAGGATGAAATTATCCGTTTGATAGAGATCCATAGGATCCATACGTAACTCATCAGCGCCGGTACGTGACATAACTCCGGTTACCTGGGGTAATTCCATCAGGGCCTTCTGAATGGGTGTATCCATGGCCAGTGATTTTTCCAGTGAAATACTTGGATTTTTCTCGATAATCACAACCGTTGTCCCTTCATCCATAACAGGCATAAATTCTTTACCCAGCTCAGTAAACAGGGCAACGGTTCCAGCAAGGGCAACAAGTGCACCACCAATCGCTATATAGCGATGTCGTAACGCCCATAACATCACTGGTCGATAGCCATTTTTTAAATTACGTAATAACCAGCCATCACCTTCATGGCCGCCACGCATTAGCAGACTGGCTAAAACAGGTATGACGGTTAGCGATAAAATTAGTGATCCAATGAGTGCAAATGAAATGGTAATTGCCAGCGGCGCAAACATTTTCCCTTCAAGCCCGGTGAGACTGAACAGGGGAAGGAAAACGGTAATAATAATCAACACCCCAGAAATAACTGGCGTTGCCACTTCCAGTACGGCTCGATAAACAAGATGTAGACGGCTGACATTTTTTGGCGCGTGGCTTAATTGTGTGTGAATATTTTCAACCACGACTACCGCAGCATCGACCAGAATACCAATGGCAATGGCAAGACCGCCGAGAGACATCAGGTTGGCCGAAACATCAAACAGTCGCATCATCAGAAATGTAAACAGAACCGATAATGGCAGAATCAGTGCAACGGTGAGAGCGCTACGGATATTACCCAACATGACTATGAGTACAACCAGTACCAGTAGTACGGCTTCAGCCAGTGCTTTTTCTACTGTCCACACAGCCGCGGATACCAGTGTCGTTCGATCATAAAAAGGTATGATATCAACACCCTTGGGAAGTGTTGGTAACAAGGCCTGTACTTCCTGCTTAATACCTTCAACGGTAGTGCGACTGTTTGCCCCTTTGCGCAGCAGTGCCAGTCCAGTTACTTTCTCTCCTTCACCGTTCCCGGTAACACCGCCATAGCGAATCATTGAGCCAATTTGTACATCTGCTATTTCTCCAACATGGATGGGTTTTCCATTTCGGATTGCGACAGTAACCGAACGAATGTCATCCAGGCTAGTTAGTTTTCCAACGGTACGGACAAGCAGGATTTCGTCATTACGATTGAATCGGTCGCCTCCAGCATTACGGTTGTTATTGCGTAAGGCTGTTTCGATATCATTTACCGAGAGGCCATAACGCAACAGGAGTTCAGGCTTTGGTATGACTTCATAAGCACGAACTTCACCACCCAGTGAATTTACATCGGCCACACCTTCAACTGTACGTAAGCGTGGTCTAACAACCCAGTCCTGTATCCGACGTAACTCCTGATTGCTATATCCTTCACCAGCAATTTCATACATATAAATTTCACCTAGAGGAGTAGTAATCGGCGCAAGACCTCCATCAACTCCATCAGGCAAATCACCCCATACCTGGTTTAAGCGTTCGGTTACCTGCTGGCGTGCCCAGTAGATATCCGTACCATCTTCAAAATCAATAACGACAATGCTTAAGGCATATTTTGTTGTTGAACGTAATACAGTTTGGCGAGGTAGTCCCTGCATTTCCATTTCAATCGGGAAGGTAATGCGTTGTTCCACTTCAGTGGGTGACATACCAGGTGCTTTAACAATCACCTGTACCTGTGGGGATGAAATATCGGGGAAGGCGTCAATCGGTAAGCTTTGGAAAGCCCAGAGGCCTCCTCCCGCCAGTGCGACGGCTAATAACAATAGCATCAGACGTTGTACTAATGAGAAGCGTATTAATGAGGCAATCATGGGTTAATCTCCACATCCATATTGTTGGTGAGCGAATTGCCGGTTAGTAATGAAAGCCCGACAGAATGTCGAAGCTCTGCCAGCTCAAGCCAGCCTTCTTGCAATAATTCAAGGTGGCGTACTTTGGCATCGAAGTAGGTGTTGTTGGCATCAATGAGAGTGAGGATATTGAGTTCACCAGCATTGAAGCCCTTACGCGTAAGATTAAAAACCTGTTGGGCAGGTTTAAGTAACTTGCTGCGGTAGTGTTCGGCCTGTTCTATCAGGTGTCCCAGGTGCATGTGACTTTTTTGTGCGCTGGTCTGAAGCTCTCTTTGTTGAATGCTTAATTCAGACTGCACTTGTCGAACATTATGGCGTGCTTTACTTATATGGCTTTTTTTGCTGTCCCATAATGGTATCTGTACGCTCATGATGACACCGGTAACATCTTCGCGGCCATTAGCCATCGATTCACGCTGGCGAAATAGTGTCAGGGTTGGATCTTCAAAACGCTGTGACTTTGCAACATCAACACCTGCTCGGGCAGCGGCCAGATCCTGTTGTTTAGAGTCCAGTAATGGATGACTCATAAGGCTATTTTCAACACTGGAAAACTCGGCTGGAGTGGGAACAGGCGTTATGTCTGTTAACACAAGTTTGGTCTCAGCCGGAATATCCAGGAGAGCCTTAAAGCTGGATGCGGCTTCATTGTATTCACCCTCTGCAATATTCAGCATTTGTTTCGCTTCCTGCTGCAAGATATTCAGACGCATGCGTTCCAATGGAGTTAAATAACGAATTAACGGATCATTGCCTGTTTGTGTATTCGTCTTTGATTGATAGCGGCGTGCCTGTTGCCAGCGCATTTTGGTTTGTTGGTATCGAGCCTGTGCAAGTTGTACGGTATGAAAACGTTTTGCAACTTCATATTCCAGCCATAATTTCTGCTGGCGATACTGAGCTTTAGCACCGGCAAGTTGTGCCTGAGCCATGTTGCGCTGGTCTTTAAGGCGACCAATTGGCAAAGGTTGTGAGATAGCAAATTCAGTAACATCATAGCCACCGGAGTTGTCATCAAGCCCCAGTTTGTCATCGACCTGGATGTCAATGGTTGGATTTGGCCAGGCATTGGCCTGTTCAAGCTCAGCCTGTTGTTTTCCTATCTGTGCATCTGCGGTACCAAGTTCAGGTACAACTTCGATAGCACGTTGGATACTGTTAATAAGTGACCATTTTTGTGTGGTCTGTGCATTAATGTTAAATGACATGAGTACACCTGTACTCAATAGCAAGGCTATGAAAATTTTTTGCATTACAAGCTCCATCCTGTCAGTGATAAAACTAACTGCTGGCAGTAGAAAAAAAAGGAATTAATTATTGATGGACATGCAAACACTAAATCACAGACGCAACCGTATTGCGTAAAGCAGAAAAACTAGTGATTACAGCCGAGATTAAGCGCTAGCAGGAGGTGCGCGCAGAGGTTGATGTGTTAAATAATCAAGAGGTTGACGTTCTGTTTTGAGATCAGGTTTTCTGACAAAACAACGTAACTGAGGGACTCGCCAGAATAAAATGGCAAGAAACAGTAAGAATGCGAGAGGGTTAAAGAAGTTAACTTTTTTGACAACACTTTCAGGGAGGATATTGATTTCAGCTGGATTTAAATCACCCTCCAGATCACCAGAAAGCCCTGCATCATGTAAATAGGACGCTTGATGAATAACCAGCTTACTTCCAATTTCAGTTACTTCTACTGGAACACCTTCCTGTTGTACATGCAAGTGTAACTTGAATGACTGCACAAACAATAACAATACGCTTAGCATGATCGCCAGCGCTAGTCGTAGTTGCGAATTGTTGTTGCTTTTTCTCATAACGGCCGAGTTTATACTTAGTCTAAATGCAATACAAGCCTAAGGTTTGAACCGGGCTCATATTACGACAACGTATTTATCTGAATTTTTAACTAGTTAACACTAAAGTGATAGTGTGAATAAATTATGACAAAATCATTAAACAATATTATTGCAGCTTGTTGGCTTGTGAGTGGGACAGTGCTTTTTAATATAAAGTTCAAAATAAATTACTATTTTTATTTGCTGAGAAATCAACAGGTTATAGTTAAGTGTTGGTCAACGATTAAAGAACATCTTAAATCTCAAGTAATGACTTAAAGTCTGTTTTTGATGAAGTAGCTGAACATGTCTGACATGACATAATCAGGGTGTAATTTGATGGTAAATAAAGCCTGCCATCTTTAGAAGTCGGTGTTGTAGGAATATTGTATCTATGTCCTTTTAAAACGATGATGAAAAGCCTGTTTTAATGGAAGGTCTATAATCTATGTATAGATGTCGACTAGATGAAACCTCGGTGACAATGGTTTGTCATAATGAATATGAAACTACAAACTTATCGTCTTTTCTCTCGAACCTCTCTTGTATTGACTGCACTGCTTCTATCGGCCTGTGCCAGTAATATTCCAGAAGAAATAAAAACGGCTCCACCCCTTAGTCTGGAGTTGGAACAGGTTCGTGCCAATCCAGAAGCTTCTGTATCCAAACAGGTACGTTGGGGCGGTATTATCCTTGAAACACAAAATAAAAAGGAAGCAACCTGGTTGACAGTGCTTGTTTTAAAATTAAATAGTTATGGTCAACCTATTACATCAGATAATAGCCAGGGTCGCTTTATAGCCGTCGTTCCCCAGTTTTTAGAGCCAGCCGTATATGCCAGAGATCGGATGATTACAGTATCTGGAAAATTTATTCGAATTGAAAAAAGGCAGGTTGGTGAGTTTTTATACGAGCATCCGGTGGTTCAGGTAGAAAAGCATTATCTTTGGGCGGTTGAAAAAGAAATGGATAATTTTGATTCACCACCCTGGTGGTATGACCCCTGGTATCACCCAGGCTATCATCCTTACTATTATCCTTATTATTATCCATACTGGCCTCACCACCATTAAAATGGGATAACAAAAATGAAGACTCTGCGGTTGTATTTTTTATTTCTGTTTATGGGAATTTTTCTAGCGGCCTGTGCCAGTGGACCAGAGTTTGATTCCAGCCAGGTGGATCGTGCTATCACACCGAAAAGTGTAGTTTCAGATATAAAAAATACACAGGGTAAATCAGTGATATGGGGTGGAGTTATTCTTTCAACAAAAAATTTAAAAGATGCTTCACAGGTAGAAGTGCTGGCATATCCACTGGACAGCAGTGAAATACCATTACGTAATCAGGATCCACTTGGACGATTTATTATTCTCCATTCTGGCTTTCTGGAACCTGCGACCTATGCACAGGGAAGAATGGTATCAGTTCTGGGTTCGGTCTCCCAGATTCGAACAGGGAAAGTCGGAGATACGGACTATACCTATCCGGTAATTAATTCGAAACAGTTACATCTCTGGTCAAAGGATAGCGGGGAGAATAAAACCCGCTTTCACTTTGGTATCGGCGTTCGTCTTTAAGTTAGTGTTCAATAGAAAGAATTACAATACTTCAGAAGAATAATCGGCCAGACGTGAACGTTCACCACGTACTAAAGTAACGTGGCCACTGTGTTCCCAGCCTTTAAAACGATCGACGACATAGGTTAGACCGGATGTGGTTTCACTCAAGTATGGTGTGTCGATCTGAGCTATGTTACCCAGACAAACGACTTTTGTTCCCGGTCCTGCACGTGTGATCAGAGTCTTAAGCTGTTTGGATGTCAGGTTCTGGGCTTCGTCAATAATGATAAAACGGTTGAGGAAAGTTCGGCCACGCATAAAGTTAACTGAACGGATCTTGATGCGCTTGCTTAACAGATCCTGAGTCGCGGCTCGTCCCCAGTCTCCACCAATTTCAGAATTGGTAAGAAATTCCAGGTTGTCCATTAACGCACCCATCCAGGGAGTCATTTTTTCTTCTTCGGTACCAGGCAGGAAACCGATATCTTCACCAACGGGTACGGTCACACGGGTCATGATAATTTCCGCATAACGTTTTTGTTCCAGT
This sequence comes from Gammaproteobacteria bacterium, assembly GCA_026196045.1. GTDB lineage: Bacteria > Pseudomonadota > Gammaproteobacteria > UBA6429 > Thiohalophilaceae > JAPHRJ01. The sequence goes on from JAPHRJ010000009.1 coordinate 9,246, forward strand.
GTTTGCTCCAGACCCGCGGCCAGGGTTAATAGTGTTTTACCCGTACCGGCCATTCCGATTAATGAAACAAAATCAATCTCTGGATCCATTAACAGGTTGAGGGCAAAGTTCTGTTCACGATTACGAGCATTAATTCCCCAGACACTGTGCTCCATGCCGGAGAAATCACGCACGGTTTCGATAATAGCGGACTCATCTTCCTCAATATGACGAACAATGGCACCAAAGTCACCGTCATGAGTATAAATAAACTGACTGGCATTCCAGTTTTTCACTTCAGGGCCTTTGACTTTATAAAAGGTATGGCCCTCTTCAACCCAGGAGTCGAGTTCTTTGGCATGAGTATCCCAGAAGTCACTTTCCAGTTCATAGTTGCCGCTATAAAGAAGCTCGACATCTTCGAGCACTTTATCATTGTGATAATCTTCAGCATTTAAGCCAACTACAGCAGCTTTAATGCGCAGGTTAATGTCTTTAGTAACCAGTGTGATTTCGTGGTCGGCCATTTTTTCTTTCATGGCCAGTGATGTGCCGAGGATATTATTGTCCGGGAGGTTACCCGGTAGATATTCAGGTAAAGAGGCTGGGTAG
>JAPHRJ010000117.1 GCA_026196045.1 Gammaproteobacteria bacterium
TACCGCCAGTAATGCATCACCATCAAACAGTTCATTAAATTGATCATCATTCATAAACTTGTCATCCGGTTGTGAAACCGTATCCCATGCAATATCACTGGGACGATAGAGACGGCGTGGATTCACAACAGCAACAATGCGAACTTTATAACCTTCACTTTCCAGTCTATCTTTTGCTTCAAATACTGGCAGGAAGATCATGTCACCGGTTACTGCAAACACTACTGTGCCTTTACTACCCGATGCAGATTCGTAAATAGTTGCCGCACCTTCTTCTATTGCCTGACGTGATTCTTCCAGCGTCATGTATATGGGTAACGGGCTTTTCGATGCAATGATCACCATACTCTTGTTATAACTGGCAGTGGCATATTCATAAGCTGTTTGAATGCTATTTGCATCACAGGGAAACAGCGGGTATGAATTACCATTGCGCATCATCGCGGCAAAATAGTTTTCAATTTCCGGGCGTTGATGAGTCCAGCCATTTCGACCCTGCTCTAATGCACCGGCGGTAAACATACAAACCGTCGATGGTGTTTTACGACGCAGTTCTGCCATGGCCTGAGCGACCGTTTGCATAATCGGCCAGCCATTGATGGCAAAAGACTCGTAGGACAACCAGATAGAGCGTGAACCAAACAACGCCAGGCCTGCTGCAAAACCAGCGCAGGCATCTTCATTTAACGGTTCATACACCTGACCATCAGGTTCCTGGTTGTAAAGCGGATCCTGAGTTGGATGACGAATTTTTAATGCATCGTTAATATTTTTCATTGCCGAGGCTTCGTTACCATCGGCATTGGTTACCACATAACGTGCATCCGATTTACCGACCTGTCCAACCAGTTCGCCCATGGCGGTGGAAGGTACGGCCTTATCACCTTTGGCAAACTCGTTCATCTTCAGTTCAGGTAATGGCGTGAATTCCAGTTCGCCTTCAGTTACTACGGTTTTCGAAGATGGGCCGCCACCGGCACGGCGTAAATTATCACGCACCAGTTGCCAGGCTTCAGCCGGCAATGCACGACGTTTCAGGCCGTCAATAATGTGCGGCTGATCCAGCGTATCGGCTGGATATAAATTGTGTGACTTGGCACCAACCGTATGCACACCGGTACCTTTTAACTGCTTGATGATGAAAGCTGTCAGCTTGCCACCCATGGCTGATTTCGCTGCCGCATCAACGCCCTGTAAAACCGCTTTGGTAAACGCCAGGCGCTGTGTTAAGGAAAAATAACTGCTGTCAACATAGGCACCTTGCTGATCACTGTCATCAAAGTCTTTGGCATCAATCAGAATCACTTCTTCAAATCCGTGACCGGTCCAGTAATCAACCATTTGCTGATTGTCATGCAAAGACACCATGGAATGATGTTCCTGCGAATAACCGTTCCAGATCAGACAGGGTAAAAAATTGGTGACTTCCGGGTAAGCCGTATGGAAGTGCATCATCGAATTCAATACATAGGGTTCACCCATACCGCCATCACCGATGGTGACCGGGAATAATTTATCGCGATGCAGGTAAGCGCCGGCCATAGCAAAGTGCTGACCCTGACCTAATGGACCCGCCGGTGCCAGTAAACCTGGAATCGCACCCGACAGATGACCCAGTAAACCATCCTGTTCACGAAAGCGTTGCATCATGTCATCCATGTTATTAATGCCCATGTCTTCCAGCGAACAGTCGAGGAACATAGACGAATAAAAACCCGGTGCGTGATGACCTACTTCAGTCACGACATTCGTATGGCCAAGCATCATTAAAGCGGCATGGGCTTCTGCACTGGAGGCATAACCGCCGGGATGACCGCTGCCCTTGCAACCGGTTACCTGTAGCGTCAGATAACGCAATGCATCTGCTGCCAGTAGAGTCTGATAAACACTATCGTCATCAGCACTGTTATCAATCGAACTCTGGCCTTCAGCAATGACTGCCTGAGCAGCATGCCTGTCGAAATCAGGCCACTTGTCACCGAAGTGTTGAATACCCTGACAAAAATCTGGAATATTTGAATTGTTGCTGCTCATGGGGAGACCCTCGTTACTATAATCATCAATCACCCCTATATTTCATAATACAACTTGCATTTCACATTATGAAAAATAGGTTGCCAAAAAAAACGGTGTTTTCTCTTCCACCGCCTGTATTTAATACTTGTACAAACCTTATCCCAGACTTTATAATTTTACAATACACAATCGTTTTCATAATGTGAAATAAGGAATACTATGTCATCCATACAGGTCATCGATCGCAGTGCCAGCTTGCTAGACGCTATTAGCCAATATGAAGATCCCGTTAGTCTAAAAATACTGTCTGCCGATAGTGGCCTGCATCCATCGACTGCTTTTCGTATTCTGGCGGCTTTAATGGAAACCGGTTTTGTCAACAAGGATACGGCTGGACATTATATGCTGGGTAATAAGCTGGTACGCCTGGCAAGCAAAGTCCGTCGTGGCGTTGACCTCAGGGAACAGGCACTGGACATTATGGAAGCGCTACGCGATGCCATCGGCGAAACGGTTAATCTTACCGTGCGTGAAGGTGACGAAGTGATCTATATAGAACGCGTTACATCCAATCGCATGATGCGCGTCGAACAGGTTATTGGTAGCCGAGCGCCCTTACATGTCACTGCGGTGGGTAAGTTAATGCTGGCTGAATTGGGTGAGCATTTTATTCGTGCTTACGCCAACCGCTCCGGACTCAAGTCCTATACTTCGAATACCATCAGCACCGAACAGGACCTAATCGACATCACTCAACAGATACATAGCCAGGGTTTTGCTTACGATAATGAAGAAGCCGAAGAAGGTGTCGGCTGCATTGGCGTGCTAATTTATGACAACAGTCATCACGTGGTTGCCGGCTTATCTATATCCGCGCCCATTGAGCGACGTAAAGAGGAATGGGTAAAACTGGTGAAAGATGCAGGCAAAAGAATTTCTGAACGTCTTGGTGCATAATTTAGAAAATACTTTTACAAAAAATATCATTGCTATCCCGTTAACTCCCCTCCCTCCGGGAGAGGGTTGGGGTGAGAGGATCGGGATTAGATAATGAAGAAATATATAAATTTTTAGCTTCTTGCTATCTGCAAGATAGCTACATATTTTATTAATTTAGTGCCGTAGTTAAACTCAACTAGATTATTCCTCTTTACAATTATTAAACTCATCCACCCTGTTTTACTCTGCACAGTGCAAAAAGAAAATCACCCCAACTTATTTAATTCTATGCCGCGTAAACTTGACTGCGACACTTCAATTAGCGATCAGCAAGTCGTAACTGCGCAAGTGATGCCCGGTTTTCTCCACCACTGATATTCGGGGTAATGATCAGTTCCAGCATCGTCAGCCCGTCGAACTCAACGATATAGTCTTCGAGTTCGCGGGTATTGTCCGGTGGGCTAAAATTATATTGCTGACGCACTATCTCATGAAAAGTCGCCCCGTTGTCTGCGGAGTAGCGCAGCACAAACTCCTGTGTGCGTTCTCCCCCATTTTCCTCAAACACCACCTGGATACGACGGATCCTCTGCGGCTTATCAAACAACAGGCGAATCGTCTGCTTGCCGGAGTGTTGTGCACGCCAGCCAGAGCCAGTGTTCATTGTTAATGCTGACTCGATTGGATGTTCCTCATCCTCGGACGTCAGTTCGACCTGTACCAGTTGTTCCAGGTCTAACCACTCTCGATTTTCAGCGGGAGAAACCTTCTGAATGCTTTCTTCTATTATTTGCTTACGCATACGCGATCTCCTGTTGTTTTCACATAAACTAACATGGATAGTGTGAACTTTAAAAATCCTCCGCTGCCAGGATGTAAGCGTAGGTTCCTTTACCGCCACCACCACGCACATAGAGTTTGTCGGCAACCTCATAGATTTTGTCCCGTGCGGCATCGAATGCTTTCAGAAACCCCGCTTCGGCGTTGCTCATCCCTGGACTGAGACGTTGGAGAGCACTCGCTTCGACAAAGAAGGAAACTTCAATCGTGCCGTCATATCCCCAAAAGAGAACCTGACGACTACTCTCGTCGAAACTGCGACTTGGGTTCGGAAAGTGTAACCTCATCGCTGAGTACCTGCCGCTTGATCTGGCGTCATGCTCTTCAGAGATGGTGTATCGGTATTACTTCCAATTGCGTGAGCTATTGAGTCCAAAGCCCATGCCTTTGTGTTGTCTTCAACGGTATAACCGTTCATATCAAATGCCTTTAGTTCAGACCTGACAGGTGGAATTGCCAGTTAAAAAATTAAACCGCGCAGTAGAAATGACCACTGTCGAAATAGAAAAACGAAATCTCGGATCCTGACCGTCGAGGGGAAAACATCGTATACGATGCAGGCTATTTAAAGCTACCTGCCATTATCTAAAAAGCCATGGGACTTCTTATCTTTCTTTGCCGCCTTCTTTTCTTTTGGCGTCATTAGTGGTTTTTTCTTATTCTCTTTATTACTGTTCTGTCCTTTGCTCATGGTTTTCGCTCCTAAATCAATAAATAGGGAAATGTCAGGCCAAACACAGCAACTTAGTCCAACGGAGCTAAATTAATGGTGTCCTGATGATGCTTTACAAGGTATTGAATATCGAGGAAGCAGTCCGTCCTGTGGGACCACGGGATATCCTGTTATCCAGCACGAGAACTGCCTGGGCTGGTAAAAATGGTAGGTATATTATCACTCTACCATGAAAACAACGTCTGAGTTTAAATCATTTCGGTAGATGCGAGAGATGGTAAAACTGAATATCAGGAAGCCTGTAAAAGGCACAAAATGTGCTGCCAGGATCGTTCAGCCATACTCAAATTGCGTGACCAACAGGGCTTAGGATCGATGAATGTTTTTAACTAACTGAATCTAAATGACAGTTTAATCAGGGACAGGTCAAATTAATCGTGATCTGTCCCTGATTGTTCGATGGTTAGTTCAATTAAAGGAAATAGCGTAAGATCCCACTACTTATGAAAATTCCAAAACGAATCATGCCATTGGTCGAGACCGGCCTGGTAGACGAAGTCATCAGCCGCTTAATGAGTGGCAAAGAAGCCGACGTCTTCGTCGTACGAAGCGGTTCTGAGATCCGTTGCGCCAAAGTCTATAAAGAGGCGATTAAACGAAGCTTTAAACAGGCCGTTCTTTATCAGGAAGGTCGTAAAGTCCGTAATAGTCGCCGCGCCCGCGCCATGGAAAAAGGCTCAAAGTTCGGTCGTAAACAACAGGAAGAAACCTGGCAAACCGCCGAAGTTGATGCGCTGTTCCGCCTTGCCGATGCTGGCGTTCGCGTTCCTCAACCCTACGACTGTCTTGATGGTGTACTCCTGATGGAATTGATCACCGATGCAGAAGGCGAAGTCGCACCACGTCTTGGCGACGTAACAATGAGCGCCGAAAAAGCCATCGCAGACCATGCCCTCGTCATGCAGTACATAGTACGTATGCTTCATGTCGGACTGATTCATGGTGATCTTTCAGAATTTAATGTGCTGGTAGACGAACAGGGTCCGGTGATTATCGACTTGCCCCAGGCTTTCGATGCGGCAGGCAACAACAATGCCGAGTCGATGCTGACGCGCGATGTAAACAATATGCGGCGTTACTATGGCCAGTTCGCACCTGAGTTGCTCGACACACGTTATGCAAAAGAAATCTGGGGGCTGTACGAAGACGGCACTTTACTTGCCGATAGCAAACTAACAGGTCTATTCGAAGAAGACCTGCAAGACGTCGATCTTGAAGAAGTTATCGACGTTATCGAAGCGGCCCACGTCGAAGAGCAAGAGCGTCAGGAACGTCTACGCCAATCTGAACATGCCGAACAACCTGAGTGAACACGTTCATTTAACTTTTTCATAGAAAAAATAAGAGACAGATCACTATTAACTTAATAAAGAAAACGTGGTCTGTCCCATACTACAGTTGTTATCCCCAAATCCGTTCGCCCTGACGACTGCAGGGAGAAGGTGAAATCGTAGATTGAGAAGCTAGCCTGGGCTATGCAGGAGGTACGAGTACACGGATGTACGAGATAGACAATGTCGGGAACACATTGTCGAGTGCAATGCATGGAGCAATTACCGAGCTTGTGACCGTAGCGAAGCGTAGGAAATGCTTGACGAAACCCGCAGGGGTTCTGAAGTGCGAAGGGTAACATGTATAAAAGTGACGTAGCCCATATGGAGTGAAACGTAATACGGGAAAACAGGATCCCGGATTTTACTTTGCGTACATCCAGGCGACCTTGCTAAACCATAAGATAAATTGACTTTATTGCAAGGCTCAAGCCACTAATCAACAACAAAGCACTCACGACCTGGTTAAATCGGCGATCATTAATTTTTATATGTAAATGTTGTCCTACATACATAGCCAAAATTAAAACAGGCAGCAGCACTAAAGCCAACATCACCATTCTATTCGTAAACAGATCTGAATAAAAATAGCCCGTCATCCTGGCGCCGCCATCCACCAAAAAAATCATCGTGATAGTTGCTCTGAATTGTTGTTTAGTAACCTGGCGCATTTTAAGATACAAAACATAGAACGGCCCACCGGTACCAAATAAAGCACCAATCAAGCCAGCAAAACTACCTGCCGCAACTGCCCACCAGCGACTACCCGATTTAATTTCGTGTGGTAGCAATGAATAAACCGCATAGCCAAATATAAAAATGCCCAACATAAAGGTAAGCACGGTTACATCGGCATTAACAAGCAACCATAACGCAATAGTAATACCCGCTAACGAAAAGGGTAAAAGAGGCCATAAGTCTCGCCAAACAACATCACTACGATAGGTAAAACTTTGATACACCGTGCCGGTGTAACTTAACAAAGCCAAAACAGGAACAATAAACGGAAGCGGTAAAAAAAAGGCTAGCAGAGGAATAGCAACTAAACCGCTCCCAAAACCCGATAAACCTTTAATCACATAGGCAACAAATATAATAACAATACATAAGACCAGCTCGTTTATTGCTAAGGGTAGTAGGTCTGAAAACATAAAAAAGGCAACATTATGGAATTATTTACAGGGTCGAAAAAACGCATAGAGGTTATATTAAGATTAATATATTTAATAAAACGGGCCCTGTAAATTAAATTGTGTAACTGCTCATTAATGAATACTCTAATCTACAGGAGAATTATTAATGAGTATAGCTATGGACGAGAAAGAAATGAGA
>JAPHRJ010000052.1 GCA_026196045.1 Gammaproteobacteria bacterium
AGATTTGGCTCAAATTTCATGTTTTTCTTAAAGTTAATCCGTAATTGTCCGATTTCTAAATCAGTTCAAGTTTTGCTTGTAAGCCTTTGATAGAGTATATTTTATCTTATGTCACAATATCATCCTCATAACATATCCAAGGAGAAGCGCATGCGCTGGCTGACATCATCAATTTTATTATTCGGTCTGACCGCATTCTCAGTACAGGCTCAGACGCTGAATATGCCCGACCCTGCGGCTGAAGCTATGCCAGACGACGCGCAACAGATGTCCGTGCAGTCTGGCCAGAAAACCCAGGTTCAGTCTCAGACGACTGGGGTTCCCGGTGCCTATGAGGTCGACGTACCCGGACGCGGCATGAGCATGAGTGATGTAGAAGCGCGTTTTGGAGCCCCTCTCAACAAAGTTGAAGAAGTCGGTGAACCCCCAATCACTCGCTGGGTTTATAACGATTTTATGGTGTATTTTGAATACCAGTTTGTACTTCACGCGGTTGTTACTCGCGCCGCGCCTTAAACACTAAATACGTACCCGGTGTTTCCTGCACCGGGTTTTAAATCCCCAGTACAAAATATGAAGACCCTACCCGCTGAATGGGCCCCTCAAAGTGGCATCATGCTTACCTGGCCTCATGTTCATAGCGACTGGGATGAAAACCTGGAAGAAACCGAACAGGTCTTCATCGATATTGCCAAAGCAATCTCACAGCAGGAAATTGTATTAATCAGTTGTTTTGATTCTACCCATCGACAACATATAGAACAAATCCTGATTGAACGAGGTGTCAGCACAGACAGACTTCAGCTCCATATTCAACCCAGTAACGATACCTGGGCACGGGATCACGGTCCCATAACAATTATTGAAAACAACCAGCCCGTGTTACTGGACTTTAAATTTAATGGCTGGGGGGGCAAATATCCAGCCGAACTGGATACTCAGATCACTCGCGGTTTATCTCAGCAAGGCGCTTTTGCTGATATCCCTGTTTATTCCATCCCGCTGATTCTTGAAGGAGGCAGTATTGACAGTGACGGAGAAGGTAGTCTAATAACAACAGAAGCCTGTCTGCTGACCCCAACTCGTAATCCAGAATACAATAAAACTCAACTTGAACAGGAATTAAAAAAGCACCTTGGTATTAAACGCATATTATGGCTTAAACATGGCCATCTGGAAGGCGATGATACTGACAGTCATATCGATATGCTGGCGCGATTCTGCAACACCACAACCATTGCCTATAGCAGCTGCGATGATCCCGCTGATAGTCATTATAATTCGTTGCAGAAAATGCGATCAGAACTTGAAGAGCTTACAACCATTGATGGCAAGCCCTATAGATTGATACCGCTACCCATCCCCGGTGCAAAGTATGATGCGGCAGGAAAACGCTTACCAGGCAGCTACGCCAACTTCCTTATTATCAATAATGCCGTACTGGTACCTGTTTATGATGACCCCATGGATCAGGTTGCTTTAGATAATCTATCCCAGGCTTTTCCACAACGGGTAATTATGGCTATTAACTGTTTACCTTTGATTCAACAATATGGAAGCCTGCATTGTCTTAGTATGCAACTACCAAGTGGAGTATTACCTGAATAAGTTATCAGCGTGTTGTATGAATGTTATTTGAATTTCGGTGGCTTCGAAATTAAAAACCAGGCTTCTTCCTCTTCATCATATTCCCACTTCTGTGCATCTGTAATTGTACGCACTGTCGCATTCTGATCGTGGTAATACTGAATTTCAACAAGCTGGTTAATTTCATTTTTTCTGAGAGTTCGACTTAATAATCGGTAACTGGTTACCTGAATATGTTTAAGTTTTTCGTGCATTTCAGCAGAAAATTCAATAGGTTCTTTCAGGTAATTATTGATATTTTCCATTCTGGACCAGCGAATACTATGCTCATAAGCACGCATAGTTTCCTGGAGGGAACGATCTTTCTTACTTGGTCCAGCACAAGCGGTCAGTCCCAGAATCAAAACGAGACTTAATACGATACCCAGCGTTGACTGTATTGATTTTCTCATCCACTCCTACCCCTTTATATACTGAAATATTCTGTGCGACCCATCATAACCGCAACAGTATAATAAAGATAATGTGTGTCCGACCAGTGGGATCAGCTATAATTTTTAAACGATTAATATCAACACTGAATTTTTTATGTCCACAAAAAAACTGACTTTAGCACTGATACAACATCCCTGTACGGCGGATATTGAATACAATCTGTCGTTAACCATCAAGGGCATTAAAGAAGCCGCCGCTAACGGTGCTCAACTTGTTCTTTTACAGGAACTACATGCCAGTCTGTATTTCTGTCAGCAGGAAGACACTCGACATTTTGATTTGGCCGAAGCCATTGAAGGTACCAATACCGGGACACTTAAATCACTATCTCAATTAGCGAAAGAACTGAAGATTGTCATTGTCAGTTCCCTGTTTGAAAAACGGGCGGCAGGCCTTTATCACAATACGGCCGTCGTTCTGGAGCATGATGGGCGCATTGCCGGTCAATATCGCAAGATGCACATACCGGATGATCCCGGTTTTTACGAAAAGTTTTACTTCACCCCCGGTGATATCGGTTTTCATCCCATTGAAACTTCTGTCGGCAAACTGGGTCTGCTTGTATGTTGGGATCAGTGGTTTCCTGAAGCCGCCCGTTTAATGGCACTGGCTGGTGCCGATATTTTACTTTTTCCCACTGCAATTGGTTGGGATGATAACGATAGCCCGGAAGAAAAAGCCCGCCAGGTTGATGCCTGGCAACTGGTACAACGGGGACACGCCATCGCCAATGGCCTGCCCCTTGCCGCCTGTAATCGCTGCGGAATCGAGCAATCAGATGATGGTAAATCATCTATTAATTTCTGGGGAAACAGCTTTATTAGCGGGCCGCAGGGTGAAATCCTGGCTCAGGCACCAGTGGATGAGACATCGGTGTTAATCACCAAGATCGATATGTCGCGCAGTGAAGAGGTTCGCCGAATCTGGCCTTTTTTACGTGATCGCCGTATTGATGCTTATGAAGATCTCCTGCTGCGATACCGAGACCAGTTAGACTGATACCGGAGTACACATGCAAAATGGATGAACACCAGGAACAAAAACGTATTGGTAAATCCATGCTTATTGGCATGTGGGTATTGCTACTCGGCCTCTTGACCCTGTTGTTTGGCGAGCTGTTAGAAAAGCAATATAACCCTAACCAGCAACTTTCCTCGCAGCAGAATCAATCAGGAAAATCTGAAGTGGTGCTGCAGCGAAACAAGTTTGGGCATTATGTCGCGAATGGAAAGATCAATGGAGAGGAAGTTACCTTTATGCTGGATACGGGTGCCACGGATATTTCCATCCCGGAACCAATTGCACTTCGCCTGGGGCTTGAACGTGGTCGTTCTGCTGTTTATCAAACTGCCAAAGGTCCTGCGACCGTCTATACAACTCAACTGGATCATGTCAGCCTGGGTAACATCCAGTTACAGAAAGTTCGCGCCACCATCAATCCCCATATGAATGGCGAGGAAATATTACTGGGCATGAGTTTTCTTAAACACCTGGATTTTGAACAAAAAGGCAACACTCTGACTTTAAAACAGAGTTATTATCAAAATTAATCTACAATTTTGCTAAAAACAGGTCTCAAATAATTGATTTCATTGCTGTAACCCTTAAAAATGCCTGAATTAGTCCGATAAAGCTAACAGGCATAAAAACTATTATATAGAGGATATTCGATCATGAAATTACATGCGCTTTCTATCGCCGTACTGGCGGCGGGGTTAACGGTTTCTGCTCAGGCCGACACACTGGGCCTCAAAATTGGTGGTGGTAGTTGGGATCATGATCCAAGCGGTACCATTCGTTACAAAAGTACGCTCATTGACGATGATATCAATCTGGATAATGACCTGCATCTGAAAGAAAAGAAGGAAGGGTATTTCTTTGTTGTGATTGAACACCCAATACCTGTATTGCCAAATATCCGAATCATGTCGACCAAGCTCAGTTCCCATGGTGATGGTACAACCACCAAGGCTTTTACTTTTAATAATGAAAGTTATTCCCTAAGTGAAAATATTGTGACCGATCTGGTTCTGGATCAGACTGACCTTACCCTATATTACGAGCTGCTCGATAATGTCGTCTCACTGGATCTTGGTCTTAATCTCAAAAATATTGACGGTTCTGCCCGACTGGTTGGTGCCACAGCGGGAACCAACACTGCAACTTTTGATGTCACTATTCCTATGCTTTATGCCAGTGTCGGTATTTCTCCTATTGAAGGTTTATTCATCGGCGCAGAAGTCAGCTACATTGGTTACGATGGCAACTCAATATCTGATTATACGGCCAAGGTTGCCTATACCAGTGATTATCTAATTGGTATTGAAGCGGGTGTTCGTTCTCAGTCTTATGAACTGGACGATATTGATGACAGCTACGGTAATATGGAATTCACCGGGCCCTTTATTGGCGCTTACCTGCATTTCTAATTGTAAATCGAAGGAACCTCTGATTAATTCCACCGTTCGTGGTGAGCCCTTCGGCAAGCTCAGGAGGGCCCTGTCGAACCATGAACTGCGAGCACAATAAAATTAAGCATCTACAAAGTGCTACCCTTCGACAGGCTCAGGGCGAACGGAATTAATCATAGGTTCCCCCAACTGAAAAAACCGGGCATTGCTCTAATGCCGATCAGTTAAGGCTTGATTAACCCGATCGACAGGATCAGAATCCTTTATCAGACTTTGTTTTGATAAAGGATTTTTTTTATGCGCCTCCG
>JAPHRJ010000026.1 GCA_026196045.1 Gammaproteobacteria bacterium
ATAACGTCAAAGATTTAGGTATGTCTTAAGGTTGAATACTTTGAACCTGAGACTCCGCTCGCGTGGGCACAAAAAACGTGTCCACCCTACCAGGCTAACTCAAGTTGATTTCAAAGATACTACTTATAGATGTAGCTAACTCTAAATAACGTGTTAATTAGTTAATCATCCAGAATCGACAGATAGCTCAACATATCGTGCATTTCCTTGTCTGTCATTTTCTGAAAAATTTCCCGATCTCCCGGTTCATCATCATGCAGGCGTTTTCCGTCACGATATTTCTGCATCTGATGACGTAAATATTGGGAATGTTGGCCAACCATCGGTGGAACCAGTTTGCTTACCTTGCCCGAACCATCTCTTGCATGACAGATTGAACATTCCTTGTCATAGAATTGTTTGCCGGCCTCGATATCACCATCCAGCTTGGCTATATTAATTACCCGCTTACTTTTCTGCAGGCGTTCATAGGCATTGAATTTTTCTTCATCTAGATCCATCGGCTTAAGCTTGGTGGCTAATTTAATCGTTTCAAGAAAAGCGGATACGGCCACCAGATCACCCTCTGGTAACTCACGTTCTTCTGTATAGGGGATCATGGGAATATTATGACGTTCACGAGCTTTAAACGCCCGTAGCTGTTTTTCAACAATTTTTCTCGCAAACCCGGCCAGACGAGGATACTCACCGTCAAGTGTACCCTCACCATATTCACCATGGCAGGCGGCACAGGTTTCATAAATTTCTTCACCATAATCCAGATCTGCCTTAGACACGGGGGCTGGAGTATTGTCTTCTTCAGTGGCCACTACTGCATTATTCCATGCAAACATACCCACGAATAAAATAATGGGGAGTAAAACAAATTTCAAATTCATACTTTACGCTCAACTACATTACTGTTATTTGTTATTTTTTACACTGCACGACAATAATAGTGCGGTATCATCATAACAAAACCTGGCTCACTTACTTAGCTGATATCCAGCTAAATCTTCAGTGTTCTAAAAAATCCGGGCCAGTTTAAGAGTTAGTCTGATAGAAAAAATTGATCTTCCTCAGGTCTATAAAGTTGAAATTCAGAAAATATACATCATCAGGATATGGGTATTATTATTTCGAATAAATACTTTAGAGAGGATATTCTGAGAATGACCTGACCGCATCCATGCCGTCGGGTTAAAGAATAATGGTGGGTCGTGAAGGATTCGAACCTTCGACCAATTGGTTAAAAGCCAACTGCTCTACCGACTGAGCTAACGACCCAGGATAGTGAGAATTCACCGGGAAGTGGCTAATTACCGCCAACTTCTGCCCCTTTAAGGGAAGGCGGAATTGTACCGAACTCAGCCAGAATGGCAAGCCCCCAACAGTAATAAAACTGAGAAAAATCTGGCAATTAGCCCCCCTTTCCTGGTGAAAGGGGAACTATGAGCCAGAAGAATGTGGCCAGTTCAGATCAGGCTGGGTCCAGTTTCCGCATGGAAGCTGGCAGTAGTTTCAGGTCAACCAACGATGAAAGTAGAGCCTTGATAAAGGTAGCCTCTTCTTCATACACCAGCTTGTAGTACTGGATTTTCATGGTCAATGCGCAACCGAAGATGATCGAAACCAGGGTCAGGAAGGAACCCAGCGCCAGCGTCGACACGCCAGTAATGCCCTGGCCGATAGTACAACCCATCGCCAGTACCCCACCAAAGCCCATCATAATGGCACCAATAAAGTGATTCACAAAGTCACCAACTGAATTGAACCATTCAATGCGGAAACCCTTGCTGACAATCGACCAGAGGAATGAACCTAAAATCACACCAAAAACCGCCATCACGCCAAAGGTCAGGTCCACCTTGTTGAAACTGGACGAGGCATAGCCCACGGTCTGTCCCATCGGGTTAATAAAGGTGAAGGACTGAGGACTCATGGTATTCATGCCCGGCTTGCTATCCCAGCCTTCATGAACTGATTCAGCCATATCCCACCTGGATTCGGCTGGATTAAGGAAATCTCGGGCACTCACCGTAACCTGACCATCAAAATCTGATTCATAGCTCAGATTCAGGTTAGATGTTACATACCAGGCACCAAGAACACAGGCACCAATCACGATACCGGCCATAATGTTGTCAAAACTGCTACGGAAATCGGCTGACTTAAATGCATAGCCGACCATCAGGGCCACAACAATAAGACCAATCCAGAGTCGACCACTGGCGGCCCCTTCAGGACCCATCAGTAATGTACCCAGATCCTGCTTGCCACTATCGAGGCCAACAGCCAGAGGGCGAATCCAGTCCAGGAACAACAGTGACATCAGTGTCTGATCACTTCCGGGTAAGGGATTAATCATGAAATAGGCAATCACGGCGATAATACCGAACACCATAATGGACTTGATATTGCCACCGCCAATACGAATCAGGGTTTTGTTACCACAGCCTGAAGCCAGGGTCATACCGATACCGAAGACAAAACCACCGAGGATATTTTCTGCCCAGACCAGTTGTCCCATACGATAAGGAGGAAAGGCGTTATCCGGATCCACCGTTCCCATGGCTTCCAGAATAGTCACCCCGAGCAGGGCCACCGCGATCGCCAGTATCCAGGCACGGAACCGGCTGGTATCCCCCATGTTGACCCAGTCGGAAACGGATCCCATGGTACAGAAGTTGGTTTTATTGGCTACAGCACCAAGAACAATGGCAAGAATGAATGTCGCCATTAACATCCATTGATGCGCATCAGTAAAGTTTTCAAAATTCATAGACTTAGCTCTCCACGTAAAGAAATAGCGCTGCTTTATTTATATTGTTATAGGTCTAGTGATTATTGAGACAGGTCGTAGCCTGTTTTGCCCCCGATTTAAAGCCGCAAGGTATTCTACGTAAATGCCCGTTGGCATACCAGTACGTTAAACCGGATAGTCGCCCAACAGATATTTATGATCTAAAACTATAGCTGAATTCACACAAAAAACATCAGGAAAATCCAGGACCTGGATTTAATCTTGATAGTGTGTGGGATCTACAACACCCGCCGCTTGAAAACCAGCCGCACGCAAACGGCAGGAATCACACTCGCCACAGGCCAGTCCCTGCTCATCGGGTGAATAACAGGACAGGGTTTTGGAGTAA
>JAPHRJ010000104.1 GCA_026196045.1 Gammaproteobacteria bacterium
ATACGGATCGCTATTCACCCATACAGCCACACACAACAACACACATACCAGCAGGCCGTTCAGCCTTGCCGATAATGGCAGCAGTCGTATTTGTGGTAATGATACAAGCGGCAACGAAGAAAACCCCGGGATTCATGAATTAAGGCACAACACTATTAATAGTGTGTTCTGCCACACTAACTAAGTATCGGTTATCACAGGGAAAAATTGAGAAAATCTATAGATAGAATCAGTGCACAGGGTAGTCAAATATGTTTAGTCGCCACCTATTTTATGCTTATATTTTGAGCAGCTTTGTCTTTAAACTTGTATGAGTGTATGAAAAACAGGAGCTTATATGTCATGGTTCAATTCAGGCTTAATTGTTGCCGTTACTATTAATAAAAAATAGAAAGATCGGTGTTGGTTCCAGGTCCTGTATGGATCAGAATGACGAATACTATTTATATTGTCCTTGTTACGTTTTTCTAGCAATGATAACGTGACAGAAACAGGCTATGTTACTGATTTAGAAAACAATTAACTGTTAAAGTTGAAAACAACCAAAATATGATAATGAGACACGGGGTCTCGTTTACCATACTGTTGGGCATAAACAAAAAGGATGAGTAATGAAAAATATCACTATAGTTATCATGCTATTTATGAGCCTGGTTACAGGAGGCACTGCATTAGCGCAAACACCCACTGATGTATTCGCAAATTGCTTGATAGACACGTTAAACGGTAAAGAAAGAAAAAATCTTGCGAAATGGATATTTTTTGCAATCGCTGCACATCCAGAAATTAGTTCATATTCTAGTGCCAAACCAAAAGATGTTAAAGATAGTGATAAATATGTTGGGGGTCTTATTACAAGACTTTTAACCGTTGATTGTCCAAACGAACTAAAAACAGCCTACAAGGCTAACCCGCAAGCCGTGGAACAGGGATTTCAGTTAGTAGGCAAAGTTGCAATGCAAGAGTTAATGACAAACCAAAATGTCATGAAGGCAATAACTAACTACGGCATGTATGCAGACCAAGATAAAATAGGAAAAATATTAAGTGATAAATGAGCCTAACAATCTGCTTCAGCGAAAAACGTTAGGAAAGTCATGATTAGATATATAACAATTCTATGCGCTGTTGCACTACTTGCCTCATGTGACACTACCGCCATCAAACAAAATCCCGGTGCGGCACTTAGCTTTAATTCTAACGACTGGTTGCGTGATCGTTTTAAGCGTAATCGCACTAATCCGCTAAACATTGAAGTTCATGTCACTCCCGAAGCTAAAAATAACTATTTTGTTAATATGGATTTCAAAGGTGATCCACAGGATCCTCTTCGAGGAATAAACCCGACAGGTGTTACCATTTTTTCAATGTGTGTTAACAGCCATATCGCAAATAGAGATGGACATAGCGCTTGGGTAATTGGCATTAAAAAAGATGGTTTAACTGCAAGAAAAAGGGATTACCTTCTTATTGTTGGCGATCTAGATACTTTAGAAACTCTGACAAAAGATCAAGCCTTGAAATGGTTAAAACCCACGCTCGTCTCAAAAACCACTAAAAGCTGTACCACTCTTCTAAAAGATAATTTTCTTTGGTAAATCTCTATCAATACAAACTTATCTGAAGTTAATAAAAAATGAGTCCATTGTATAATGCGCGAAGTTGAAATAACAAAAGAACCCGTAGAGCTTTACAAGCTTTTAAAGTTCGAGGGACTGGCCTCAAGTGGCGGTGAAGCAAAGTCTGTCATTGCAGATGGTCAGGTACTCGTTAATGGGGTTGTCGAAACTCGGAAGCGAAAAAAACTTGTATCAGGTGACATCATCGAATTTGGAGATGAGAAAATTCGTTTACTACTAAAAACCTCTGATTAATTCCGTTCACCCTGTTCACACAGGAATATCAGTAACCCATTAAATAAAGCAGAATCCATCCCTGGCTTTATTGGCAACATAATAGTCTTCTGTCAGCAGTTGTCCGGAAACATAAAAACCAACCGACTCGGGACCGTATTCATTAATGGTACTACGCAATTTTTGTGCAACGTAATCAAGCGCATTTTCCCAGCTTTGTTTTTGCCCCTCAATTTCAGGTTCGAGCAAACGACCTTCCAGTTCAATGGTTTCTAACAGTGCCATGCCTTTCGGGCATAAATGTCCAAAGTTGCCGGGTGTTCAGGATCTCCTTTAATGGTCGTCTGCCCTGCGCTATCGCACTGAACCACGACTCCACAGCCGACACCACAATAAGGGCATGTCGTTTTGACTTCCACAGTCATAAGTTTATGCCAATTGGCTATTCACTATTAAGCGAAAGATAAATTGTATTTTCTTCGATTTTGATCGGATAACGTGCAGCACAGCCTTCATCAGGTGCCACGGCAATCCCCGTATCCAGACTAATATTCCAGTTATGTAAAGGACAGGCGACTTTCTTGCCATGTACTATGCCCTGTGACAATGGCCCACCTTTGTGCGGACATTTATCACGCAGTGCAAAGATTTCATCATCGACGGTACGAAATATTGCGATATCACCTTCGTCAGTATTCACCACACGGGCACCCTGTACAGGTATATCGTTGATAACACCAACTTCAATCCAATTACCATTCATAACAGCAGACATAATTTAATCCTGTATATTTCAATTCGTTCAAAAGATGAAGTACTTGCTTACGCAAGTTCAGCATCGCTACCCTGTGTTGATTTAACCCTGATCTGTTTAAGTGCATTAAATTCATGTTGCTCGGCACCTTCAACACGTCCTTGCCATGGATCATCCTGGGAAAATGTCTGTGAAAACAGGAAGCGTTCAGCCAGTTTTTTACGGCCTTCATCATCTTCAACAATTTTTTCTTTCACAAAGGTCAATCCAACACGCTCAATCCAGGGAGCCGTACGTTCCAGGTAATGCGCATCTTCACGGTATAGCTGCATATAAGCGGCACAGTATTCTAATACTTCTTCTTCTGTTTTTACTGTACAGAGGAAGTCGGTTACACGAACCTTAATGCCGCCATTACCGCCAACATGTAATTCATAACCAGAATCGACACAGACCACCCCAAAATCTTTAATCGTCGCTTCGGCACAGTTACGTGGACAACCTGATGCGGCCATCTTGAATTTATGTGGCGTCCAGCTACCCCAGCTTAGCTTTTCCAGTTCAATGCCCATATGAGTGGAGTCCTGTGTTCCAAAACGACACCACTCTTTACCCACACAGGTTTTCACTGTTCGTAATGCTTTACCATAGGCATGACCGGAAACCAGTCCGGCTGCATTCAGGTCACTCCAGACTCCCGGCAACTCATCTTTCTTAAGACCGTATAAGCCAATACGTTGACCACCGGTGACATGCACCGTTTTTACATTATATTTTTCTGCCACGTTAGCAATAGCTTTAAGTTCGGCTGGTGTGGTATCGCCACCCCAGATGCGTGGAATCACGGAGTACGTTCCATCATTCTGAATATTAGCGTGAGCACGTTCGTTAATGAAACGTGACTGGCTTTGATCCTCATATTTATCAGGCCATGCACAGAGGAGATAATAATTAAGCGCCATACGACACTTGGGACAGCCATCACTATTTTTCCAGTTAAGCGATGACATTAGTTCCGGCATGGATGTCAGTTCTTTCTGAATCATTGCCGCACGTACATCATCATGTGACATGTCAGAACAACCGCAGATTGGTTTTAAATGAGGTGCAACTGAATGATCACCACCAACCGTATGGGCCAGCAAGGATTCAACCAGACCGGTACAGGAACCACAGGAACCGGAAGCCTTGGTGTGTGCACGCACATCATCCAGGGTAAAGAGTTTCTTCTCGGTAATGGCATTTACGATGTCGCCTTTAGTGACACCATTACAACCACAGATTTCAGTCGAGTCAGGCATCGCGGCAACACGTTGTTCTTCACCATGACCTGAGTCACCTAAATGAGCCTGACCGAAAAGAATAGTGTTACGCATGTCACTGATATCCGTTTCATCACGCATCAAATCGAAGTACCAGGTTCCATCAATGGTATCGCCATACATTACTGCACCCTTGATGCGATTATCCTGCACCACCAGCTTACGATAGATCCCTCGGGATGCATCCTGAAAAACGAGTTCATCTGTATTTTCATTACCAATAAAATCACCCGCCGAAAACAGGTCTATACCGGTAACTTTAAGTTTGGTTGAAGTGACTGAGCCTTCATAACGACCAATACCATATTTGGCCAGATGGTTAGCGCATACTTTACCCATTTCAAACAATGGGGCGACCAGACCATAGGTCATTCCACGATGCTGGATACATTCACCGACTGAATAAATACGGGGGTCATAAGTTTGAGTCGTGTCATTAATGACAATCCCGCGTTCACAATGAATACCGGCTTCTTTCGCCAGTTTGATATTCGGACGAATACCTACGGCCATGACGACCAGGTCTGCGTAAATTTCTGTTCCGTCTTTAAAACGAACTTTCTCAACGCGATCCTTACCAACAATGGCTTCGGTCTGAGCCTGCATCAGGAAATTTATACCACGTTCTTCCAGTGATTCTTTCAACATGATCGCAGCGGGTTGATCCAGCTGACGTTCCATCAGGGTATCCATCAAATGTACGACAGTGACACTCATGCCCTGCTGGATTAAACCGTTCGCGGCTTCCAGCCCTAGCAAACCACCGCCGATCACAACCGCATGTTTATGCTTCATCGCGGCTTCAAGCATCAGGTCAACATCATGAATATCACGGAAGGAGACAACACCTTCAAGATCATTACCAGGAACAGGAATAATGAAAGGCTCAGAACCGGTTGCGATTAACAGACGGTCATAGGATTCTTCAGTACCATCCTCAGCACATACTTTACGGTTAACCCGATCAATGCTGGTGATGGTGTTACCCTTGTGCAGGGTAATATTGTTATCTGCATACCACTGGTCATCATTAAGAATAATATCCTCAATGGTTTTCTCACCCGCCAACACCGGTGACAACATAATACGGTTGTAATTAGCGTGTGGTTCAGCACCAAATACAGTAATGTCGTAGGCATCAGGGGCAACCTTTAACAGTTCTTCAACTGTGCGAATACCTGCCATACCATTTCCAATTACAACCAGTCTTTCTTTCATTCGATACTCCAAATTTAATTCTGTTCGCGGCTGTTTCAGTGTGTTATCTGTCCGTTGCCAGCCGCCTGTTCTAACCTTTACCAAACCAATACCCCCCTTTTGCAACACACATGCCATAACTTCGTCACCGTACAGATGCAACGTAAAATACTGTTTTAAATGTATTTTTTTAGATTTTATTGCCGAGTAGTCACTTTGGCTGATTTCACCGTGTTCTATAACAGTGCATGCGTAATGGCACATGCCACATTGCAAGGCATAGATACACTTATATAAAACTGTGCTACCTGAACCTGTTACGCCACAATAGTTAATTATGTTGAATGAACGCCTATCCCAATTTCAACGCCTCACAAAACGTGGGCTGGTTCATGCTCCAGCGTGCTAACTATCAAATTTTAAATGTGTAATCCAGGAGAGGCCCATGGCTGACGACGCCGTTAAACTCAATTTACTTTCATTCTCAGGAAAGACTCGCATTCCGCACATGACATGGTTTGCTTTCTTTCTCAGTTTTTTCATGTGATTCAACCACATTCCTCTTTTGGTTTTATGCGTGAAGCATTTCAACTGACTGACCAACAAATAAAGTCATTGTTGATTATTAACGTGGCGCTCACCATTCCTGCTCGAATTATTGTTGGTATGCTGGTTAACCATTCTGGTCCACGACGGATGAATTACCGATCGGCAAAAGAGTTTGTAGCCGACATTCCGGTCTGGGCCGATCGAGCACTGGAAAAAGCAGTTAACATTAATGGACGCACGCTTTTCCATACTGTCAGAATTCACCTATGCCCTGAACAATCCTGATTCCAGTCTGGTACAGCAAACTTATGTGCCTTTAATCGAACGCAACCCGATAAAAGTCTGGCAAGCCATCTCTCTGCTGCTGTTCGTCATTAACCTGTTCCTCTTTTATTTTCTAAGTCGTTAAGTAAAAAGAAAATCACTTGCAATACGGCTGGATATATACTAATAATATTTTCAAGGTTATTGTTTAACCTAAATAATAATTGTCATAATAAATAGGCTCTTAGAAAAATAAAACAATAAGGGGGGATGATGGCTTATTGGGAATGGTCTGACGCGTTGAGTGTCGGAGTTGAAGAGATCGATCGCCAGCATAAAAGAATTATTGAGTACATTAATCAACTGGATAAGGCCATCTACGATAGAAATCCAGGCCCAATTACCGAAATCATTAAAGGGCTTACTAACTACACACTAGTCCATTTTGAGTTTGAGGAAGATCTCATGCACAAAATAGAATATCCACTGCTCGATGAACACTCAAAAACCCACACCAGTTTCAAAAATCGTATGACCGACTACCAGCAACGATTCGATGCCGGTGAAGACATCTCACGTAAATTACTCACCGACCTGCGCATCTGGTTAACCAACCACATAAAAAAAGATGATCAGGATTATGCTCCCCTGCTTAGACAAGTGGATCACAAACCCTGGTGGAACAAAGCACTCCATACTCTACTTCGGTAATTCCTGGATCAACCGTTTCGTGTTTGGACAAAAACTCTCCTGTTTGAATCGAGTCTGGTGACAGACTCGACTTCATCACACTTACCCCGGCTATCTTAATAAAAAATAAGCCCTTTTCTCCCATTTCCCATCAAGCCCTGTTAAACTTATCGAGTAATTAACAGGAGTCGATTGTATGGCGGCAACACAATCAAAAGAAAACCAAAAAGACTTACTCCAGTTAATTATCGATCTATTGAAACAGAAACGTTTCAATGACATTAAGATCCAGCTGGAGGAAATGCATCCAGCTGAAATTGCCCATTTGCTCGAATCACTTCCTCATGAGCAACGCGATCGCATCTGGCACCATGTCCCGGTAGAAAGTGAAGGTGAAGTCCTGCTTCACCTCAATGACAACATCCGTGCCTCCTATATCCAGAAAATGGATCCCGTGGATCTGGTCGCCGCGACCGAAAAACTGGACGAAGATGATCTGGCTGACCTGCTGCCAGACATGCCCCGAGATGTTATCCAGGAAATCCTCCTGTCACTGGAACAAACCGATCGCGACCGCCTGAAAGCCGTACTTTATTATCCAGAAGATACCGCCGGTGGTCTGATGGATCTGGACACAGTGACCGTGCGTGCCGACATTACCCTCGATGTAGTACTGCGTTATTTACGCCAGCGTACATCCCTGCCCCCATCCACGGATAATTTATTTGTCATCGACCGCGAAGGTCACTACCTGGGCTTATTGCCCCTGACCACCATTTTAACTGGCGATCCGAATGCGCATGTGCACGAGCTCATGACTTATGACGAAGACAGTATTCTTGCCGACACACCGGAACGTGAAGTGGCCAATCGCTTTCAACAACGCGATCTGATTACCGCCCCGGTCATCAGTGAAGATGGCATGTTGCTCGGTCGTATTACCATTGATGACGTGGTCGACGTTATTCGTGACGAAGCCGACCGATCCTTAATGGGCATGGCCGGTCTGCATGAAGAAGAAGATATGTTCGCGCCCGTTGTCACCAGTGCGCGTCGTCGAGCTGTCTGGTTAGGGGTCAACCTGCTCACTGCATTGCTTGCTTCATGGGTTATTGCTCTATTTGAAAATACCATTCAGCAGTTTGTTGCACTGGCTATCCTCATGCCGATTGTAGCCAGCATGGGTGGCATTGCTGGCAGCCAAACATTAACACTGGTTGTGCGAGGTATTGCCCTGGGTCAGGTCAGTGCCAGTAATGCGCGGCGTCTGTTTACCAAAGAACTACAGGTCGGGATCTGGAACGGGGTGATCTGGGCATTAGTCATGGCCGTCATCGCCGGGTTCTGGTTCAAAAATATCGATATTAGCCTGTTAATAGGCTCGGCCATAATCATTAACCTGATCATAGCGGCTATGACGGGAGCCATCGTACCTTTATTATTACAACGCTTCGGTATCGATCCCGCACTCGCTGGTTCCGTTGTACTCACCACCATTACCGATGTGGTTGGCTTCCTCGCCTTCCTTGGGTTAGCCACTATATTCCTGCTTTAATCCATAATCACCCCGAATAGAATCTTGAGTGTCATGATGATTAACTGGACTTGACTATTATTCTGGTAAAGGATTGCGGCCTTTTACATTTAGATATTGATCGACATTTCCCGCAGAATGTTGCACTAAACGCAAATTAGGAAAAGCCTTAATATAGGCCTCAGCATGACGAACATACCAACGAG
>JAPHRJ010000110.1 GCA_026196045.1 Gammaproteobacteria bacterium
ATAAGAACCAAAAGTTCCCAGGCTTGTACTTTCAAAGTCAATCTGCGTACCCCCTAATAAATTTGCATCTGCAAGTGGATCGCCAAAGCCATGAATTTGTAACGCACTCACCTGAGTTGAAAATCCCAACGCGAAAAGAGCTACAGACAAAGATTTTATCAGCTTCATAATAAACTCCTTATATTAATTTAATTGGAAGTAACTTGATTAATCCTGCTATTAATATTGCATTTCCCATGCCGGTTAAATTAATATCTTAGTTTTCAACTAGATACATATTTTTCACCTCACCTTTCATACCATAACTGTAAAAATTTTTAACAGTGTAAAAATGAATAATGGTAACAACTGTTGCAATAAGTTTTTTCATGATGAAATATTGTGATATTTCAGTTAGTTAAGTCAAAATACGTGGCTGTAAAAAAATATGACACCTGGGCTACAGGTATTTAGGTTTTCGCATGTCACTTGGTTTATCCCAAAGCCCGCAATTATTAGTACACAAAATACCTGTACGCAAACAATACTTTGCCAGCTTGTTAATGGCCTACAAACAAAACACATATAACAATTTAGTGGTGGGCGGCAACCACGCTAAGCGATACAATATCTCGATGAAAGATAAAACTACCCATTTCGGCTTCGAAGAAGTCCCCTACGAAGATAAAGTACGCAAAGTCGCCGGCGTCTTCCACTCGGTTGCTGATAAATACGACATCATGAATGATTTGATGTCCATGGGCATTCACCGCATCTGGAAACGTTACACTATCGAACTCAGCGGTGTCCGTAGTGGGCAGCAGGTTCTGGATCTGGCAGGTGGTACCGGAGATCTGGCTGCACGCTTTTCTCGCATGGTCGGGCCCGAAGGTCAGGTCATTCTGGCCGACATTAATGACTCCATGCTCAAGGTTGGACGTGAACGCCTGACTGATCGTGGTATTGCTGGAAACATTGAATATGTTCAGGCCAATGCAGAATGCCTGCCTTTTCCCGACAGTCACTTTGATTTAATCACCATGGCTTTTGGCCTGCGTAATGTCACCGACAAAGATGCCGCTTTGCGTTCTATGTTTCGTATTCTGAAGCCCGGCGGCCAGTTGATGGTTCTTGAATTTTCCAAACCCGTGCTCAAACCACTTAACCCGATTTACGATGCCTATTCGTTTAAAGTCCTGCCGTTCCTGGGCAAGTTGATCACCAATGATTCCGAGAGCTATAAATATCTCGCTGAATCTATTCGTAAACATCCTGATCAGGACACCCTTAAAGGCATGATGGAAGCCGCTGGTTTTGAACGTTGTGAGTATCACAATCTCACCGGAGGGATTGTGGCCTTACATCGCGGTTATAAACTGTGAGACTATTTTCAAGCCAATCTTCTCCTCAATACGCCGGCTTCTGGCGACGTTTACTCGCCTTTGCTATCGACTACATTCTTTTATCTGCTGTTTTACTCCCCATCCTGCTGATGATTTATGGGCCTGGTTATATTGTCTGGCTTTCTGAATCGAATGGTCTGCTTGATTATTATGGACTGACCGATCTGATTCTTACCAAATTCCTGCCTCTGGCTTTGATTGTTTTCTTCTGGACTCGATTTGGAGCCACACCCGGAAAATTATTGCTTGATTGCAAAGTAGTAACGACCTCTGACGAAGGCAGCATTTCAATTACAACTGCCATTATTCGCCTGTTTGGTTATGTGATTTCAGCTTTACCGGTTTACCTCGGTTTTATCTGGATGGCCTTTGACAAACGCAAACAGGGCCTGCATGACAAGCTGGCAAAGACCCTGGTGCTCCATCAACCAGATGATTATGCTCACATGTCGCTTGATGAACTGATGGCACCGTTCAACAAAGACTTCAAATGAGCACACGCGCCGAACTCTTTATACCCTTTATTGCCGGTATTGAAACCGCAATCAATAGTGTGCTGGCTCTGGATCCTGCCACCCTAAAATCCTTCGCCAGTTTTAAGGGTAAAGTGATTGCCATTGAACTTGAGTCGCGACCCAAACAGCCCTTAATTACCCTGTATTTACTTCCCGGAGAATCCGGCATGATTGTTCTCAGCCAATATGCCGGTGAACCAGATACCACACTTGCAGGAACCCCCATTGCCCTGGCCAAAATGTCCTTTGGTTCTCGTGTTGGTGGGCCCGACGCTTCTGATGTCCTGTTTTCTGGTGAAGTCAACATTCGTGGTGATGTTGAGCTGGGCCAGCACTTTAAGCGCGTACTGGACAAAATGGACATCGACTGGGAAGAACATCTCTCTAAAATTACCGGTGATATCGTGGCTTACAAGGTTGGGGATAGCCTGCGTCAGTTTGGTAACTGGTGGAAACAGTCGGCACAAACTCTGGGCGAGGATGCGGCCGAATTCCTGCAACAGGAAAATGCACGGCTACCGGAAAAAAGTGAAATGATGGAATTTAATCAATCTGTCGACACCATTCGCGATGATGTCGAACGACTACAGGCTCGAATTCAACGTCTGCAAACGGACTCTGCAAAACCCACCACGTCTTCCGCGCAAGACTAAATTAATTCTCCAATTTCTACCTTATCGTGCATAAATAGTCTTTTGTGCGTCGATAAAAATTCACTATATTCCCGCTAAATTTGCCTAAAACTATGCAATTTTCTGCTAATCGAGTATCCTTGCATCCTTGTTTAAAACCTATTTTTTAGTGGATGAATTTTTAATGAGCTCTGTACCTGATTTCAGCGAAGTAGAACTAAAGCTGGTTCGCGACACCTTAAAAGAACGTTATGCCGAAGAAAAAGAACTGGGGCTGGCTGACGTAGAACTTCGTATTTATCCTGACGATCGTGAACTTACCGAATGCCCGGCACTTTACTGGGAAGACAAAGACTGTCATTTTATTCTGGCCAAAACTGGCAAGGAAGAATACTTCTCACAATTCTTTTATGGCTCACGTGAGCAGTTTGGTACCGGACGCGAACGCTATGATGACTTACATACCTGCCTGGTGACATTGTTACAGGTTCAGGCTGATCATGACCGTGATCGCGACATGGAAAAAGAAAAGGAATAATCAATTCATCATGCCTGCTTTTGCGGGTATTATTTTTTAATGACTTTCAAATTAACCTCACTCTCGAATATTTAAGGGGAACTATCAATGGCTGTAAAGAAGAAAGCAAAAGTTAAAGCAAAGAAGAAACCTGCACCAATGAATGCATTTTATGCTCAATCCGGTGGTGTGACGGCAGTAATTAATGCCAGTGCCTGTGGTCTGATTGAAACAGCACGTAAGAACAAAACCAAAATTGGTAAAGTTTATGCCGGTCGTAACGGTATCATTGGCGCGCTGACTGAAGACCTGATCGATACCAGCAAAGATTCTGCCGCATCCATTAAAGCCCTGCGTCATACTCCATCTGGTGCGTTTGGTTCATGCCGTTTCAAACTGAAAAGCCTGGAAGACAATCAGCGTGAATACGAACGTTTAATCGAAGTCTTTAAAGCACACAATATCGGTTACTTCTTCTATAATGGCGGTGGTGACTCTGCAGATACCTGTCATAAAGTTTCTCAACTGTCTGAAAAAATGGGTTACCCCATTCAGGCCATTCACGTACCTAAAACGGTTGATAACGATCTGCCGATTACCGATAACTGTCCTGGTTTCGGTTCTGTTGCCAAATACATTGCCGTATCAACTCGTGAAGCCAGCTTCGACGTAGCAAGTATGTGCAAGACTTCAACTAAAGTATTCGTACTGGAAGTGATGGGTCGTCACGCGGGCTGGATTGCAGCTGCAGGTGCAATGGCATCTGATGAAGATTGTGAGATTCCAATTGTTGTTCTGTTCCCAGAAGTTGAATTCGACCAGAAAAAATTCCTGGCACGCGTTGATCAACTGGTTAAGAAACATGGCTACTGTTCTGTTGTTGTTTCAGAGGGTGTTCACTGGCCAGATGGTCGCTTCCTTGCAGAAACCGGCCTGAAAGATGCGTTTGGTCATAGCCAGTTAGGTGGTGCTGCTCCTGTCGTTGCACAAATGATCCAGAAAGAACTTGGTCATAAATATCACTGGGCGGTTGCGGATTATCTGCAACGTGCTGCACGTCATATCGCATCCAAGACTGACGTTGACCAGGCTTATGCTATGGGTAAAGCGGCAGTACAGTTTGCGATTAAAGGCCATAACGCCATTATGCCAACGATTGATCGTATTTCTAACTCTCCATACAAATGGAAAGTGGGTATGGCGCCATTATCTAAAGTTGCAAATGTCGAAAAAATGATGCCCAGCAACTTTATCTCTAAAGATGGCTTTGGTATTACCAAGCGTTGCCGCGAATACCTGGCTCCATTAATTAAAGGTGAAGATTACCCACCATATAAAAATGGCCTGCCAAAATATGTCACATTGAAAAATGTTGCAGTACCGAAAAAACTTAAAAAATTCGAGATTTGATTTCGAATCTAATTTAAGTATAAAGGGGCGGCTCTATCTATTTAGAGTCGCCCTTTTTTTATTTTAGAGACCACAATACAATGACCATTGATCGCGCACGTGAATTATTAAACCTGCAAATTAACATGGGCAGTGGCAGCGGATATAACCGTAACAGCGCCATGCTTATTCTCGCTGAAGTTCAAAAGCTTCATGGCCAGGGAGCGGTAGATCAACTTATCCGTGAACTGGATCTGGAATCTGTTTTTGCCATCAAGGCTGGTGAAAAAATTATTATTTAATCCTGAATACCTTTCCTTTCTCAGTGTTTGATAAACCCTGCTGTTCCTGAGTGGATTGCCTAATACGATCTTTGTGGCAGATTTAATTTCGCGTATACTAATCCCTAGTTTTTTAGTCTGAAATTAAACGGTTACTATGAATGCACATACCCTGAAAGCCGAAGAATACTTCATCAAAGATGAACCCTTTTATCAAGCCGTCGGCGATGAAATTGCCGTCTTTGAAGCCGCCTATAATCAGAAACTTCCCGTTTTACTTAAAGGCCCCACTGGCTGTGGCAAAACCCGCTTTATGGAATACATGGCCTGGCGTCTGAAACGCCCATTGATTACCGTATCCTGTCATGATGATCTAACCGCCTCTGATCTGGTCGGGCGCTATCTCATCAGTGGCGGTGAAACGGTCTGGGTTGATGGCCCCCTGGCACGTTCCGTGCGTACTGGTGCCATTTGTTATCTGGATGAAATCGTCGAAGCTCGTAAAGACACCATGGTCGTGATTCACCCTTTAGCCGATGATCGTCGCGTCCTGCCCATGGAAAAACTGGGCGAAGTCCTGGCCGCATCTTCAGAATTTTGTCTGAGCGTGTCATACAACCCCGGTTATCAGAGCGTCCTGAAAGATCTTAAACAAAGTACACGCCAGCGATTTGTAGCACTGGAATTTGATTATCCGGACGCTGAACTGGAAGCCCGCATTATTGCCAAAGAAGCGGATATTGATCTGGAACTAGCGGGCAAATTGGTCAAGTTCGCCCATATGACTCGAAACCTGAAAGGCAGTGGACTGGAAGAGGGTGCCAGCACCCGCTTGCTGGTTCATGCCGCCCGTTTAATCCATGATGGTATTTCACCAGTCACCGCCTGTCATTGTGCGATTGCCCAGGCCTTAACCGATGACTCTGAAATGCTAACTGCCATTGATGAGCTGTCTTCTTCCCTGTTCTAATTATGCCCGCATCACTCAGTACTGAAGACATTGAACAAAAACTCGACCTGCTTCTTGATGTCGAGTTTTCCTTTCTTAAAACACGTCATCACGCCGAAACCCTCGCGGCTCTTCCCTCAGAAAAACAACATTATCTTCTAGTCTGGATAGATCGTATTGCCAGCACCAATATTCAACTGGCCTACCAGTTCATTGATCAGGCCGTAGCCGTCCTCGATGAAATGGATAAAAACACGGTCGAAGACTGGGCGCTTTATGCGATGGATACCTATGACCAGGCCGGACTGCATAAAGCCCTGGCGGTGATCCGTGATGTAGATTATTTCATTCGCCTGAACCATGAACGAACCTATGGAGCCAGCTATGAGGATCAGGCCAGCGTGCTTCTACACTTTGTTCATGGTCTTTCTGGACGACAGTTAAAAATTGATCAATCAAATCTGGGGCAGGATCTTGCATGGACAGATACAGAAACTATTTATTTACCTTCACTGATTGCCAAATTAGACAGTTGTCATGATAATTTCCTGCTGTATAAAATTACTGTTACCTTTCTCTGGGCTCAGGTGCGCTTTGGTACTTTTCGTGCGCCGTTGCAACAAATACTGGAACATCATGATGAAGCCGAAAATGTACAACAGCTTTTTCATACCCTGGAATCCATTCGACTTGAAGCCTGCATTCAACGAGAGTTACCGGGACTGTATCGAGATATCTTACGCATAAAAACACATCTTTCTATCAATAAAGATAATTCTGTTCTCTCGGATCTAATTGACCAACTTGAACAGCCCCAGTGCACTTCTCAAATATCACTAGAACTGGCACTTACCAATCTTCAACACCTGCAGAGTTGTCAGTCGCTTTATTATCAGGGAATGATTAAACCTGAACAGGTTTACCAAACCATGATGGATCGTATTGATAAGGAAAAAGCCTTAATCAAAATTTCCCTCGCCGACCTGGAAGAAGAACTGAATAAAAATAAAAGCAAACCAGGCAAGCTGGATGCCAGGTTTACAAAATCTGAAGAAGAGGATATTGAGCGCACTTCAATCGAAATAACCCTTGATGACCAGCCCATATCCGTACCAGAAAACATTCGTACACTGAGTAAATCTATCCTGCTTGATCTTGACGATATCCCGGCTGAATACCTGGAAGCCGCTGGCCCCGGCGAATATGATCCCGAACTTTTCAAACCAAAGGAAGAAGATCCTGATGACGTGTGGAAAGGAACCTATCATGAAGAGGGTGCTTTTCTTTACAATGAATGGGATTATCGCCGCCAGCATTATCGTAAGAACTGGTGTGCTATGCGGGAAAAATCTGTTACTCCTGTCTATGACAGCTTTGTTTCAGATACTCTTAATAAATATAGCGGCCTGATCAAGCACCTGCGAAAAACTTTTGAAGCCATGCGTGACGAAAACCGCGTGTTAAAACGTCAAACTGATGGGGAAGAGGTTGATATTGACGCGCTGGTTGAAGCTTTAACGGATAGTTGTGACGGCAGTGAAATGACAGACCGTTTATATACAAGGATGCACAAGTCGGAACGCAATATTGCTGTCGTCATTATGGTCGATATGAGTGGTTCTACCAAAGGCTGGATCAATAACGCCGAACGTGAATCTTTGATCCTGCTATGTGAAGCACTGGAAACCCTGGATGATCGTTACGCTATCTATGGTTTCTCAGGAGTGGCTCGCAAGCGATGTGAACTCTATACAATTAAAACTTTTGATGAACCGTATAACAGTGAAATCAAGGCTCGAATTAGCGGAATTCAACCCAAAGACTATACCCGCATGGGTTTTGCTATTCGTCATCTGAGCAAATTATTAAATGAGATTGATGCCCGTACCCGTATTTTGATTACTATTTCCGATGGCAAACCCGATGACTATGACAATTACCGTGGAGAATATGGCATTGAGGATACCCGCCGCGCCCTGATAGAGGCCCGCCGAGACGGCATTCATCCCTATTGTATTACCATTGATGAACGCGCCCGCGACTACCTGCCCCACATGTATGGTCCCGCTGCTTTTACCGTACTTGATGATGTTCAGCAGCTTCCACTCAAAGTCTCTGATATCTACCGCCGCCTGACTATCTAACTAATCTATTCGCATTTCTCCTAACTTGATAATGCAATCTAACTTCGCTAATGTGATTGATAATCCAGTATTTCTCCAACCAGGAATCCGTAATTTACCGGCTTATGAAAAATTTCTTTCGTACCATTTTTTTCCCAATCCTTAATGCATTTGAATCCGGTACTGAACCTTATGCTTATAAACCATCACACCGTGCTATTTTAATTTTTATCGGTTGCCTGTTTTCTGGCCTGGCTACCTCTGTTCTCGTCTTCATGCCGTGGGACGATCCTGGTTATTTAATACCGGTCATAATATTTGGAATAATCGGCTTTTTAGGTTTATTGATTGGACTTATTGGTACAGATCGAGCTGTTGCAAAAATCTGGGGTTCTCGTCAATAAAAATTCCATCATTATTTTATAATCTCTCCACGATCTAGAAAGGAACTCGTCATGAAACCAAGAATTAGTATGATCACCTTAGGTGTGAATGATATGGGGAAGTCGGTGAAATTCTATAGAGATGGATTAGGTTTTCCGCAAATGGAATCTTCACCTGAAGTGGCTTTCTTTATGCTGAATGGAAGCTGGCTTGGATTATATGGTCACAACGCCCTTGCGCAAGACGCTGAGGTCTCAGCAGAAGGCCGTGGCTTTAATGGGTTTGCCCTCGCACATAATGTTGCATCCGAGGCTGAAGTTAATCAAACCATCGAACAGGCGCTTTCTGCTGGCGCAACACTTTCAAAGTCCGCCCAAAAAACATCCTGGGGTGGCTACTCTGGCTACTTTAAAGATCCCGATGGCTATCTGTGGGAAATTGCACATAATCCATTTTTCTGGATTGGGCCCACGGATGACTAAATCCAATAGCCATAATCGAAAAAACATGAGGCCATGACATGCTCAATGATAAGCAGAATGAATTATACAATGCCTTTTACGAGTCAACACACAACAACCAGTATCTGGATAGCAAAACAGAAGTGTTAGTGGGCTTGTCATCCGCCATTGCGCTTAACTGCCAACCATGTACAAAATACTATTTAAGCAAAGCGAAAACAGCAGGCATCAAAAAAGGTGAGATCTCCGAAGTCATTGCCAAAGTCATGGCGGTTGCTGCAGGACAAAAGCGCTTACAAACACAGGAAGTGATTGATTGTTTTCATGCTGATCTATCTTCATTCGATTAATTTATACCAAAACAATGAGCCTTATTTTCAAAATCAACACTCCGATTACAGCTAAGCAATTTATAGAATTATTACATCAGTCAACCCTGGCTGAACGACGCCCAGTGGACGATCTGGAATGTATGCAAGGCATGGTTGAAAACAGTAACCTGATCATTTCAGCCTGGGATAATGACACACTTGTTGGTATTGCTCGTGCCATGACGGACTTCCATTATGCCTGCTATGTTTCAGATCTTGCTGTACATAAATACTACCAGAAGCAGGGGATTGGTCGAAAGCTGCTACATCTTACACAGGGTGAACTGGGATCTAAATGTAAATTGATCTTAATTTCTGCTCCAGATGCTAATGGTTATTATGAACAGCTGGACCTGAATAATAATCCACGTTGCTGGGTTCTTGAGCCTGATCAACACATCAATTCATAAGCTACTGTTTATAAAAAACTTAGTTTTTATGAAGCACTAAACAGACCTCTTTAACAATTAAGTCTGTTGATGATCTATAGTATATAGACTCTATATTTCCTGATTTATTATCGATGCGTTTTCTTAAAGCCACTTTTTATTTTGCCGATATAAATCCTGGTCCTATCTGATTCTAATCAGATGCAATAGTTTATTACCAAATACTCATATTCTGAGGGAGACAATTAATGAGTAATCCAGCCGTTAATATTGATAATCTACAACTTCGTCCTGATGGTCGCCTCGAAAATATTTCAGACTGGAGCCCAGACGTAGCCATCGTGCTTGCTAAAAATGATGGTATTGAATTAACCAATGCACACTGGGATATTCTTACTTTAATTCGTAGTTACTATTTTACCTATAACACCCCACCCATTAATAAATTACTTAAGCGTGAAATTGCACGTAACTACGGCGCAGAACGTGCAAATGATGATTATCTAATGAGTCTTTTCCCAAATGGAGCTTCGTTCCAGGGATCTAAAATTGCCGGTATTCCTGTTCCCATGCTGGATTCAGAACGTGAGCAAACGATTAAACTTCGGCGTGCTGAGGCTCAGCGTCATGTGGCTCACTATACGAATGAATTTGAATATAATGGTAAAATCATCCAGGTTTACCCTTCAGGTAATCTGGTTCACCTTGATGACTGGAATGAAGATCTAGCCCGGCATCTGGCTCAAAAAGAAGCCGTTACCCTGACTGAAGAACACTGGGAAGTCATTCGCTATTTACGTAAATTCTATTTTCAGTATGGAATTAGCCCCATGGTCAAACTGCTGATCAAGCACATGGCTGAGGAACATGGTAAAGAAACAGCTAATGAAGAAAAACTTTATAAGCTGTTCCCTTTGGGACCTTCCCGCCAGGGATCCCATTTTGCAGGTCTACCAGAGCCTCAGGGCTGTATTGATTCCTGATAAATAATATTCGAGCAGGCCTTTCGGCCTGCTTTTTTTCTGCTCAAGATAATAATTGTTTTTTACCTGTAAACACTGGCACTGGTGTCGCTTCACTTACAGTTTGTAATCGGTTACGCGCCGCATTACTGCCGGTATCCTGCCACAATTCAAATGCACTGAGTGGATCAAGCTGCTGACAGCCCGTATCCAGCTGACGAATGGCCTGCAAAGTATCCATGGCCTCTACAAACTGTGTCGCTAAATGTGTATATAATGTAGTCATATTCGCCAAACTATGGGCTAAATGCTGATAGGCACTGCGTCCCAGATCGACATAGTAGCTTACTTTTACACGCCGACGTTTAGCTCGGTGAGGAAACAGGCCTGCCAGCAGTAAACACTGGTCACCAACATCACGTAGTTGCACATGGCTCAGGGAACCCGCCTGATGCATGGCTTCAAGATAATCCAGCGCCATAATTCTGGCCGTCATTTCCGGTCGCTGGGTAAATCGCATCAGAGTAAAGACCAGATAACTTTCCAGCTCTTCATCCAGTGTGACCCCGTTGTGTGCTTCAGCTTCGCTCACCAGCTGTTGCCACTGGGCCACCTGACCATTCGAGATTACTTCCTCGTTCATACTGACCTCACTTTTTCCCATTCCCAGATTCAGCCAGCCAAACATTAGCTGCCAGAAACCTGTGTTCTGTCTGTCTCCAAATAATCCAGGCAAAAGCTGCGCCGATATTTATATCTCTATAAATAGATATTATGCGCTAATTAGATCATCGTCCTTATTTACGCGGCCTTGAGTCTTTTTCTATTAAATACAGGCAATTCCATTCATTCTGACTTATGCAAAGTCTGGTGCACCCGCTATAATGGCGCCTTTTGATGTTTTAGCTGCATGAAGGATAAGGTCTTGGCTGCCAACAATTCGCCCACTAATGATGCATTTCATCCAGATCCCACTACATTTCAGGGTTTAATTTTTGCTCTGCAACATTTCTGGGCCAAACAGGGCTGTGTAATTATGCAGCCCTATGATATGGAAATGGGCGCTGGCACATTTCACCCTGCAACCTATATTCGCTCTATCGGACCGGAACCCTGGAATGCAGCCTATGTTCAGCCTTCTCGTCGACCTACCGATGGCCGTTATGGTGAAAATCCTAACCGCCTGCAGCATTACTATCAGTTCCAGGTCGTCCTGAAACCTTCACCTTTGAATATTCAGGAACTCTATCTTGAGTCTCTGAAAATGCTGGGTATCGATCCTCTCGTGCATGATATCCGTTTTGTTGAAGACAACTGGGAATCACCCACCCTGGGGGCCTGGGGCCTGGGCTGGGAAATCTGGTTAAACGGAATGGAAGTCACGCAATTTACCTATTTCCAGCAGGTCGGCGGACTCGACTGCAAACCCGTGACCGGTGAAATCACTTATGGCCTGGAACGTATTGCCATGTATTTACAGGGCGTGAAAAGTGTCTTTGACCTGGTCTGGACCAAAGGCCCACAGGGTGTAGTGACCTATGGTGATGTATTCCACCAAAATGAAGTCGAACAGTCGGCCTTTAACTTTGAACATGCCGATGTGGATTTTCAGTTCAAACTGTTTGATCAGTGTGAGCAACAAAGTCAGCAGTTGATTGAAGCGAACTTACCCCTGCCAGCCTATGAACAGGTTTTGCAGGCGTCACATGCTTTTAATCTATTAGATGCGCGTCACGCTATTTCAGTCACTGAGCGGCAGCGATATATTTTGCGCGTACGTAATCTGGCACGTGCCGTAGCTGAAAATTATTATGCTTCTCGTGAAGCACTTGGCTTTCCACTTTGCCAAAGCCAGATCGGGGGGGCCAGCAAATGAGTACTCGCGATCTGTTAGTTGAAATTGGTACTGAAGAGTTACCCCCTAAATCCCTGAAAAAATTATCCGAAGCTTTTACTGCGGGTGTCAAAAGTGGATTAGATGCATCGGAACTCACATTTACTGACATTAAGTCTTTTGCCAGCCCTCGTCGTCTGGCCGTGGTTGTTAGTGATCTCAGTGAATCACAACCTGACAAAAATGTTGAACGTCGTGGCCCAGCCTTGCAGGCCGCTTATGGTGAAGACGGATGTCCAACTAAGGCAGCGCTCGGTTTTGCCAGCTCCTGTGGCGTAAAAGTTGAAGAGCTCGATAAACTGGAAACAAATAAGGGTAGCTGGCTGGTTTTTCGCAGTGAACAAAAAGGCCAGGCTACTGCGGATCTGATTCCAAACATTGTGGCTGACTCATTAGATAAACTCCCAATCCCAAAACGAATGCGCTGGGGTGATCTTGATTCCCAGTTTGTGCGTCCCGTGCACTGGGCCGTCCTGTTATTCGGTGACAGTGTAATTGATGCGGAAATTCTTAGCGTCAAAACCGGTCGTGAAACTTATGGCCATCGCTTTCATTCTCCTGATGCCATTACCATCCCGGCTGCGGCTGAATATGAAGTTCTGCTTGAAAGCAATGGCAAGGTTGTTGCTGATTTTTATCGCCGCAAACAAACCGTTAAAGCACAGATCGAACAGGCTGCCATTAAACTGAACGGTAAAGCCGTTATAAATGAAGCCTTACTCGAAGAAGTAACTTCAATGGTTGAATGGCCAAGCGCTGTAGCGGGCAACTTTGAACAACGTTTTCTGGACGTTCCTCAGGAAGCACTGATTTCAACCATGTCGACCAACCAGAAATACTTTCATCTACTGGATGACAAGGGCCGACTAATGCCTCACTTTATTACCGTTAGTAATATTGAGAGCAAAAACCCAACCATGGTTCAGGAAGGTAATGAGCGTGTGATTCGCCCACGTTTTGCCGATGCGGAATTCTTCTGGAACCAGGATCGTAAATCCCGGCTTGATGCGCATCTTGAATCTCTTAAATCCGTGGTATTCCAGAAAAAGTTGGGCACCGTTTATGATAAAACCCGGCGTGTTATGCAACTCGCAGGTTTTATTGCAAAACAGCTTAACGGCAATGAATCTGAAGCCATTCGTGCCGCCGAATTATGTAAATGTGATTTGATGACAGAAATGGTTGGCGAATTTCCTAACCTGCAAGGTGTGATGGGGCGTTACTATGCCCAGCATGACAAGGAATCCGCCGACGTTGCTATTGCACTGGATGACTATTACCGCCCTCGTTTTGCTGGCGATAAACTACCAGAAAATTTAGTCTCTCAATCTGTTGCGCTAGCGGATCGTATTGATACGCTGGTCGGTATTTTTGCCATTGGCCAAATTCCAACCGGCGATAAAGATCCTTATGCCCTGCGCCGTGCAGCCTTAGGTGTCCTACGTATTTTGATTGAGAAAAATCTGGATCTAGACTTACGGGAACTATTACAACATTCAGCCCATAGTTTTGAAAAAAGTATTGACTCAAATAGTGCCATCGAACCTGTAAACGAATTTATTCTTGATCGTCTGAAAGCCTATTATAAAGACAAGTCTATTCGTCCTGATGTCCTTGATGCCGTTATTAGCATTAAACCTTCTCGTCCCTGCGATATTGATGCGCGCATTCAAGCCGTTACAACATTCCGTGACTTAGCAGAAGCCGAATCGTTAGCGGCTGCAAATAAACGTATTGGTAATATTCTTAAGAAAGTTGAAAGTTCGCTACCTGATCAAGTTGATGCTACTGTTTTTGTTGAAGCTGAAGAGATAGCGCTATTTGATGAGCTTAGTAAATTAGCTGCAGCCGTTTCTCCTTTACTTAAAAGTGGTCAATATAGTGAGGCCCTTACCCAGCTTGCTGGTTTACGTTCACCAATTGATAACTTCTTCGATAAAGTTATGGTCATGGCGGATGATATGAAACTACGCAATAATCGTATTGCTTTGCTTAATCAACTACACAGTTTGTTTATGCAGGTAGCCGATATCTCCCGACTTCAAGGTTAATCTATGAACCATGATTCCTATGATGCCATGTTAGCAGCTGTTCAGGCTTTTCATGACAAACACGACTTTAAAAATACCGGTGGTGAAGAACTCACTTACCGCATTTCTCTTATGGCTGAAGAACTGGGCGAAATTTCTTCCTGCGTAACGAAGGGAGAATCGGTTGAAAACCTGGCGGAAGAGGTGGCTGATTTATTTATTTTATTAATTGGAACCGGTATCGCTGCCGACTTTGATTTAAAACAGGCTTTCTGGGATAAAATGGATAAAATTATGCAACGTGAATCAAAAATGGTAAATGGCCGAATTCGAGTTTCAGACTTTCGAGAAACAAGTGACTAATTCCAGGATGAAACACTTTTTAAATTATGATTTGAGTTTTCCTCGTTACTCATCCCTCGTCACTTTTACTTATGAAACTGATTATTCTTGATCGCGATGGGGTTATAAACCAGGACTCGGACAACTTCATCAAGTCTGTGGAAGAATTCATTCCCTTGCCCGGTAGTCTTGAAGCCATTACCAAATTAAATAAGGCAGGTTATACCGTTGCTGTTGCTACTAATCAGTCAGGAATTGGTCGCGGTTATTTTGATGAGGCCACATTGTCGGCAATGCACGAGAAACTGCATCGCCTTCTAGCAGAAACAGGTGGGCACATCGACTACATTGTGCATTGCCCCCACATTGCTGACGACCACTGTGATTGTCGTAAACCAAAGCCCGGTCTGTTGTTACAGATCAAGCAACACTTTAATACTCCGCTGGATAATGTACCTGTCGTGGGCGATTCGCTTCGTGATCTACAGTCTGCCCAGGAAGTAGGGGCCAAACCCCATTTAGTTAAAACCGGTAAAGGGCTTCGTACCCTTAAACAAGGTGTGGGCCTGGACAATATTCCAGTCTATGACGACCTGGCCACTTTTGTTGATGCTTTTCTGGAGTAATACATTCTAATGCAATATATACGCTCGCTGATTTTCAGTGTTTACATGATTGTTTCTACGATATTCATATCGTTTATTCTGGTACTTACGATACCTTTTCCATTTCCCGTTCGCTCCCTCGCCGCGCGCACTTACGCGTATAGCATCATCACTGCATTAAAATACATCTGCGGTGTTAACTATGTAATTAAAGGTAAAGAGAATATCCCTGCCCAGGCCAGCGTTGTTTTGTGTAAACACCAGTCCACCTGGGAAACGTTTGCTGTACAGCATCTTTTTCCGCCACTCTGTTTTGTTGCCAAACGTGAACTATTGTTTGTTCCATTTTTTGGCTGGGGACTGGCCAGCCTGAAATCTATCACCATTGATCGTAAGGCGGGTCGCAATGCCATCAAGCAGGTGATTAAACAGGGGATCAACCGATTACATGACAATATCTGGGTAATGATCTTCCCAGAAGGTACTCGCATACCCTATGGAACCCGTGGCCGTTATCGTGCTGGCGGTGCCATCCTTGCCGCAGAAAGTCGCCGGCCAGTAATACCCGTTGCTCATAATGCGGGGAAATTCTGGCCACGAGGCAAATTTCTGAAAACCCCCGGCACCATAACAGTCGTGATTGGTCCGCAAATACCTACTAAAAACCGCAAACCTGAAGACATCCTCGCCGAAACTGAAAACTGGATCGAATCCACTATCGCGGAGCTTGAAAACCAGACAGAATCAGACGCCTAAATATTGGCCAATATTTTCGCCCTCTTCGATCCACCCCAGTCTATTATTATATTCTGATGTGCTTTGGGCTTAATATCGGCTAGGCCCTCATTTTCTGAGCCATTCTCAATATAGATCATTATCCTGTCGACTCGCTCGACCCGGTTTTCTACACTCTGAGTTTTCTGTATGAGATTATTTAGTTACGAACGAGGATATAAAACCATAACGACAAAACTACGATTACCCAGTTTATTACTGAAGAGCAACACCACTTAGTAATCCCTCTGATGATTTCACTTCCCTGTTAAACTACATTGTCACTGATTGTAAGGTAATTTCCGATACTGTGAATCATGGCACGCCTGTCGGCACCCTGGGTTCGGCGGAAACTGAAAATATTCAGGGTGCCTCTTAATTTTTTAGGTAAAAGTCTAATCTATATCAAGCCCGGTTATGCCGAGCTTTTTTTATTTCTGTTAACTTAGCCAACAGGTATATGATTATTAGCTTACTGAGGGTTTTCAAATATAGCTAATTTACTCCTGGGTGCATGGATATGAACAATCACCGACTTACTATCTCGTTCTGCTTAATTCTCTGCTTTAACCTGCTAATAGATCGCCTTGCTATTGCCATTGAAGACACGGCCTGTTTGTTCTGCCATCAGTATCCTGGTCTGGTTCGACTGGAACAGGACGAATCAATAAAAATTCTACATATTGACCCTGAACGTTATCAAAACTCAGCCCACGGCAAATTTGGCTGTACTGACTGTCACAAAGGTATCAAAAAAATCCCTCACGCTAATGCCACGCAACTTAACTGTCAATCAGGCTGTCATCAATCAGAAAGCAAACAGGCCTTGTTTAGCAGGGAATCTTTAGACAGTATCCACCAGGATCAACAGTCCTATATTTCGCGCATGGAGGATCAAACCACCTGTAAAGTATGCCATCCCGTCTATCCTCACAGTAAACAGCCATTCACTCGTACCTGGCTGAACATGCATACCTCTTATCTTATCTGTGAAACCTGTCACCTGAACAAAGAGGAATATCCTGAGGTTACCTATCAATGGATAACAACTCGACATGTTGAATTTCAGGGCGAGTCTTTTGGTTCTTATTTTGATCCCGATAAAAAGCACACCGCACGACCAGAAACTTCTTTATCCAGAATCATACCCGTCCTTCGCACTAACGGGGTAACACGTCCATTGATTAATATTGATGATACTGAAAAAGCCAAAGAGTTCATGGCCTCAGGAGCCGTTGCTGATCCCGCCAATATGGAACTGGCCATGAATTATTATCATCAGCATATTGGTAAGATGAACGTCGCTACGGTTTGTGATAACTGCCATACAACAGATGGCTTACTCAATTTTCGTAATCTGGGCTTTACTGATGCAAGAACAAAGGTGCTAATAAATATCAATATCAATTCAATCGTACAACGTTATGAGAATTTCTATATTCCAGAAATGTTAAAGTAAACTATTATATTAGTGCTTTTGCGCCTATAGGCTAAACTGTTAAACAAGAGTCTTTGACAGGGAAAGTTTGGGTCACATGAATAAAAAACAATTTTTCCTTGTTGCTGGCATTCTAGTACTTATTACGTTACTCCTGTTTTTTGTTCCGCCTATTGCTCAGGATCTGAGTTATCATAATTTTGCCGATCAACGCACTTTACTTGGTATACCTCATTTCTGGAATATCATTTCCAACGTGCCATTATTGATTATCGGTCTTACAGGCCTTCTACTGTTTGTAAAACATCGTTCTCTGGCTGTAGTTAATTCCCTTCGCTCAGTGTATCAAAGTTTTTTTATTGGTATTTGCCTGGTATGTTTAGGTTCATCGTATTATCACCTTGCACCCGGTAACACTACATTAGTATGGGATCGCTTGCCCATGACTATCGCGTTCATGTCTTTTTTCTGTGTAGTTGTTGCAGAGTACTCATCAGAACGCGCTGGCAAACTCCTGTTTATACCGTTACTCTGTATCGGACTATTATCAGTACTGTACTGGTATTTTACTGAAATTTATTTTGTTGGGGATTTACGTTTCTATGCACTAGTACAGTTTCTACCAATATTATTACTTCCGCTGATAATGTTTACAGGGCATGCTCGCTTCAGTCACGGATATTATTATTGGCTAATTCTGGCTACATATATTTTAGCCAAATTATTAGAACACTATGATGCGGCTGTGTATGAATGGCTCGGATTTATCAGCGGCCATTCTCTTAAACATATTGCCTCATCCTTCGCGTCTTACTTTCTCTATCGGGCTATTAAAATTCGACAGGCCACCCTATAGTGATATTAAACATCCAGGTTTGATGCATTCAATGCATTGCTTTCAATAAAGTCACGACGTGGCTCTACCTGATCACCCATTAGAGTTGTAAATATTTCATCGGCAGCAATGACATCTTCAATCTGAACCTGCAACAGCCGTCGACTATTGGAATCCAGTGTTGTTTCCCATAGTTGTTCAGGGTTCATTTCTCCCAGGCCTTTGTATCGCTGAATATGTTGACCACGTTTTGCTTCATCCATTAGCCAGTTCATCACCTGTTTGAATGAACTAATTTTCTGAGCACGATCACCACGACGAATCTCCGCACCCTCACCAATCAAGCCTTCAAGTTGTTGAGCCAGGACTTTAATGGCCTGATACTCACCAGATTCAAAGAACTCTTTGGTTAGTAAGCGCTCACTAGTAACGCCGTGCCGGGTTTGACCTATATGTGCTTTCCAGGCAACAGACTCTGACTCATCGGCTTCAAGTCGAAGCGCAATTTTTTCCTGGCCTTCA
This sequence comes from Gammaproteobacteria bacterium, assembly GCA_026196045.1. Lineage (GTDB taxonomy): Bacteria > Pseudomonadota > Gammaproteobacteria > UBA6429 > Thiohalophilaceae > JAPHRJ01. The sequence continues at coordinate 18,796 of JAPHRJ010000110.1, forward strand.
TCAGAGTTCAGTCGAAGCATGAGTTCAGTAAACCAGCCTTCGGCCAACTCTTTATTTAATAATGCTTCTTCTTCAAAAATTGGCATCCCAATCATTTTTTCCAGTACTTGTTCTGGGTATCGTCGCGACAGGCGCCTGATACTATCCATCACCAGCAAATACTGTTTTGCCAATGTCTCCAACCCTGCATCGCTTAATGCGGGAGTATTTTCACTGGGAACGAACTGACTATTTTCCAGAGCGACCTGCAACAGATAGGCATTCAGTTCAGCGTCATCTTTGACATAACGTTCCTGTTTACCCTTTTTGATTTTGTATAAAGGTGGCTGTGCAATATAGATATAACCATTTTCGATAAGTTCAGGCATTTGCCGATAGAAAAACGTCAATAAAAGTGTGCGTATGTGAGATCCATCTACATCCGCATCAGTCATGATTATAATTCTGTGATAACGCAATTTGGCAATATTGAACTCTTCTCGACCAATCCCACAGCCTAATGCCGTAATTAATGTTCCAACTTCGACCGAGGATAGCATTTTGTCAAAGCGTGCTTTTTCAACATTCAGGATCTTACCCTTTAATGGCAGAATGGCCTGGTACTTACGATCTCGGCCTTGCTTTGCAGAACCACCGGCGGAATCACCCTCCACCAGGAATAGTTCTGACTGTGCAGGATCTTTCTCCTGACAATCCGCTAGCTTGCCTGGTAACCCGGCAATATCCAGTGCACCTTTGCGACGAGTCATTTCTCGAGCTTTTCGAGCCGCTTCACGAGCACGAGCTGCATCGATAATTTTTGAGACAATGGCCTTGCTGTCTGCTGGATTTTCCTCAAGAAATTCACTTAATTTCTCACCCATTATTGATTCCACCACCCCTTTAACTTCTGAAGACACCAATTTGTCTTTTGTTTGTGATGAAAACTTGGGATCGGGTACTTTTACTGAAAGCACAGCGGTCAAACCTTCGCGCGCATCATCTCCACTCATGTTAAGTTTATTTTTCTTTGCAGCCCCTAGCTTTTCCGTGTAGTTATTCAAAGTGCGTGTTAAGGCACCACGAAATCCAGCCAGATGAGTACCGCCATCACGTTGGGGAATATTGTTGGTAAAACAGAATATATTTTCCTGATAGGAATCATTCCATTGCATGGCTAACTCAACACCCACATCATCTTTTTCTGTATTTATGTAAAAAACATTTTCATGCAGGGGCGTTTTATTTCGATTCAAATGCTCTACGAAAGCCTTGATTCCGCCCTGGTATTCAAATTTATCGCTCTTATCATCACGCTCATCACTCAGGGTAATACACACCCCGGAGTTCAAAAAAGAAAGCTCACGAAGGCGTTTAGCCAATATATCAAAGTGGAATTCTGTATTTGTAAATATTTCTCTGCTGGGTTTAAAACGAATTTCCGTACCAGTATTTTCTGTATCACCAACAACCGCAAGATCTCCCTGTGGTTCACCTAGTGAATATTCCTGTTGATATAGCTTATTATCCCGACGAATGGTTAATTTTAATGATTCAGAGAGGGCATTTACTACTGAAACCCCAACACCATGCAGCCCGCCAGACACTTTATAGGAATTATCATCAAATTTACCGCCAGCATGGAGTACCGTTAAAATAACTTCTGCTGCTGATCGGCCTTCTTCTTCATGAAAATCTGTCGGAATACCACGACCATCATCTTTTACACTGACCGAACCATCACTATGGATTTTTACATCAATACTTGAGCAATGCCCTGCCAAAGCTTCATCGATAGAGTTATCTACCACCTCAAAAACCATATGGTGTAAGCCCGTACCATCATCCGTATCGCCAATGTACATTCCAGGTCTTTTGCGTACGGCATCAAGCCCTTTTAGGACTTTAATATTTGAGGAATCGTATGTTTTTAAATCGGTCATTATTCTCTCCAGAAAGTCCGCGGATTATAGCACTTCAGACACAAACCCGTGTTCCACGTGAAACATTTTATTTTCTAGCGACTCTGGTAGCTTAAGTAAATTCGCTTCTGTCATGGTGATAAACAATTGAGCACCAGATATCATTGCCGCATCTAATAAACTTTGACGATGTGTGGAATCCAGTTCCGCTGCAAGGTCATCAAGGAGCAACACCGTTTCTTTTCCTGCCTGATCTTTTAAATATTCGATTTGGGCTAATCGTAGGGCGCAAACCAGCATCTTTTGTTGCCCCCTTGAGAAATAGTTCTGCACAGGCCGTTTATTATTAATGAATTCAATTTCTGCACGCTGTGGGCCCGAACGGGTATAGCCCAGTTTTATATCATTATCTATTTGAGCGTGAATAACCTCTTCCAGGTTTAGATCCTGATTCCATCCTGGTCGAAATTTCAATTCGACTTGTTCTGAAATTAACAAAGAACAATACTTATCAACATATGGTTTTAAGTTATTTAAATATTCGTTACGAAGTCCTGTAATTTTTAGCCCGTACTCAATCAGACCTTTATCCCAGAGTTGAATAGCAGATTTTTCAGATTTAGTCCGTATTGCAGCATTACGCTGTTTCAAAATACGTGAAAACTGATTCCAGAAAGATAAAAAGGTGTGTTCCACGTGAAACACACCCCAATCCAGGAATTTTCTTCGTTGCTTCGGGCCTTGTTCTAGCAGATGGTGCCCTTCTGGGTGAATAAGTTGAACAGGTAAAAAAGCCGCCATTTCTGAGGTTTGATTAACAGATTCCGCATTAATTCTAAGACGCGTGTGTTGATGGCCCCTTTCAAGGCCAAGAATAGTTGTTTTATTCTTTTCAGCCTTGTCAGTGAGCCGACCTACGATTTGTAAGTTTTCCTCTCCTTGTTGAATGACATCCTTAGCCTGGTGGCTACGAAAAGATCGAGAGACAGATAAAAAATAAATAGCTTCTAGTACGCTGGTTTTACCAGCCGCATTATCGCCAGTAAAAATATTAATTCGTGGTGACGGCTGTATTTGCAGCTCTGTGAGATTTCTAAACCTGGAAATCTCAAGATGCGATAGTGACATAAAAGATATTAAAGCCGCATGGGCATAATCACATAGCGACTGTAAACATCACCCTGTCCCTGAACCAGACAACTGTGATTAGTATCTGTTAAATGCAATTCTACCTTTTCTTCTTCAATTACAGACAAGGCTTCGAGGAAATAAGCAACATTAAAACCTATTTCCATATCATCACCCTGATAATTAATTTCAATATTTTCCTCTGCTTCTTCCTGTTCAGGGTTATGAACAGTGGCTTTGAGTGAGTTATTTGTAAACTGAAGTCGTATACCCCGATATTTTTCATTTGATAAAACAGAAGCCCGTGCAAATGCCTGACGTAGAGGTTCTCTTAAACAGATAATATTATTATTTGCATCTTTTGGTATAACTTGTTGATAATCTGGGAATTTTCCATCAATTAGTTTAGAAGTAAAACTTAAGCCATCCAGATCAACTTTAATATGATTTTCACTCAGACGTATTTGTACTGACCTATCTGTATCTTCCAGTAATCTGGCTAACTCCGTAACCCCTTTTCTTGGAATGATAATTTGACGGTTCTCTGCAACTGGGAATGATCCTGATATTTCTGAAAGGGCCAGCCTATGGCCATCGGTTGCAACTGCCGTTATCCTTTCTGGAGTTATTTCCAGTAATAGTCCGTTCAGGTAATAACGAACATCCTGTTGCGCCATACAAAACTGGGTTTTTTCAATTAAACGTTTAAGATCTTTCTGTGACAGGTTGAATTCAAGTGGAGAGGTTATTGGGTCAAGATTTGGAAATTCCGTAGCGGGGAGCGTCGACAAGGTAAATCGGCTTCTACCTGATCGAATAACTGCTCTTTCAGAATCTGTTGTCACTTCAATCTCTGCTTCTGCAGGTAGCGCACGACATATATCGATGAACTTACGACCTGGAAGTGTAATTTCATCGTTTTCTGCTGAATCAATATCAAATGTCGTAATGATTTCAACTTCAAGATCCGTCCCCGTTAATGTCAGCTTATTATCCTTTATTTGTATAAGGATATTAGAAAGAATAGCTAGCGTTGGACGTCGTTCAACAATATTGCCTATCGTTTGAAGTGGCTTAAGTAGTGTTTCACGATTAAGTAGAAGCTTCATTAAATAAAGATCCTTTATATATTTATATAAATATTATTATTACTGTTAGTCAATAGAGTTTCTGTTAGTAACTTGTTTTTTTATATTTAATTCAAGTAGATAGTTAAAGTAATAACATATTCAGAAGTATCTTGAAACCCTATTATTAACCTGTGGACAAAATGTGGGTTAAATGGTTTGTCATTACTTTCTCTCTTTTATAAACACCTTATCCACAATCTATACACATCATGTACTCAGGATACGAATCAGGTTAGAAAAATCTTCATCCATTCCAACTTCAGTTTCTCTGAGTTCCTTAATTTTCTTACACGCATGCAATACAGTTGTATGATCACGTCCACCAAAAGCATCCCCTATTTCTGGCAAGCTGTGATTCGTTAATTCTTTACACAATGTCATCGCAATTTGTCGGGGCCGTGTTATTGAACGATTGCGCCGTTTAGATAATAAATCAGCGACACGAATTTTATAATACTCAGCAACTGTTTTTTGAATATTATCGATAGTCAGCTGGCGATCCTGAATAATCAGCAAATCACGTAAGGCATCTTTAACAAAATCCAGAGTAATAGCATGGCCTGTAAATTGAGAATTTGCGATTACACGCCGTAAAGCACCTTCAAGTTCACGGATATTAGACCGAATACGTTTAGCAATAAAAAAAGCCACTTCATTGGGCAAATCAACTCCAGAGTGGCTGGCTTTGCTTTTGATAATAGCAACGCGGGTTTCAAGCTCTGGAGGCTCAATAGCAACTGGTAATCCCCAGCCAAATCGTGATTTAAGCCGTTCTTCCAGTCCCACAACTTCCTTAGGATAACGATCACAGGTCATCACGATTTGGTGGTTTTGCTCTATCAAGGTGTTAAATGTGTGAAAAAACTCTTCCTGTGATTGTTCTTTACCAGCAAAAAACTGGATATCATCAACCAGTAATGCATCAACAGAGCGATAATAGCGCTTGAAGTTATCAATACTGCCATGTTGCAGAGCTTTAACCATTTCTGCAACAAATCGTTCAGAATGCAAATAAACAACATTGGCATTGGGGTTCAGGCGCAGGATCATGTTGCCGACAGCATGCATCAGGTGGGTTTTACCCAGACCTACACCCCCATAGAGTAACAGGGGGTTGTACCCATGACCTGGATTTTCAGCAACCTGAATAGAAGCCGCTCGACCTAGCTGGTTTGACTTACCTTCGATAAAGGTATCAAAAGTAAAGTTAGGATTCAGACTGGAATTTTTGCGATTTCGATTTATCGTTGTTTTTCTAGAATCGGGTTCTTTAGCTGTTTTCTTACTATCTTCAGAATAAGAGGCTACATCCTGGCTGCCGATATCGAGCAGGACAGTAATCCTGTTATCAGAGAGTGTATCAATCAGGCTTGAAATAGTGCTTAGATATTTATCTTTGATCCAGTCAAGTACGAACTGATTTGGTGCTAAAAGTAAAATTTCATTATCTTTATAATTCGCCTGAATAGGGCGAATCCAGGTGTTGAATTGTTGAGGTGAAAGATCTCGTTCTAATTGAGTCAGACACTTTTCCCAAAAAACCTGAGGCACAGAGTAAGTCCTTGAAAAATAATAAATATAGCGGGGAACAGAATGATCGATAAATTCTGCAAAGAGCGAGAGTCTATAACGAGCAGAAAAAGTTATCCACAACTGAATCTATTTTTTTATTGTTTATGGTTTTAGCCAGTTGACAGCAAGGCTTTCAAGCAGTATTGTTGCCGGCCTTTTTCAGGGAAAATATATTTCCTGGGCAAGGTTTAATTAACCGGTAATTAATTGAAAGAGAATCAGTGGTTTAGCCATGAAAAGAACATTCCAGCCAAGCAATCTTAAACGTAGTCGTACTCATGGTTTTCGTGCCCGCATGCGCACACGCGCCGGTCGTGCCGTAATTAATGCCCGTCGTGCCAAGGGCCGCCACAGTTTAACTGTTTAATAACCTGCCCTGCTTTGAGCATGGTTTGTGGTCGGTTTACCCGTCACCACAGGCTATTAACGTCCAGGGATTTCAATTACGTTTTTGCCAGGCCTGTCAAGCAAAGTGATAGGCATTTGACCCTGCTCGCAAGGCAGAATAAGAGCAATTACGGTCGCCTGGGATTAATAGTCCCCAAGAAACAGATTAAATCCGCTGTTAAAAGAAATCGCGTAAAAAGACTTATTCGAGAGAGTTTCCGTTGTCATCAGACTCTACTCAGCGGGCTGGATGTTGTAGTATTGGTTCGCGGTGGACTGGCACGAATGAGTAACGAGGCCATTTTTTCCGCACTTGATAAACACTGGAAAGCTTTAAGCAAAAAATGCGCAGACTCGTTGTCTTCATAATTAGCCTTTATCGTTATCTGCTTAGCCCTTTCCTGGGTTCGAACTGCCGTTTTTATCCGAGTTGCTCTGAATATGCTCAAACTGCGATTAACCGTTTTGGTGTTTTTCGTGGAAGCTGGCTTTCAGTGAAACGTTTAAGTCATTGTCACCCCTGGCATGCAGGGGGGATGGATCCTGTACCCGAAAAAAAGAATAGTTTGAAAAAATAGTCATGGAACAACAACGTCTAATATTATTTATCGCACTTAGTCTGGTTTTATTTTTGATCTGGGACGCCTGGCAGCGTGAGATTAATCCGCCACCACAACAGATGACGACACCGACTACTACAAGCCAGGGTA
>JAPHRJ010000049.1 GCA_026196045.1 Gammaproteobacteria bacterium
CGGAGGCGCATAAAAAAAATCCTTTATCAAAACAAAGTCTGATAAAGGATTCTGATCCTGTCGATCGGGTTAATCAAGCCTTAACTGATCGGCATTAGACTAAATGTCGCCTATTATTTGTTAATCAGATTGCTGTTCTAAAGCAGCGCATTCCTAACCGCTTCAATATTTTCATTGGCTTCATCCATGTCGACAATGCTAATGTCAGTCGACATCCCCAGTTTTTCAAAAGCCGGAATGGTTTTCCAGTCAACAGAACCATAGGGGTGCTCAGTTTCATGGGCATTTTGTAAGTTAGCGACAATAACAAGATCAACATAGTCTGATGGGCCGTCGTGATCTCGTGTCAGATTTTCATGCTCGGCGGCTACCTTAACCAGATCTTCCGAGAAGCCCCATTTTTTCAGAATCGCTTCGCCAATTTTGACGTGTGCTTTATCAATGATGCTATCAAGCGCATTGGCTTTATCAAGAATTTCAGGGTAATCCTCAACACGACTGAGAATAGGCAGTGAGCCGATATCATGTACGAGTCCTGCAAGCAGGGCCTGATCAGCCTGAAGATGTTTGTGTGGCATAGCCAGAGCGCTACAAATGGCGGCGACCTGAGTGCTGTTATCCCAAATTGCGCGCAGGCGTCTGTCGGTGGCATCGGTTGTGGCCTGGAACATTTGTTCCATTGCAATACTGGTGACCAGATTGCGCACCATATTACTGCCCATACGGGTGACAGCGGCTTCTACGGTTTCAATCTGGCGACTGGCACGTAGCAGGGGACTGTTGGATATCTGAATCAAACGTGCGGAAAGTGCGGTGTCTGATGTAATGACATTGGCGACATCCACCATGGAAGCATCATCATCTTCCAGGGTATCTCTAACTTTTAACGCAACTTCAGGCAGGGTTGGAAGAACAAGTCGATCGTTCTCCAGATCATTCATTAATGTCTCAAGAAATGAAGTTTCAGCAGATTCCACAGGTCACACCTTATTTGATTTGTTAGTCTTTTATTAGAGAGTAATTCTCAGTTCTTATATCGACCAGGCAGAATAATCCTTAAGTCTCTGGCAACAGTTTCCTGTTCTCTGGTGGGGGAATCAGGCCTCATTACTAACCGGATAGGGATCATCACTAATGGTTATTTCTGGCCCCGTTTCGCCCAGTTGAATGGGGTTTGTGGCGTGGGCTATCTGTAGCACAGCCAGTAAATCAAAGCCGCCAGCAGGTGAAGGCTGTGCCTGCACAATTTTTCCACAACTTTGGGGTTCACCATCGGCATCAGTTTGGGTATAAAGCTCCATTCCTGCATCAGGGGGGCTGTCACTCTCTACATGGGCCAGATACATCCTTCTTTTCAGCTTACCGAGGTAGTGCATTCTGGCGACCACTTCCTGACCGGGATAACAGCCCTTGGTGAAACTGACTCCGCCGATCGTTGAAAAATTAACCATCTGTGGCACAAAGGCTTCGACGGTTTTTGCATTAATTACCGGAATGCCCGCCTTGATATCAAACCAGTCCCAGACCGCGCGGCCAGCAGTTTGAGCCTGTGACTGTAAGTCAGACCAGATTGTGATTAATGTTGATGGCATCCCATGAATTTCAAAGCGGGGAATATCTCCGGCCAGTCGAATCAGGCTAGCGCCTTTCTCTGACACTGACTGATGAGGTTCTGCCGGAATAGTAGAAAAGTGAGGTTGTAGTAGTGATTCAGCCTGTTGACCGGCCAGGCCGATACGAGCCCAGTCATTACTGACATCGTCCAGTACTACCTTGCTACGCATTACAAACATACGAAGTCGTTTCAGGGTTGGTTCCAGTAGGTCGGCTGATAGTTCGAGGTAATAATCGTCTGCCTGTTTGAATATTCGAAAACTGGCGAGTATCCGACCTTTGGGGCTGCAATAGGCGCTGAGTTGGCTTTGTTGCTCAGTAACATCCTTGATGTCATTGCTGAACTGGTTTTGCAGGAAGTCCATGGCTTCTTCACCACTGACCTTGATCAGGCTAAAGTGAGAAAGATCGGCGATTATAGTTTTTTCAGCAAGGGTACTGATATCACCGCCATTATCAAAACCTGTTACCTGTTCAGATTCAATCTGGGCACCCTGTTGTTCAAGAAAATCTCGCCATTCAGTATTCATGATTCATTGCAGCCTTAGTGTTCGTTGCGATTCATTATATATTTGTCGAAGTGTGGTTATTACTCTATTATTAATCGAAATGATGGGTTGGTTAAAAATATTAAAATTATAAATACCATATAAACTGTATCATCACTGGATCAGTTGTCGGACTAACTAATGCTAACAAAAACCAGGCGTCCCAAGCACCTTAATCTATTAAAAATTCGTTTACCACTCACTGGAATGGTTTCCATATTTCATCGTCTCAGTGGGGTTATCCTGTTCTTTAGTATTCCTTTTGCCATTTATTTGCTGGCCCTGTCTCTACGCAGTCCTGAAACCTTTCTTCAGGCAGGGACATTTTTTGAGCATGGTCTGGTGAAACTACTTTCCGTTATCGTCATTTATTCACTCGCACATCACTTTTTTGCGGGCCTGCGCTTTTTATTACTGGATCTGGATATAGGGTTGAGCCTGAAAAATGCAAGGCTCAGTGCGTGGATTGTCGTTATATTGGGTTTTGTGGCATTTGCATTTCTTGCAATCTGGTTACTTGCAGGAGAATGCCTGTGAGTATTCATGTTCAGGGTATGCGCGCCTGGTTATTGCAGCGTTTAAGCAGTGTTTATGTGGCCCTGTATCTTGTTTTTGCGTTGAGCTTTTTCTGGCATAGCCCGGATTTAAATTATGATACCTGGCTCAATTTCATGGCACAGCCCGTGATGGCGATCAGTAGCCTGTTATTTTTTATTTTTATTCTTGTCCATGCCTGGGTAGGGATTCGTGATGTACTGATTGATTATGTTCATAACGGAGCATTGCGTTTCAGTATCTTTGTCATTCTGGGACTGTATTTATTAACTATGGGAGTTTGGGTATTGATGATTCTACTGTCGGTGGTACAGATATGAGTTTACCCAAACG
>JAPHRJ010000039.1 GCA_026196045.1 Gammaproteobacteria bacterium
TCATCGACGAGAACACCGATGTTACCCTCGACAAGTGAGAGCGAAACCCAGCAAATATCCTAATAAAAAACGCCAGTCAGCTTAACTGACTGGCATTACTCCACGAGGGAGGCTTTTTTGTTTGTATGGCGCGCCCGGCACGATTCGAACGTGCGACCGCCTGGTTCGTAGCCAGGTACTCTATCCAGCTGAGCTACGGGCGCTTTATTTGATGGGTGACCCCGTCAAGAAGGCGCGTATATTACCAAAGAGTAATCAAATATGCGACATTCGAATCGCATTTCTGCTGAATTATTATATTCAGCTGTCGTTGGCTGGGGCATCCGTTTTAGGGCCTTTGCCACCGGGATTGACCAGTTTGTTTTCAATACGCACCAGTTTGTCCTGTTCGAAGAACAGGGTGTAGTGCTGTTTGAACAGTTTGCCGCCACCGGGCTTGAAGGTGTAAACATAGTCCCAGCGGTTGGGATGTAGCGGGTCGGTGAGCATGGGGCTGCCAAGGACATATTTGATCTGTTGGCTATTCATGCCCAGTTTGACCTGATCAATCTGCTCCTGATCCAGGGTGTTGCCTTGCTGGATGTCGACTTTGTAGACCGAACAGCCGGTTAACCATATGAAAATAATAGAGAATACTGGAATAATGAGAAAGGTTCGCATTTGCAATACTGAAAAGTTTATAATTGGAAAGCGCGAATCATAACCGATAGTCACCACCACGGGTAGCAGGAGAATAGATGGATAAGCAGGAATTAAAAAAAGCGGGGCTGAAGGTCACCGAGCCACGTTTGAAAATCCTCGATTTTTTGCACCAGAGCTCGGTTCGGCACATGAGTGCGGAAGATGTGTATAAATCCATGCTGGAAGCCGATCAGGATATTGGGCTGGCAACGGTTTATCGAGTGCTGACTCAGTTTGAGCAGGCCGGCCTGGTGATACGGCATAACTTTGAGGAAGGCCATTCGGTTTTTGAGCTCAAGGACGAGCATCATGATCACATCATCTGTATTAAATGTGGCAAGGTGGATGAATTCCTGGATTCCACTATTGAAGAACGTCAGCGGACGATTGCTCAGGAACGCGGTTTTAAAATGACAGATCACGCCCTGTGTATTTATGGAATATGTACGGATTGTCAGGAGTAGTTTTTCAACGCAAAGTCGCAAAGATGCCAAGTATAAAATCGCTATAGAGCACAGTGGTTTTTATAATAAGCCACGCTAAATGTGTTTCATCCCATTAAACAAAAACTTTGTGTTCTTTGCGTCTCGGCACCTTTGCGTTGAGATGCTTTTTTCAAGTGTTTAGAAACTAAACCTGAGCTTCTTCGATCATTTCCCGCGCATGATTCAGAGTCTGCTCGGTGATCTTGATTCCACCCAGCATACGGGCAATTTCATCCACACGTTGTGGTTGTGATAATGGCAGGATCTCGCTACTGGTTGTTTTCTTATCCGCCTGTTTATTCACCTGTAAATGATGGTGTCCCAGTGCCGCGACCTGAGGCAGATGGGTTACACAGATGACCTGCTGTTTATCTCCCAGTTGGCGCAATTGTCGGCCGACGATCTCAGCCACACGCCCACCGATACCGACATCCACTTCATCGAAAATCAGGGTCGGTGTCAGCGAAGCGCTGGCACTGATAACCTGTATCGCCAGACTGATGCGTGACAGTTCACCACCGGAGGCGACTTTGTTTAAGGCTTTTAATGGCTGGCCGGGATTGGCGCTGACCACAAACTCAGGGAGTTCCAGGCCATGTTTGGAGTAATCAGATTCAGCTAATGGTTCCAGTGCAATATCAAAACGGCCACCTTCCATTCCCAGTTCCTGCATGGAGGCTGTGATCTGCCTGGCCATTTTCTTCGCGGCTTTTTTCCGACTTTCACTCAGGCGTTGTGCCTGCGATAAATAACTGGCAAAGGCCTTTTCAATATCTTCCTGCAAGTGATCGGCGCGGTGTTCGGCTTCTTCCAGTTCACTTAGCTCAGCCTGTAATGTGGCCAGATGAGCGGGCAGTTCTTTACTGCTGAGATGATGTTTGCGGGATAGATCGGTGATAGTAACAAGCCGTTCTTCAACCCAGCTCAGACGTTGGGGATCCAGTTCGAGGTTATCGGTGTAATGTCGTAATTCACTGGCGGCTTCTTTGATCTGGATAGCGGCACCATCCAGTAATTCACCAATGCCATTTAAACTATTGTCCATTTTCGCCAGCGACTGGATATCATTAATGCCCTGAATCAACAAACTACCGACTGATCCGAGTTCATTGTCCTGTAACAGGTTTAAGACACGTTCACTGGTTTCGAGTAACTGGTTAGCGTTGGCCAGTTTGCGGTGTTCGTTTTCCAGTTCCGTGGGTTCGTTTTCTTCCAGTCCCAGAGTTTCCAGTTCATTGACCTGATAACGCAATAACTCCAGTCGAGAGTCGCGCTCACTGTTGGCCTGGGATAGGCGCTTCATTTCTGCCTGTAACTGTTTCCAGCTGCGATAGGTGTCCGCCACACTGTCGACCAGCTTCTGGTGGTTGGACAGTTCATCAAGCAACTGACGCTGGACTTCCTTACGTAAGAGGGAATGGTGTTCGTGTTGACCATGCAGGTCGACCAGCATTTCGCCCAGCTCTTTTAAAGTTTGAATGGGTGAAGGCTTGCCATTAATAAAGGCTTTCGACGGGCCGGTAGCACTGATGGTGCGACGAATAATGCATTCATTTTCACTGTCGAGTTCATGTTCCTTAAGCCAGGCTTCGGCTTCGCTACAGTGACGGGTATCAAAGGTGACACTGATTTCGGCCTTATCGCTGCCGTGACGGATCACACTGTTATCAGCACGATCACCCAGGGCTAGTCCAAGGGCATCTAGCAGGATCGATTTGCCCGCGCCGGTTTCACCGGTGAGTACGGTCAGGCCGTCTTCCAGGGCGAGGTCGAGTTGTTCGACAATGGCAAAGTTCCAGATGTGGATGTGAGTCAGCATGAGTGGATTATAATTTTTTTATTTGAGGTGGGATAGATGCAAAATACGTAATAAGGGCCAGGTAACGAGGGACGAGTGACAAGGAAAACCCTCTATCCATATTTTTCCAGCTTAAGTGGAATAGATACCCGCGGTATCTTTATGTTTTTTGAAGACGGTGACAAAAGACCTTTTTCGTTCCTTGTCACTCGTCCCTGATTCTACGAATGTTCTCCCCAGTGCATTTTGGCGCGCAGGATTTCGTAATGATTATGATTTTTCGGATGAATGATGCGAACCACCTGGTCTTTCTTGCGAATTTTAATGCGATCCCCGGACACCAGACCCAGGTTGATCTGACCATCACAGGTCACCTGTGCATGAGAATGCATGTTTTCTTTCACGAATACTTCGATCGTACTGTTGCCATCGACAACCAGTGGGCGGTAACTCATGCTATGGGGACAGGTAGGAACGATTAAGATCGCGTCCATCGCAGGATCGATAATTGGCCCTCCGGCGGAAAGGGCATAGGCGGTGGAGCCGGTCGGAGTCGAGATGATCAGGCCATCGGAGCGCATGGTGTTAAGAAAGTGGCCGTTAACATAGGTCTCGGTTTCAATCATCCGAGCCACTTCCCACTTGTGAATCACCACATCATTGAAAGCATCACTTTCACTGGGAGGCGTGTTTTTATGATCGACGATGGCATTGAGCAGGATTCGGTGTTCTTCTTCATACTGGCCATCGAGGATTTCGTTAACCCGAACCGCCATCTCACTGGGAGATATATCGACCAGGAAGCCCAGTCGTCCGAGATTAATACCCAGAATGGGAATATCGTAATCTACCAGTGTTCGGGCGACGGCAAGCAGGGTACCATCGCCACCTATAATAATAGTCAGATCACATTCGCGACCAATTTCATCAAGACTGGATGAAGTAAACGCACGACTGGAGAGGGTTTTCTCGGTGGACATTTCAATTCTGACATCGCACTGGCGTTGTTGCAGGAGTTCGGCCAGAGTCTGAACCGTATCGGCAACCTCAGGGGCACCATATTTTCCAATCAGTCCGATTGTATTAAATGCGTTTTTCATAGATTAAGATTCACCGCGAAGCGTTTATTATTTTTCCTGCATTGTTATCGGTATAACTTACCATATAAACGTAACATACACTTGGCCGAAAGGTTAATCTATGATTGCTTGACAGGATGGACCGTGTATTGCTAGTTTTCAGGAGTTTAGCAGCCATATAAATGGAGTGCTAAATAACTTTTCCCACTATTTGACGTTGGTTCCTTTATTGTGTCGCAGCATCCCGTATTAAGTGATCGAGCCCAGGCCTTACTGAAAAACCTGGTTCAACGTTATATTGAAGATGGGCATCCCGTGGGTTCACGAACCCTGGCCAGAGAATCAGGTATGAATCTCAGCCCGGCCACTATCCGCAATGTGATGGCGGACCTGGAAGATCTGGGACTGGTTGTCGCACCGCATACTTCGGCTGGACGTATCCCTACCGCACAGGGTTATCGTATGTTTGTCGATAATCTGCTGACCGTACAACCCCTGCGCCACAGTGTGATCGATCAGTTGACCCTCAGTCTGGGTGGGGATGTAAAACATGACCAGTTGATTGGCTCGGCCTCGTCCATGCTCTCGAATTTTACCAAGATGGCGGGGGTTGTGATGTTGCCGCGGCGAGGTTCCGTTACTTTACGGCAGGTTGAGTTTATACCCCTGTCGGGTAACCGGGTTTTGGTGATTCTGGTAGTGAATGAGGAAGAAGTACAAAATCGGGTTATTCATACCGACCGCTCCTATAGCCAGGAAGAGTTGCTACGAGTCGCGAATTACCTGAACACTGAGTTTCAGGGGCGCAATCTGGATGAAATCCGCGAAGGTGTCTTGAAAAGCATGCAGGAAGTGCGTGATGACATGCAGCAGGTGATGCAAATGGCGGTCAGCATGGCGGATCAGGTCATGGCCAGTTCCCGTGATGATGATGTTGTGATTGCCGGGGAAACCAATTTGATGACCTATGCTGAAATGGCGGATATGGATAAGCTGCGCCAGTTGTTCGATGCCTTTCATGCCAAGCAGGACATTCTGCACATTCTTGATCGCTCCATTTATGCCGAAGGCATGCAGATCTTTATCGGTGAGGAATCTGGCTATTCCGCGCTGGGCGACTGTTCGGTGGTAACTGCACCTTATAAAGTCGAAGATCAGGTGGTGGGCGTGCTGGGAGTGATCGGCCCGACACGGATGGCCTATGA
Source organism: Gammaproteobacteria bacterium (assembly GCA_026196045.1). GTDB lineage: Bacteria > Pseudomonadota > Gammaproteobacteria > UBA6429 > Thiohalophilaceae > JAPHRJ01. Next base: position 5,249 of record JAPHRJ010000039.1, read on the forward strand.
TCGGGTGATCCCGGTCGTGGATATGACGGCAAAAATTTTAGGTAGCCTCTTGAGTTCTGATTAAGTGCCCTTATATAAGACAGGATTTTAGCCAGTTTTCCGTAACTGCTTGATTTAAAGCAGACTTACCGGGGCCAAAACAACTAAATAGTTACCAGATCAATTAATTTCTGATGCACTCCAGATATACCTGATTGCGTCAGATGGCAATCTTTTTGATGAGTTTAATGTTGGAGAAATTATGAGCGAGTCAGACGTGAATCAGGATAATGTCAGCAATGAGTCAGCCGAAACCGAAGCGAATGCGGTAGACGAAACCGAAGCCACCGATCTGGAAACACGTCTGGCCGAGGCACAGGCCAGGGCTGAGGAAAACTGGGATCAGGCTTTGCGTGTAAAGGCGGAAATGGAAAATATGCGCCGTCGTGCAGAACGTGACGTGGAAAATGCCCACAAATACGCGCTGGAACGTTTTACTCAGGAACTGTTGCCGGTGATTGATAGCCTGGAAATGGGCACCCATGCGGCCATGGCTGAAGGCGCTACACTGGAAAAATTGCAGGAAGGCACGGAGCTGACCCTGAAGATGTTGCTCTCGGTTATCGACAAGTTCGGTATCCAGGCGGTACACCCAGAAGGGGAACCTTTTGATCCGGAGCTGCATCAGGCCATGTCTATGCTTGAATCCCCGGAACATGCCCCTAACACCGTGATGAATGTGATGCAGAAGGGCTATTTGCTAAATGAACGACTGATTCGCCCGGCGATGGTCGTGGTATCAAAAGCATCGACCAAATCTGAAGATGATGCCTGATTAAGGCGATCAATGGCTTTAGGAAAAATACGGGCATAAACCTTATTGAACAGGGTTGAACTCAAGCAGAAAGCCCTTATTTAATAAGACAACGTAAGTATTTAAAACAAACAAGATTTACACAGATTAACAGACGAAATTCGGAGACCTGACGAAAATGGGAAAAATTATTGGTATTGACCTTGGCACCACCAACTCCTGTGTGGCGGTCATGGAAAATGGCACTGCAAAGGTAATTGAGAATAGTGAAGGTGATCGCACGACGCCTTCTATTGTTGCCTTTACCAGTGACAATGAAGTTATTGTTGGCCAGCCAGCAAAACGCCAGGCGGTAACGAACCCGCATAATACCCTGTATGCTATCAAACGCCTGATTGGTCGCCGTTTTGAAGATGCCGAAGTGCAGAAAGATATCGAGATGGTGCCTTATAAAATTATCAAGGCCGATAACAATGATGCCTGGGTGGAAGTGAATGGCACCAAAATGGCACCACCTGAAATTTCTGCCCGTATCCTGCAGAAAATGAAAAAGACCGCTGAAGACTACCTCGGTGAAGAAGTCACTGAGGCGGTTATTACGGTTCCTGCTTATTTTAATGATTCGCAGCGTCAGGCAACAAAAGATGCCGGTAAGATTGCTGGTTTAGACGTCAAACGTATTATTAACGAACCGACTGCTGCGGCACTCGCGTTTGGTATGGATAAGAAAGAAGGTGATCGCAAGGTTGCTGTTTATGACCTTGGTGGTGGTACTTTCGATATTTCTATTATTGAAATTGCTGACATCGATGGTGAACACCAGATTGAAGTGTTATCGACTAATGGTGACACCTTCCTCGGTGGTGAAGATTTTGATATGCGTCTGATCGACTATCTTGTCGAAGAGTTCAAGAAAGATCAGGGTATTGATCTGCGCAATGATCCACTGGCACTGCAACGTTTAAAAGAGTCAGCTGAAAAGGCCAAGATCGAACTGTCTTCTACACAGCAGACTGACGTGAACCTGCCTTACATTACAGCTGATGCTTCAGGTCCTAAACATCTTAATATTAAAGTGACTCGCTCCAAGCTCGAATCATTAGTGGATGAGTTAATCACCCGTTCTATTGAGCCCTGTAAGGTGGCCTTAAAAGATGCTGGACTTTCAGCTTCTGAAATTGATGATGTGATCATGGTTGGTGGTCAGTCTCGTATGCCTAAGGTTCAGGATGCAGTTAAAGCTTTCTTTGGTAAGGAAGCTCGTAAAGACGTAAACCCCGATGAAGCGGTCGCCATGGGTGCTTCTATTCAGGGTGGTGTACTTGGTGGTGATGTTAAAGATGTACTGTTACTTGACGTATCACCATTGTCACTGGGTATTGAAACACTCGGTGGTGTTATGACTAAACTGATTGAAAAGAACACGACGATTCCTACAAAAGCATCACAGACATTCTCTACCGCTGATGATAATCAGTCTGCGGTAACAGTACATGTACTGCAGGGTGAACGTGAACGTGCGGATGCGAATAAGTCTCTGGGTCGTTTTGACCTGCAGGATATTCCACCTGCGCCACGTGGTGTGCCACAGATTGAAGTATCTTTTGATATCGATGCCAATGGTATCCTTAACGTATCAGCGAAAGATAAGGCAACCGGCAAGGAACAGTCGATTGTAATTAAAGCTTCCAGTGGTCTGTCTGATGAAGAAGTTGATAAGATGGTCAAGGATGCCGAAGCTCATGCAGCCGATGACAAGAAATTCCAGGAAGAAGTGAATACGCGTAATCAGGCTGATGGTCTGGTGCATGCTTCACGCAAATCAATGGAAGAACTGGGTGATAAGCTTGAGGCCGATGAAAAGACCAAGATTGAAGCGGCCGTAACGGATCTGGAAGAAGCCCTTAAAGGTACTGATATTGCGGACATCGAAGCTAAAAGTAAGGTTCTGAGTGAAGCTTCTGCGAAAATGGCAGAACGTCTGTACGCAGAGCAGGCGGCAGAAGGTGGACAACCTGGTGGTGAAGCTCCAGGAGCTGATGCTGATGCGAAGGCCGATGATGATGTTGTTGATGCTGAGTTTGAAGAAGTCAACGATAACAAGAAGTAAAAGTGCCGAGTGACGAGTAAGTAACAAGTCACTCGTTATAAAATGTTATGGGGAATGGCTGCGTGTCTTCACGCGGCCATTTGCATGTTAAAACACGCAGAAGATACAGGGTATAAGTAGTTTAATGAGGCTTCTAAAATAAATGCCTCGTTACTCGTCCCTGGTCACTAGTCACTGATTTTATAGAATTATGTCGAAAAGAGATTATTACGAAGTTCTCGGGGTGTCCAAAAACGCCAGTGAAGCGGAAGTTAAAAAAGCGTTTAAACGCATGGCGATGAAGTTTCACCCGGATCGTAATCCGGATAACACTGAAGCTGAAGAGAAGTTCAAAGAAGCCAAAGAAGCCTACGATATTTTATCAGATGGACAAAAACGTGCGGCCTATGATCAGTTTGGTCATGCTGGCGTAGATCCTTCTGCTGGTGGCGGCGGAGGTGCGAACTTCAGTGATATTTTCGGTGATGTTTTTGGCGATATTTTTGGCGGCGGAGGCGGTGGTGGTCGCGGCGCTGGTGGTGGTCAACGCGCTTATCGTGGTGCCGATCTACGTTACAACATGGAGCTGTCACTCGAAGAAGCGGTTAAAGGTACTTCAACCAATATCCGTGTTCCTACCCAGGTAACCTGTGACGAGTGTGATGGTAGTGGGGCGAAAAAAGGAACCAGTCCTACAACCTGTACCACCTGTGGTGGCCATGGTCAGGTACGTATGCAACAGGGATTCTTTTCCCTGCAACAAACCTGTCCTCGTTGTCATGGCAATGGCAAGATGATCGATTCACCCTGTGGCAAATGTCACGGGCATGGTCGTGTAGAAAAACAAAAGACACTTGCAGTGAAAATACCTGCGGGTGTGAATACGGGTGATCGAATTCGCCTGAGTGGAGAAGGGGAAGCCGGAGAGAATGCGGGCCCACCCGGTGATCTCTACGTTCATATTAATGTTAAACCTCATCCTATTTTTCAACGTGATGAAAGTGATCTGTATTGTGAAGTCCCAATTAGTGTAACTACCGCTGCACTTGGTGGTGAGCTGGAAGTACCGACATTAGATGGCCGAGTAAAACTGAAAATTCCAGCAGAAAGCCAGAGTGGAAAGCTGTTCCGTATGCGTGGCAAAGGTGTACGTTCGGTACGTGGCGGTACGGTCGGTGATCTGTTATGTCGGGTAATGGTGGAAACGCCGGTCAACTTGACCAGGAAACAAAAAGAGTTATTAAAAGATTTTGAGGCGTCAATGACAGATGATTCTGTCAATCATAGCCCACGTGCATCTTCCTGGCTGGATGGGGTTAAAAAATTCTTTGAAGACATGAAGCCATAAAAACAGGGACGAGTTGCTAGTGATGAGCAACGAGGAAAAATATTCTATTTTTTCGTTTTCACATAGAGCATGGGAACCAGAAAACTTTCAAAATCCTCTGCACTCTTTGCGACTTTGCGTTGGGAAATATATTGGCGTGAAAAATAATATAAGGCTATAACAATGACAAAAATAGCAATCACGGGTGCATCCGGCCGTATGGGGCGGGCTTTAATTGAAGCGGTCACAAACACTGAAGGATTAAATGTTACCGCCGCCATTGAACGTGCCGGTAGTAGTGTCGTTGGCGTTGATGCAGGCGAAATGGCGGGCATCGGCAAGTTGAATGTTGCTATTGTTGATGATGTATCAAAAGTGGTTAATGACTTTGATGTGTTAATCGATTTTACTCGCCCTGAAGTCACCTTATCAAATCTTGATGTTTGTCGAACAGCGGGTAAGCGTATTGTTATTGGTACGACGGGTTTTACCGATAAAGAAAAACAACAAATTGCTAATGCCAGTAAAGACATAGCCGTTATCTTTGCACCTAATATGAGTGTCGGTGTAAACCTTTGTCTTAAGTTATTGGATATGGCCGCACGAGTTATGGGTGATGATGTTGATATCGAAGTGATTGAAGCACATCATCGCCATAAGGTTGATGCCCCATCCGGTACAGCTTTACGCATGGGTGAAGTGGTTGCCGATGCACTGGGTCGAGATTTAAATGAATGTGCGGTTTATGGTCGCGAAGGTATAACTGCCGAGCGTGATCGTAAGACCATTGGCTTTGAAACTATTCGTGCTGGTGACATAGTCGGTGAGCACACTGTCATGTTTGCGGATATTGGTGAACGTGTTGAGATTACCCACAAAGCTTCCAGCCGAATGACTTTTGCGAATGGTGCGGTTCGTGCTTCAAACTGGATTATGCAACATGATATCGGTTTATTTGATATGCAGGATGTATTAGGGCTAAACGAAAAATAATCCTGTATTTGTAATCGAACAGTTATAACCCGATTGTAGCTGAGGGTTTACTAAGCTTTTCCGACATGGGGTCTTTGCTAACAGGACTATTGTTTTTTATGTATAGTGCATAGCCCTGTGTTAGCATAATGTTCATCCATCGTTTATTTCCTGATTCAAAGGCTATAGTTGTACTATGTATTCTTCTTCTAGCCATATAGATACCCATAATACTCACGATGTGTTTCGCAGTATTCGGGCGCTGGATACCGGTATTGCCAACCATGAGTCATGGTACAACGAAGTTCATCAGTCGTTGATTTGTGGGAGTAGTCATTCAAGCTCAGATGATCTGCGCGAAGATGCTCATTGTTGCTGTAAGTTTGGAAAATGGCTCTATAGCCAGGAAACTGATGCACTGAAACCCCTTGATACTTTTCATTCTGTTGTTGATAAACACCAGCAGATGCATGCGCTTGCTCGAGAAATTCTGATTAAAAGCGGAAGTAAGGAGAGCATTGTAGAGAAAGAATACCGCGACTTTACTTCCCGTGCGATGGATTTCAAATTAAACGTACGAAATCTCCAGTACAAGTTGATGTCCCAGGTCTGTGTTGTTGATCACTTGACTGGCACCTGGAACCGTCACGTTATGTATTCGAAACTTCATCAGGAAAAAGAAAGGCAGGCGCGTACCGGTCATCCATGTACTATTTGTATGATGGATATTGATCACTTTAAGCAGGTTAATGATAACCATGGCCACATTATCGGTGATCAGGTATTAAAAACAGTCGTTGATTATTGTCGTACCAGTTTGCGGAAGTATGATTCGATTTATCGTTATGGTGGTGAAGAATTTCTTTTCTGTTTACCTGATACCGAGCATGAAGAGGCAAGTGCAGTCATTGAACGTTTATGTACAAGTCTCTCGAAACATCCTGTTACCTTGCCTAATGGAGATGATCTGTTTGTGACAGCTTCATTTGGTATGGTGTCTATGCAGAAGGATATTTCCCTGGAAGATAGTATTCAGGCGGCCGATCACGCCCTGTTATGTGCAAAGGCGCAAGGCCGTAACCGTGTTTGCTACTGGGAGGACGGCCTGACTTCCTTCGAATAGACGCATCATACGAATCCAGTGCCTTCCTTCCCGTAAAAATCAAATCGTCTGGACTGTATTTTCAGGCTGGATAATATACCTGATACAGGATTGGCTGGTGTTAAACGATCAGTCA
>JAPHRJ010000128.1 GCA_026196045.1 Gammaproteobacteria bacterium
CCGAGTAATGGATCAATACCTGGGAACTTCACAAACGGGAATACCGCTTCTTTTACAGAGAAGTATTTTGGAATTAACTCATTCATCATATTTTGTTCGACTAATGTTTTACCCACCATACAACGCGCCGCTACTTTTGCTAATGGGCGACCGGTTGCTTTAGAAACATAAGGTACCGTACGTGATGCACGAGGGTTTACTTCCAGTACATAAACCGTATCACCCTGAACCGCGAACTGGGTATTCATAAGACCAATTACGTTCAGGCCTTTAGCCATCTTACGCACCTGTTCACGCATTTCATCCTGTACAGCTTGTGACAGGTTATAAGGTGGCAATGAACAGGCTGAATCACCCGAATGAACGCCAGCTTGCTCAATATGCTGCATGATGCCGCCAATTAAAACATTCTCACCATCACAAATGGCATCAACATCCACTTCCACAGCATCATCAAGAAAACGATCAAGCAACACGGGTGAATCATTAGAAACCTGTACCGCTTCAGTCATATAACGACGTAATTCTTTTTCGTTATAGACTATTTCCATTGCACGGCCACCCAATACATAAGAAGGACGTACAACTAATGGATAACCAATTTCCACTGCCAGTGTTACCGCTTGCTCTTCTGCACGTGCAGTACGATTTGGTGGTTGGCGTAAACCTAACTCATCAATTAACTTTTGAAAACGCTCACGATCTTCTGCCAGATCAATGGAATCAGGACTGGTACCAATAATAGGAGCACCAGCCGCATGTAGATCTTCTGCAAGTTTAAGTGGTGTCTGACCACCGTATTGAACAATCACACCCTTGGGTTTTTCCAGATCGATTAATTCAAGTACATCTTCCAGCGTTAGTGGTTCAAAATATAAACGATCAGAGGTATCGTAATCAGTCGAAACAGTTTCTGGATTACAGTTAACCATAATGGTTTCATAACCATCTTCACGCATCGCCATAGCCGCATGCACACAGCAATAGTCAAATTCAATGCCCTGGCCAATCCGGTTTGGACCACCGCCCAACACCATGATTTTATCTTTATTGGTCGTTGCTGATTCGCATTCTTCTTCATAAGTGGAATACATGTAAGCCGTATTGGTTGCAAATTCAGCCGCACAGGTATCAACACGTTTATACACTGGACGCACACCGACTTTATGACGTTGCTTACGCAATTCATGCTCGGTCACACCCAGTAACCTGGCCAGTCGACGATCAGAAAAACCTTTACGTTTGAGCTGTAACATACGTGCTTTATCTAAAGCACCCATACCCTGTTCGCGGACTTCCTGCTCCAGATTTACAATCTCTTCAATCTGCACCAGGAACCAGCGATCAATCGCTGTGAGTTCGAAAATATCTTCCATGCTAAAGCCAAAGCGGAATGCATCAGCGACGTACCACAAACGATCCGGGCCCGGTATTTTTAATTCCTGTTTGAGTTTTTCTTTTGCACCATCATCGTCAAGATCCAGAATTTCATCAAAACCATCAACGCCGATTTCCAGACCACGTAGAGCCTTTTGTAAGGACTCCTGTTGAGTACGACCGATGGCCATCACTTCACCAACAGATTTCATTTGAGTCGTCAGACGCGAATCGGCTTTAGGGAATTTCTCAAAAGTAAAACGTGGAATCTTGGTAACAACATAATCAATCGTTGGTTCAAACGAAGCCGGTGTCGCTCCACCGGTAATGTCATTCTGTAGTTCATCCAGGGTATAACCGACGGCTAACTTCGCCGCGACTTTGGCAATCGGGAAACCCGTCGCTTTAGACGCTAATGCAGAAGATCGGGATACACGAGGATTCATTTCAATAATGATCATGCGACCATTTTCGGGGTTGATCGCAAACTGTACGTTAGAACCACCCGTATCAACGCCAATTTCACGCAGTACCGCCAACGAGGCATTACGCATGATCTGGTATTCTTTATCGGTTAAGGTCTGTGCTGGTGCAACCGTGATTGAGTCACCAGTATGCACGCCCATAGGATCCAGGTTTTCAATCGAACAAATGATAATGCAGTTGTCTTTATTATCCCGCACCACTTCCATTTCATATTCTTTCCAACCAAGAATTGATTCTTCGATCAGTAATTCATTAGTAGGTGAGAGATCCAGGCCACGCTCGCAAATTTCAACAAATTCTTCCTTGTTATAAGCAATACCACCACCACTGCCGCCCATGGTGAATGATGGACGAATGACCGTAGGAAAACCAACCTGCGCCTGTACCTGGAAAGCTTCTTCCATACTGTGCGCAACAGCCGCCAGGGGCATATCCAG
>JAPHRJ010000109.1 GCA_026196045.1 Gammaproteobacteria bacterium
AAAAGGAATAATATAGATAATACGATCCAGTTCGTGCTGTTTTGCATGTTGCAGTGCGTAACGCAGGCTTGCGTAGGTTTTTCCGCCACCCGTTGGTACAGTGAGGGTATAAATACCTTGCGCATCTACGGCTCGATGTTTGCAGGCATTTGAAATAGTGCGGCGTAATTCATCAATTGGTTTTTCTCCATTAAGTTCATTAATCGCCTGTTCAAGTCGATTGACGGGAACTGACCAATCCACAGATGAATTATTTCGATGCTGTGTGTTTTCAGGGTATTCAAAATCCGCACTGTTTATTCGGTCTGCATCGATAAGGCAACTGAATAACATGCGTGTAAAAAATCCCAAATTGAAATAACGAATTGGTTTTTCAGGTAACAAATCTTCGACTTGACCGATTTTTTGTAAATGCTTTAGCATCCTTTGGATTAAGTCTTTATCCGCCAAAGCATCTAACTTTTCCAGATAATCATTTGATGCATTTTTCATGCATTCATTCTTATGTGTTTTTCCATCAAGCTTCTTCATTCTGTCTGAAAAGCTGTTATCTCCATCAGGCTTAAGACAATCAATCAGACCGCTGTGGTGGGATGCAATACATAGTGCCAACATCTGGCCAACCATTTGGCCTCTTTCACCCCATCTCTGGCAATTTTCCCAGATCCATTGCGCACCTGCACTTGAGTGATCTATTTTGCCTTTAAGAGCAACAACATCAACATACTCATCTTCATCAGGATTAATCTTGCCAGTTGCAGATCCAATGTAAGCCTGAAATTCCTGGCTAAACTTTCCGAAGTCGTGCAGCAACCCAATGAGTTGTCCTGCTTCAGACATACCTGTTTTTGCAGCCAATAGACCCGCTATCTCACTTACCTCATTCAAGTGGACTTCAAGTGATTGCTCTATCCCATCCTTTTCCCTTCGATGCGCGATATAGTGCGTATGAATCTCAGTTGGCATATCTGAATTCCATTATTGAATGTCGCCTGTTTCATATGGTTGAATCATTTTCAATCATCAATATAAGGATATAAATCTTCGATGATCTGGATTTGCATGAGTTTGTACGTTGGCATTCCATAAAAAACTTCGCCATAGAACATGTCTATCCCGCTCGCCTGAGTGGCGAAATAATTTCCCTGGGTAATTGTTGCATGCTCCCATTCTCCTTTTTTCTTATTTTTTTTGTACCACCGCTGGTGGCTCACTGAGTGAGCCGGGAATATTTCTGGGTAAAAATTTTATTTTTAATACGTTTCTGTAGCTTAATGGGGTATTGGCTTTTCAACAGGCTATGCAGACGATAAATTCTTTCGGCCCAATTCATGATTCATTCCCTTGTTATTTTTGTGTACTTAAGACGATACTGTGTTGTCTTAAGCCTGTCCAGCCAATAAATTCAGATTGGTTACAGTAATGGCTCACGTACTAAATTTTAGTGCTCCGACTTCCTCCCTACTTACAAGCTCTGCGTTCGAGATGGATCCTGTCTTGCGTTTGTCACGGAAGAGTCAAACTATGTGAGTATGATTAAATATCTATTGTTATGTTTGTCCCCTTTCGACAAGGCTCTCCTGAGCGAAGCCGAAAAACTCAGGGCGAACAATCTAAGCTAGTTATCTTATAGGGACATTTATTTAGCTTTGACCAATTTTATTCTGGCAACACCTGTTCACCGGCATATAGATCGGCAATCTGCTCTCGCTGGCGTACAAGATGCATCTGATCACCATCCACCATAATTTCTGCTGCACGGGGTCGAGTGTTGTAGTTTGAACTCATACTAAAACCATAAGCTCCAGCCGAACGCACCGCCAGTAAATCACCCTGCTCCAGCACCAGTTCACGATCCTTGCCGAGAAAATCTCCTGTTTCACACACCGGACCAACCACATCATATTTTCTGCTTACTCCTTCACGAGGATTGACCGGAACAATCGCCTGCCAGGCACCGTACAAGGTCGGGCGCATGAGATCATTCATGGCGGCATCAATAATGGCGAAATTTTTATGACCAGTATGTTTCAGATACTCAACCTGTGTCACCAGAATGCCCGCATTGCCTGCGATAGCACGTCCGGGCTCGATCAGAATTTTTAACTGTCGGTCTTGCAGTCTATCCATCAGGGCCCGAATATATTCATCTGGCAATGGCGGTATTTCATCATTATATTGAATACCCAGACCACCGCCCAGATCGAGATGTTCCAGTTCAATCCCCTTTTCTGCCAGCTGGTCGATTAAGTGCAACACCCGTTCAAGCGCATCCAGAAACGGACGAGTCTCAGTTAACTGCGAACCGATATGACAATCCACCCCTTTCACATCCAGATGTGACATTTGTGCAGCCTGAACATACACCGCAACGACCTGTTCGATGTCGATACCGAATTTATTTTCTTTCAGCCCGGTAGAAATATAGGGGTGAGTTTTAGCATCCACATCGGGATTAACACGCAGCGATACCGGTGCCTGACAGTTCATTTCTGCCGCAACCTGGTTTAGCTGTTCCAGTTCAGAAACGGACTCGACGTTGAAACAATGAATTCCCACTTCCAGTGCACGCATCATTTCATCGGCTCTTTTGCCCACACCAGAAAAAACAATTTTTGCGGGATCGCCACCGGCCTCAAGTACTCGTTCCAGTTCACCAACAGAAACAATATCAAAACCTGAACCCAGACGTGCAAACAGGTTTAATACGGCCAGATTGGAATTGGCTTTCACGGCATAACAGACCAGATGTTCCTGCTCACCAAAGGCCCGATCAAAGGCCTGCCAGTGATGTTCAAGCGTGGCGCGAGAATAGACATAACAGGGGCTGCCATAGCGTTCCACAATATCATTGACGGCTACGGCTTCGGCCATAAGGCTATTATTCTGGTAATTAAAATGATCCATCGTGTATCAACTTCTATAAATTAAACGGTCGGTAGTGTAAGTATTTAGTTCCACCCCAGACTGACTCTGTTGTTTTACTTTCGCCTCAGTTCCCTTATCTGGCCCAGGTAAATACCCAGGTAGATACAAGGGTCCCTTTTTACCACAGCCGGCAAGAGCAGTAATCGATAACAGCAAGCCAATCATAATAAAGGCATGTTTTTTGTTCTGAGCCATAGCCAGTTCCTGGAAATGTTTGCGAAAGACTTATTATACGCATACAGTATTCATTTCACAGGACTACACTGTAACTAGAGCAAACATTTTTTTATCCTGAGTTGCACATCACTAACCACCGTAAACCATATTGAAACTACGAACTAACATAATTATCTGGGTTTTACTCTCCACGATCCTGCCGCTGATTGTCGTCGCCATCGGTGTCACCAACTACAGTGAAAACACCTACCAACGTGAAGTAAAGCGCGAGGTGCTATCCAGCCTCAATATTATCAGTGCCAATTTGCAACAGTCCCTGCACAATCAGCGCGAACTGGTATTAGGCATGTCCCGGGCCCCAGCTCTGCAGGCAATCCTGCCATCACTGGCTGACCTTAAAGAAGGTGATATCCCGGAAAATCTCACACCACAACGTGACCAGCTTAATCATTATTTAGAAGGCTTTCAGACCATTCTCTCGAGTGTATTTTTTGTACGTTTGCTCGATACTAATGGTAACAGCCTGGTCAAGGTCAGCCATAACAAGCGAAGTCAGGCCGTGTATGACAGTTTGTCAGGTATTCGATATGTCGAACAGGAAATCCAGTCTGATACGCTAGGCCACCTGCTTTCTGAGTTACCGCAGAATGAAGTCAGCAGTATTCTTCTTCCACATGACCGGCGTAAGGATAAATTTCAAAATACCTTCCCATTGCTCGATAGCGTAGTACCACTGTATTACGAGGATGAATTTGTCGGTGCACTGGCTGTAACTCTGGTTGGAGCAGAGCTGGATCGCATTATGGATCACGGTCTCAAACTCTATAAAGGTGAACTATTGATCATTGAGAATGATCCAGAGAATGCTGAGACCCATGGCCAGCTTTTATATGGCAAAGAACAGAATGCCTATTTTAACCAGATACGCACACGTACTATACGACTGGAACAGACTTTCACCCAGAACCTGCTTGATATCGCTGCTGCTCAACCTGATGGTGTGGTAACTGACACTCAAAATAACTATGATCTTTATTATGTTGAAATGCTGCCATATACCAATCAACTTTCCGGCTGGCTGGTTGTTTCACATATAGACTCCGAGGTTGTGAGTGCTCCTTTTAATCGTATTCGTCTTATTATCTCAGGAGTCGCATTAACCGTTCTTATCGCGACCCTGTTTCTTGCGCTGTTTGGTGCGCGAACTATTATTCGACCCATACAGGATCTGGCTATTCGTCTTAAAAAATATGCGGATGGTGAGCCAGGCCAATGTCTTATAAAAAAACAGCACATTGATGAATTAAACGAACTCTGTAGTTCTTTTAACTACATGGCGGAAACCCTGGAACACACTCAAAAAGAACGTAACCTTGCTCAGGACATGATGCTACAAAGTAATAAACTGGCAAGCATCGGGCAAATGGCGGCCGGCATTGGTCATGAAATCAATAACCCATTAAATAATATTCTCTCCTATACCAAGCTGGTTCAGCGTGATCTTGAACAACGCCTGAAGCTGGATCGCAATAATGAAGCGAACACCCAGTTACTTAGCGATCTAAATGACATACGTAGTGAAACACTGCGAGCTTCTGAAATTATCAAAGGCCTGTTAAATTTTTCACGTCAGGTTCCGCCTCAATATAAAGTGTTTGAGGTACAGTCCTGGCTAACTAAAACCATCAGCCTGGTACAACAGGCCGCAAACGAAAAACAGGTTACAATAGAACTTGACAATCAATACCATGGTTCTTTACAGGGTGACCCCACACAATTACAACAAGCTTTAATCAACCTGTTACTGAACTCTATCCATGCCAGCCCTGCTAACTCGCGCATACAAATCAATGCCCATAGTGCAGATAAAATGTTGTATATTGATCTTTATGATCAGGGTGAAGGTATTTCTGATGAAATCATGGATAAAATCTTTGATCCTTTCTTTACCACGAAAAAAGAAGGCGAAGGCAGCGGTCTCGGCCTGTCTATTAGTCTTGGTATCGTTGAACGACACCTGGGCAAGCTGAGAATAAATAATACTCAGCACGGTATACATATTCACATTCGTTTACCTCTGGAACATACTGCACAAGATGAGCCACACGAATAAAATTATATTTGTTGATGATGAAGCCAAGGCGGGCGAACTGGTTCAGCGTTTTTGCCAGAGCTACCCGTTTGAAAGCCACGTATTTACTAATCCCCTTGATGCACTTGAATATTACAGATCAGAAGGCGCGGATCTGATTATTAGTGACCTGCGCATGCCACAAATGACGGGCATTGAATTACTTAAATCCGTTCGCGTCATTAACAAAGACGTTCCATTTATTATCATCTCTGGCTATGCCAATACCGATAATGCGATTGAGGCCATGCGCCTTGGTGCCAGTGACTTTATTAAAAAACCCTACGACATGGATGAGCTGTTACTGCTCATAGAAAAAACACTGGGCTATAATGCACTGGTTGAAGAAAACCGTTTACTCAGGCAACAACTCAACCGTGATCACCGACAATCAAATATGGTTGGACGTGCACCAGCCCTGCAACACATTTATGAACTGATCAGTAAAATTGCCGATATCCGCTGTAATGTAATCATCGAAGGTGAATCGGGTACGGGCAAGGAACTGGCTGCACATGCTATTCATTTTCAAAGTCAGCATGCCGAACAACCCTTTGTTGTTATCGACTGCGGTGCCCTGACCGATACACTACTGGAAAGTGAACTTTTCGGTTATGAAAAAGGCGCCTTTACCGGTGCCCAGGCTACCAAAAAAGGCTTATTGGAAACGGCCAGTGGTGGCACTGTTTTCCTGGATGAAATTGGCAACATCTCTGATGCCATGCAGATCAAACTCATGCGCGCCATCCAGGAACAACAAATCGTGCCTGTCGGTGGTGTACGGCCAATCCATATTGATGTGCGCTTTATTGTCGCCACCAACCGACATCTCGATGAAATGGTTAAACAGGGCCAGTTCCGTCACGATCTTTATCACCGCCTTAATGTGGTCAAGTTCTCCATGCCTGCACTAAGGGAGCACCCCGAGGATATTCCAGAACTGGTACAGCACTTTATTGATGAACTGGCCAGCCAGTATCGACGGGACATCAGTGGCTTTGATCCTGAATCCATGCAGAAATTATTAAGCTATAGCTGGCCCGGCAATATTCGTGAATTACGTAACTTAATCGAACGTCACATTGTGCTTGCCGATAGCCCACAGATGCATATCACCGAGTCACTGGAAGCCAGTTCACAACAACATATCGATAGTGATTTTCCCTCCCTCGAAGCACTGGAACAACGCTATATCCTGAAAGTCCTTGAACATTGCCAGAACAATAAAGAAAAAACGGCCGCTGTCCTCGGTATTAACAAATCCACCCTGTGGCGAAAACTCCAGCACTACCAGTCCTCCTAACCTCCTCGACAGGTAAATCACCCCGATATATTGCAAAATGCAATTTTTATAATTGCAGCATGCAATTATTTCCAGCCAAAAGCTAATAGCAAAATTCATAAGCCGTTGTTTTTAAAAAAAATAAAATGTTGGCCTGTTCCTTGCTTTTACTTTGGTACTTTTTAGGAGAAGAACACATGCAACGTAGAACATTTTTAAAAGGTAGTCTGGCCAGCTCCGCG
>JAPHRJ010000090.1 GCA_026196045.1 Gammaproteobacteria bacterium
GAGCATAGGGTTAAACTATCTGGCGGAGTGTCCGGACAGTTTGACTTCGGTTTTTTCGTCATCCTTCAGGCTGGCGTAATATTTACGCAATACAGCCAGTACTTCGGGACGACTAAAATTACCCGCTACCTCTTCGCCTTCGGACAAAGCCTTACGCAATTTGGTACCGGACAACAAAAGACGATCTTCCGCATCGTGAGGACAGGTTCTCATGGAAGCCATGCCATCACAGCGGTAACACCAGAAGGTCCAGTCAATTTTTATTGGCTGGGTTTCCAGAGCATCTGCAGGAATCTCATCAAAAATATGGTGTGCGTCGAATGGACCGTAATAATCACCTACACCCGCATGGTCACGTCCCACAATCAGGTGTGAGCAGCCATAGTTCTGGCGGAACAGGGCATGGAGCAGGGCTTCGCGAGGACCGGCATAACGCATGTCCAGTGGGTAACCCGCCTGCATAACGGTGTTATCAACAAAATAATTATCAATCAGGGTTTCAATCGCTTCACTGCGTACGTCGGCAGGAATATCACCAGGCTTGAGTTTGCCCAGGAGCGAGTGAATCAGCACGCCATCCAGAGTCTCAATGGCAATCTTGGCCAGATACTCGTGAGAACGGTGCATAGGATTTCGGGTCTGGAAGGCGGCGATGGTAGACCAGCTGCGTTTTTCAAATTGAGCGCGAGACTGGGCGGGAGTCATGAACTGCTCGCCGTATTCCTGCGGGAATTCGGCCAGGCTCAGTACCTTGATAGGGCCAGCAAGATTAACATCACCCTGGGCCATGACCATTTCCACGCCGGGATGCTCAATGTCGGTGGTTTTATACACCTGCATGCATTCATGAGCTTTATCAATCAGGTATTTTTCCGTGACTATCATGGTGGCCAGGATTTCATCACGTGCCGCATCAAACAGGGCAACTTCGTCGCCTTCTTTGAGGATTTCAGCCGTTTTAGTATCGGTAGAGAGTGTGATTGGGATAGGCCAGAACAGGTCCTTGTGTGAACCATGGGCCATTTTCATGCCGTCACAGACGCCTTCCCAGTCGGCATGAGTCATAAAGCCATCGAGAGGAGTGAAGCCACCAATGCCCATCATAATGATGTCACCGGCTTCACGAGAACTTACGTTCACTTTAGGTAAATCCACGGCTTTTTCTTTCTCGGCCGTCAGTGCAGCACCTTCAAGCATTAACGGCTTGAGTTCGCCACCACCATGTGGATTAACTAATTTGGACATAAACCCCTTCTTAATTTATTAATCAATCTATGCGTGATTGAGTTGCCCGGAATACGTATTTCCGGGGGACGATAACTTAGCTGCATTTGGGTTCAAAATAAAGGCATTTATCCCTTTAAAACCATAGTATTACATTGAATGGTATAAACTGATTTTATTCGAGGTTTATACTCGGGATTAGGTGTCTTGTAAGTTGCTCTAATTATTGAAGATCTTATATGCTGACAAAGAATATTCAGGGTCATAAGGCATGGCTTATTCCGTTATAGAAAATTTCTAATTCGTTGTTTTCAAAGTAAGAAATTTATAATCTAAAATGGTTAAAAAAAGAGCATTCTGTATTTCACAGAATGCTCTTTTGATCAGGGGACTCGCTGATCATTTTATTTACTGAATGTACAAAAATAACGCCGTGTTACCACGCAGGATATTCAGCAGAAGCGATTGATTATGTTCGATGGATAATTGCTGCAATTCCTGCAGGGAACGAACAGGACGGCGATTGATCGAGGTGAGTACATCGCCAGCTCGTAGACCGGCTTGTGCGGCTGGACTCGACGCCTCAACCTTATTGATCAGAATTCCCTGAACCCGGCCATAGAGTCGGCTGCCTTCGCTAATATCCGACAGTTCTGCGCCATCTAAGTGTTTGTGCAGGCGCTTTCCAGTAAGAACCGTCTGGCTTGGCTCTTCCACGCGAGCCTGTAATTGTTGGGTTTTTCCATCACGCAGGACTTTCATGGTCACTGTTTTGCCTATTTGTAACAGGCCAATTGTATTGCGCAGGGTATTGGAATCACGCACGGTTTTCCCATTAATTTCGAGCACGATATCACCCGCTTTCAGGCCCGCCCGATCGGCCGCCAGGCCTTTTTCTACCTGTGTGATCACGGCACCACGACGGTATTTCAGACCAAAGGATTTAGCCAGTTGTGGTGTGAGATCCTGGGCCTGGGCACCCAGCTGGCCCCGTCGAACTTCACCATGAGATAGCAGTTGCTGCATGATGTCATTCGCCATATTGACTGGAATGGCAAAGCCAATACCAACGTTTCCGCCGCTTTTAGAGAGAATGGCAGTATTAATCCCGATCAACTCACCGCGCAGGTTAACCAGTGCGCCACCAGAGTTACCGGGATTAATCGAGGCGTCGGTCTGGATAAAATCTTCAAAGCCTTCAATACCCAGGCCACTACGGCCAATGGCACTGATAATGCCCGAGGTCACGGTTTGCCCCAGACCAAAAGGATTACCAATAGCCACACCAAAGTCGCCCACACGAACCTGGGTGGAGTCTGCCAGTGGTATAGCCGTGAGGTTGTCCACTTTTATCTGAATGACAGCTACATCGGTATCGGGATCGGTGCCGATCAATTTGGCCTGATGGGTTTCACCATTGCGCAGGGTCACCCGGATCTCATCGGCTTTATCGATGACATGGTTATTGGTGAGGATGTAACCTTTTTTGGCATCGACGATGACACCGGAACCGAGACTCTGAGTAATGCGTTCACGAGGTTGATTGGGTGTTTCAAAAAAATGTCGAAAGAAGGGATCACTAAACAGGGGATTTTGCTGTATCCGTACACGACCCGTGGTGGAAATATTCACAACTGCCGGCGTCACTTTTTCCAGCATGGGAGCCAGTGTTGGCAGCGTCTGGCCCTGACTATCGAAGGGAGGCAGCGCGGCATAGAGCGGTGCACTTATTAGCATGGCAAATAGCACAGCACATGCGGAGATGAATTTGTTAGTTACAAAAAAAGAACGGTAAACTGATAACGACAACGTACGTACTCCCGTTAAGAGATAAAAGAAAGTGCCTGTTTCGGTCAGGCACAGACGACCAAACAGGTAAGCTCATAGATACAACAGTACTGAAAAAGTTCAGTGTATAAACGGCTTATTCAGACTGGATATTGATCCGGGTACGTGGTGAATGGTTTTTTTTCTGTAGCTGGATGGTTAACACTCCACGTTTATACCTGGCTTTTGCTGTGTTTTCATCGACCTCGGCAGGTAAGGGAATGGCGCGTTCAAAACGGCCATAGGCACATTCCAGAATATGGTAGTTGCCTTTTTTCTGTTCACGTTGCGCATGCTTGATGCCTTTCACCAGCAGGACATCATCATACACTGAAATATCAAAGTCTTCTTTTTCCATACCGGGTGCCTCAAGGCGCACAGCAATACTATTTGTTGATTCTTCCACATCGCTCGTCAGCAGACCCCAGCGTGATCCCTGATAAAGAAGCTTACCTTCAGTCTCTTCTTTATCAGACAGAGGATTAAAACGAGTCAGGGCATGGGAGGCGCGATCACGTAACTGGTGCCAGCCTTCCGCCAGATTTTGCCAGGTCCGACTCAGGCCATGACGAACATCATTGAGCGTAGCCATGATTAAACTCCATACAATTTACTGAAAAATTTCAGCCTGGTTATGCAAACAATTTAATATCGGTTCGGTTTTCATTTATCGACTTCCACCCTCCAATCTCTTTTGGGGGTGGAAGTTATCTGTAACAGAATACCAGCGATTAACTGCTCACAGTAATTTTACGCGGTTGCTGTTGTTCCTGTTTTGGGATCGTGATTTCAAGTACACCGTGGTTGCTTTTCGCGGTGATCTTATCGGCCACTGCAGTATCCGGCAGACTGAAACGGCGATAGAACGTGCCTCGGCTACGTTCAACACGTTTATAGCCTTCGCGTTCTTCCTTGTTTTCAGACTGGCGTTCACCCTTGATACTGAGAACACCGTTTTCCATGTGGACGTCAATATCTTTGGGATCCACACCGGGAATATCGGCATGGATTTCAAAAGCCGTGTCGGTTTCCCTGATGTCGACAGCGGGTGTCCAGTCACTGGTAGCGACATCACTGGTTTCATCACGGTTGGTGGGAGCTTCAAACATCTGATCCATTTCACGGCGGAACTGGTTTAACAGGCTCCAGGGTTCATAACGGACTAGAGTCATGGTTATATCTCCTAAATAATGTTTAGAGGTTTGTAGCCTCTATTTGATTCAAAACGATTGTCAGAATCGGCCTGTGCGCACAGCGATCTGTTGCTTGATCAGGATATGGGTTCATCCTGTGAGGGCTTCAAGGGGGCGGCAATAATTTAAGCCGAGGGGGGCTGAAATGAGACAGATAAAACGCTGTACGTGAGTAAATCCTAACGTGGCGGGCAGAGAAATTTCGAGTTTATTAGAAACACAAGATATAGTGATTGATAGAAAAAATATTTCATTTTTATGACGTGTATTTAAAGCTATAAAAATAATATAACTTGTTGTTATATAATATTTATTATCGTTAAAGAAGGCTGGTTACATTTTATTGACAGTCAACATATCTAGGCCTAAGCTAGCCCAATAACACAACATCTTGTGTTTTGTGCCTAAAATAAGAAATTCAGAGAGAAATGCGTTTTATTTCATTGTCTTACTGTTGGTGAATGAGCGTTCTGAACCGGGTACATTAGCCGTACACTTATATAATTACATAACAAACCCTATATAAATGGGAGGAAAACTACGATATGAGCGCCCGCTTGCATGAAGTGACCACAAATGAAGTTGCTGAGATTCCATTGCAGTCTGCCTCTGAGGATATCTGGGATAAAAAGTACCGTCTAAAAAGTAAAGACGGTGACATTATTGATACCGATATCGATGCCACGTACCAGCGTGTTGCCAAAGCCCTGTCCGAAGTGGAAGAGCCAGAGCAACAGGCACACTGGAATGAACAATTCCTCTGGGCATTACGCCACGGAGCGATTCCAGCTGGACGTATTACTTCCAACGCCGGTGCCAAAGAGCACAAACCGGCCACCTCTACTATTAACTGTACTGTTTCCGGGACCATCCTCGATTCCATGGATGACATCCTTAATAAAGTCCACGAAGCGGGTCTGACCCTGAAAGCGGGTTGCGGTATTGGTTACGAATTTTCTACCCTGCGTACCAAGGGTGCCTATGTTTCAGGTGCCGGTGCTTATACTTCGGGTCCGCTGTCCTTCATGGATATCTACGACAAGATGTGTTTCACCGTATCAAGTGCCGGTGGTCGTCGTGGTGCACAAATGGCCACCTTTGATATTGGCCACCCCGATGTCATGGACTTCATTCGCGCCAAGCGTGAAGACGGTCGTCTGCGTCAGTTCAATCTGTCGCTGTTGATCACCGATGAATTCATGCATGCGGTAAAAGACAACATCGACTGGAAACTGGCTTTTCCAATCATGGAAAAAGAAGTCGAAGACGATGGCATTGATCTGAAAGATACCGACCAGGTTGTCTGGCGTGAATGGCCAGTCACTGATGGCTATGTTGTTAATGACGAAGGGCTGGTGGCCTGCAAGGTTTACCGTACGATCAAAGCTCGTCGTCTGTGGGACGTGATCATGTCCTCTACTTACGACTTTGCCGAGCCCGGTTTTATCCTCATCGATAAAGTTAACGAAATGAACAACAACTGGTTCTGCGAGAATATTCGTGCAACCAATCCCTGTGGTGAACAGCCACTGCCACCTTATGGTTCCTGCCTGTTAGGTTCCGTGAACCTGACCAAGTTTGTTCACGAACCCTTTACCGACAAAGCCTGGTTCGACTGGGACGAATTCCGCAAGGTGGTCAATATCTTTACTCGCATGCTGGACAACGTAGTTGACATCAATGGCCTGCCACTGGAAGGTCAGCGCGATGAGATCCTGAGCAAGCGCCGTCATGGTATGGGCTTTTTAGGCCTGGGTTCTACGATCACCATGTTGCGCATGAAATACGGCGAAAACAATTCCGTCGAGTTCACCGATAAAGTCAGTAAGGAACTGGCGATGACCGGCTGGCACGCCGCACTGGAACTGGCCAAAGAAAAAGGTCCAGCGCCTGTGATGGAACAGTATTATGACCTCACCGCCGACATGTTACGTAAGCGTCCACAGATGAAACGTGATGGTTATAAGATCGGTGACCGGGTTCAGGGCAAAATCCTGCATGCTAAATACAGTCACTACATGCAGCAGGTCGCCGAAGTCGATCCTGAACTGGTAAAAGAACTGGCTGAAGTGGGTGCACGTTTTACTCACCATAGTTCAATCGCGCCAACTGGAACCATTTCTCTGTCACTGGCCAATAATGCCAGTAATGGTATTGAGCCCAGTTTTGCCCACCACTATTCACGTAACGTGATCCGCGAAGGCAAGAAGAGCAAAGAAAAAGTTGATGTGTTTTCTTTTGAACTGCTGGCCTATCGTGAACTGGTGAATGCCAAAGCCAAACCTTATTCTGATGAAGCCGAAGCACAACTGCCAGAGTACTTCATTAGTGCCGATGACATTACGCCCAAGGCGCACGTGGACATTCAGGCTGCGGCACAGAAATGGATCGACTCATCTATTTCCAAAACCGCCAACGTGCCAACAGATTATCCTTTTGAAGACTTCAAGGATATCTACATGTATGCCTATGAGCAGGGACTGAAAGGTTGCACAACGTTCCGTTTCAATCCTGAAGCCTTCCAGGGTGTACTGGTGAAAGAACAGGATCTGGAAAACACGACCTATCGTTTCACTTTGGAAAATGGTGAAGTGGTAGAAGTCAAAGGAAACGAAGAGATCGAATACGACGGCGAAATCCACAGCGCCGCCAATTTGTTTGATGCCCTTAAAGAAGGGTATTACGGCAAATTCTGAGCGGAGCGGGTGGACTGAAATTGGGTGGGATTTGATTTCCGTCCATCCGCTTCGTTCAGAAACCAATTTTGAACGGCCGCCTTTGTGTTGATGCGGCGTTGGAAACAAGTTTAATAATGTTCACATACTATATGTATGCTCCGCTCATTAAACTCATTTCCGCCTTGCCTTAACAGCAAATGCGTTGTTCAAAATTTTGAGGGTGTATTAGCGCTTAATACGGCGTTGAAAATAATTTTCTCGATGCTCACATACTTTATGTATGCTCCGCTCGCTAAAATTATTTTCGCCTTGTCTTAAACGCTACTCCACGCCTCGAAATGGTTTCGAAGTAGTTGTAGGGTGGGCACGTCGTTAGTGCCCACGCGGTTAAACCGCAGCATAAAAGTTAAACACGACAAGTTTCAATCTGCTTGAACAGGTTTAAGCAGGGGAGAGGAAGAGGACAATGACCATAAAGTTAGATAATAAAATTACCGGCTACGAAGTCGTCAAAGAGGACGAGAACAAAGCGGAAGAGATAGCCCAGGAAATCGTGCAGGAGGATGAATCCAATGTCATTCATATGCACGAAAAGATCGAACGTCCGGAAATGCTGCTGGGTTCAACCTACAAGGTTAAAACCCCGCTGTCCGAGCATGCACTGTACATAACAATCAATGACGTGATCCTGAACCAGGGGTCTGAGCATGAGCTGCGTCGCCCCTATGAAGTGTTTATTAATTCCAAAAACATGGATCACTTCCAGTGGATCGTTGCACTTACAAGAATTATTTCAGCCGTATTCCGCAAGGGGGGGGACATTACATTCCTGGTGGACGAACTGCGTTCCGTATTTGATCCACGCGGGGGTTACTTCAAGAAAGGCGGTAAATATATGCCATCACTGGTGGCAGAAATTGGTGACGCGATCGAATGTCACTTGCGTATGATTGGTATGCTAACAGATGAGGGTTTAGATGAACATCAGAAGAAACTTATCGAAGAAAAGCGAGCCCAGTTTGAGGGTTCAGTCAAGCAGGCGAGTGCAAGCGAAGAAGGAAAAAGCGACTTCCCCGCAGGTGCACAGTTATGCGGCAAGTGCAGTACCAAGGCTGTCATAAAGATGGATGGGTGTATGACGTGTCTTAACTGCGGCGACTCTAAGTGTTCATAAGGACCTAGCTATGCGTAGTTAGCAACTCACCTGCAAACCACAACAAAACCCTTATAAGTACATGTATTTATAAGGGTTTTTTTATTCCAAATCACAATATACGCATCAA
>JAPHRJ010000019.1 GCA_026196045.1 Gammaproteobacteria bacterium
ACTCTGTAATATTGTTTATGCCTCATTACTCCTCCTTTCCGTATTGTGTACGGGTGTGGTGTATGGAATTATCAAAAAGGTATAACATAATAACGTATTATTTTTTTCGTTTAATTAACTCTGCGATGTCATTTTTACGCAACCTCCTGGCTATATCATAGGCACTAGCTCCTTTATTATTTTTGACATGTGTATCTATATTGTTTTCAAGTAGAATTTTGATGGTACTAATTTGTTCATTATATATAGCAGAAAATAGCGCCGTTTCCCCTTCGATATCCTGATGGTTTATTTTCGCACCATTTTTTAATAAAAGTTCAACCATGTGGTCATGTCCGAATTCTACGGCACACATCAGGGCGGTAGAGCCATCATCAGCGATGGCATTAATATTATCGCCAGCTTTTAATAAAGTCAGAACACTGTCTTTGTGTCCTTTGCAGGATGCCCGCATCAGGGCGCTCATGCCGTGTCCGTCACGGACATGAAAGTCAGCATCGGCATCAAGTAGCATGTTGATAACTTTTATATTGTTGCGTTCAGCCGCTGACATCAAAGCGGTGACACCGTGTTTGTCTGAGGTGTTAACATTAGCACCGCTTTTAAGCAGGGTCTGAATCACTTCAGTATGCCCCTGACGAGTTGCCATGGCCAGTGCATCCCAGCCCGCACGTGTTTTAGGGTGAGTTTTTGCACCTTTTTCTATAAGTATTTTAGCCAGCTCGTTATAGCCGTTTTCAGCGGCATAGGTCAGTGCCGTACAACCGGCTACACTGCGTGCATCTACATCAGCGCCATACTGGATCAGCAACATGACTTCATCAATGTTGCCGACTTCAGCAGCATACATCATTGCAGACTTGCCCTGTTTGGTTTTGGCATTCGGATCAGCCCCTTGTTTTAACAGTTGATGAACCATTTCCGTATCACCAATTAAAGAAGCATCGAGTAGCTCTTTAACCTGACCAGCATAAATATTAGATATGCAGGCAAAAAGTATACCTATTGTGGATATTCTTAAAAAAAACTGCATTTTTGTACTCATATTGTGGATATTAGAGATCATATTTCTTCTTCATCTTCATCCGGTTCCAGTGGCTCGGTATGGGTCAGGCCGGTGTGACAATCGATACAGGTTTTTCCCTCGAGAGGGGCTCGAGTATGTTTTTTGCGGGCTAGTCGATCCTGTTCACTCATATCCATGTCAGAATAGTCATGACATGTCCGACATTCTCGTGAATCTGTCAGGCGCATTTTCTGCCAAACTCGGCTCGCCATATCCCATCGATGGGCATCAAACTTCTCTTTTGTGTCCACTGTACCCAGTATCCAGTGATAGACATCTTTTGCAGCATAGATCTTGGCATAGAGTTTTGGGAAGAATTCTTTCGGGACATGACAGTCAGCACAGGTTGCCTTGATGCCAACAGCATTTTTGTAATGCAGTGTATTCTTATATTCCTCATAATTAATGCGCATACTATGGCAGGAGGTACAGAACTCATTGGTATTGGTGTAAGCAAAGAAGGTATTTAGTCCTACAAAGGAAATACCACCTGCAAAGAATAATACCAAACTCATACAAACTACTTTTTTTGATGGACAAAACATCTACAGACTCGGCATATTTTGGGTTATTAAATAAACATTCTTAAATTACGAGAATGAACTCGGTTCAGGTTTTGTCATCAAACAACGATGTTTTATTAAGGGTTGTGTGACTAGACTTAAACGCTTTGTTGCATTATTCATGCCTAAATATAAAAGTAGCACATATAACGAAAGTTGCATCAATATTCATACAGACAGGATGCGTATGATTGGATGCTGTATTTGGCGACGGTTAATTGATCTGGGTCAATATATTCTTCGATAGGGGAGTTGAATGTATGACTGCTAAATTTAGTTCTGAGGTGGTTGGACGATCGTTTCATCTTTGTTTAAGTCCCTGAGCTTGTCCAAAACGCGTTGTGCCCGGAGGATCAGGGTTTCCAGATCTTTATTATCAGGATTGATTTCATACAGACCTTCCCAGATAGCCAGAGCTTCGGTAACCTGACCTTCACTGTATATTTTTCGACCATCTTCTATTCCCTGTTTAATACCAAGATCGAGGTGCTGTTGCAGAGTCTGTTTGACTTCAAGTTCTTCCCTGTTGAGTGATTGAGAAGTTTCAAATAACAGGATTTGCTGATTGAGTTGTGCCAGCTTTTTGTGGTCATAGCTCTGTTCGAGCTGCTTAATTAAATCCATACTCTGTTGAATTCGAAGTTCACGTAAGTGCTGCTCATTCTGGTCCAGTTTTTTATGGGCCGCAGACAGTGTTTGCTTAAATTTTTTGTCATGATCAATTTCTTTAACTAGAGAGAGACAACGTCGCGCTAAAGGATAGTTTGCTGTGGAGGTAGCATTTTGCGTACAGCTAACAAGGTCCTCAAGGATACTGGATTTTTTTTGTTCAAAACGCCATTGTCTTATGGTTACCCAGGCATTATTGGGGGTGGTACGGGCAATGTTATTTAAAATCTGTTCAACATTTTTAATCCACTGACCTTCGTAGAGTGTGAGTTCTGACTCCAGGTCTTTGAGATAATAATTTCGTGAAGCGATAAAGGCGCGTTGGTTCTTTTTAACAACAGCACTATCAGGTATTTTTTTTAGTGCTTCTTCATACAATTGTTCAGCCTTATACCATTGATTCTGTGCAACCAGTTTTTGGGCTTTACGAAGCGTAGATTGTTCTAGTGTTTGAATAAGTTGTTTTATTGTTTTTTTCTTTTGTATAAGTTGTGTGTAATTTTTATGGTTGCGGGGAACCGTCTCAATAGCCTGTAAGGCTCGTGTGTAGTCCTCACGTTCAATCAGTGACTGTATGTGTTCTGGTGATGAAGGTGTAAAAGACTGCAGTAAAGTACAACCGGTCAGTCCTTGAAAGAATATAAATAGTATCAGGAAGCGTAATATTTTCATGCAACGTGCTGGTGTGAAAGTATTTCAGAAATAATAGCCTGGTTGTTAGATAAGGACGATTCGGTGGTGCCTGTTACAATATAGGTAGAAACCGGCTGGGCAATACCTCTTAACTCAAGAGTCCTATGAGAGTGAGCTTCAATACGTTGATGAACATCAGGATGATGGTACAGGGTTTCAGTAATAATGACTTCACCTTCGCCTGCCGCTGTGTGGAGTCTTGAAGCCAGGTTGACCGCCTCACCAACTACCGTGTATTGCATACGCTCGGCTGATCCCATATTACCGGCAAGCATCGCACCAGAATTAATTCCAATTCGGAATTTGACTGGAAATTTACCCTGTTGTTTACGACGTTGGTTGAGTTCATGAACGAGAGACTGAATCATCAATGCACAGGAGATAGCCTTATACTTATGTTCCGGATCTTTTTCCGGGACACCAAAGACAATCATCACACAGTCACCCATGTACTTATCAATGGTGCCGTGATGGAGTTGGCTAACGGTTGCGATATAGCCAAAGTAGTCATTCAATAGTTCTGCTACTTCATTGGCTGGGAGGTTTTCGGATAGACTGGTAAAGCCAACAATATCCGCAAATAGAACTGTTGCTTCAACATGTTGTCCACCCAGATGAATATGATCCAGGTTGCTCATAATTTGTTTTGCCACACTGGGAGCAACAAAACGAGAAAAGGCATTTTCTACCTGTGATTTTTCCAGAAGATTATCCGCCATGGTGTTGAAAGCATCAGTCAGATAACCAATTTCATCATTGCGTTGTTCACTAATACGGTAATCGAGCTGGCCTTCACCAATTGCACGACTGGCGTTCATGAGTGTATGGATAGGACGTGAAATCCATTTCCCGGTAATAAAGGAAATAACAATACCCAGAATGATCATGATGAATGTAGCACCGGTGATCGTCGCGATAGTATTGCGAATAGATTCGTTTAACATTGTTTCGTCGAAAGTCACTAGTGCATGGCCTGCAATGACGTCCTGGTATCGGATGGGAACCATGAAGGAAACAACATCGAGCGGTTGACCGTCTTTATCGACACTTGACCATTTTGAGAGATAATTGTTGTTATCAAACTGTTGGGATTGTGAATATAGACGGATGATACCTTCCCTGGGGGCCAGTCCTGATGAAGCGAGCACTTTTCCATTTTCGGCATACACTACCGTGCCGAGGATACTGTTATTGTTTCCCAGGTTACTGCTGACCACCATCAGGCTCAGGATATCGCCGGAGAGAAGCAGTTCTTTTGACGATTCAGCCAGCTGGTTCACCACTGTTTGCCCAAAATGGTTCAGCTGTTTTTGTTGTAGCTGAGTCTGTTTGGTCACAATGATCAGTCCCAGAACAGTCATACCAATGCTGACCAGCAAAGTAATAATCAGAGCTAATTTGTAAGCAATCGGAAAATACTCAGGCAGGCGTAATCCTGTCAGCTGGTGAATCTTTTTACCGATCAATCTACTCATTCGTGACACAGTGGCTCCATTGCAGCGGGTCTTCAACAAAGAACCTTATTATAACGTTTCCACCCTCCAAGGTGGGTGCTTATATTGGTAATGTGAACTGAGTCTGCTTCAGAAGAGAGTGGGGTTTTATAAGCGATTGATTATTAAGTTAAAAAAATGTTTATTCTGGATTTTTTACACACTGTTTAGAAATAGATGGTAGTCGTAGGCCCTGGCTGAGTGGCTTCATGCTAGAGCTGCTGCGGTGCATCGTATACAATGCCGGCCTGATTCAACAGTAAGGAAGTCCCATGTCATTGATTCGCCCATTTGCTGCATTACGTCCGCTCCCCAAATATAGTGAAGACGTGGTTGCTCCCCCTTATGATGTCCTTAACACGGCTGAAGCCAAACAGCGTGCTCAGGGGCGCCCCTATAGTTTTTTACATATCTCCAAGCCGGAAATTGACCTGCCTGATGGCACTGACCCTTTTGCACCTGAAGTGTATGCCAAAGGGGCTGAGAATTTACAAAAGCTGGTTGATGAGAAGATCCTGTTTCGTGAAGATTCTCCCTGTTATTACCTTTATCGCCTGATTATGGGCGAGCATGAGCAAACAGGTTTGGTGGCGGTTGGTTCTGTTGCTGACTATGACACGAACCGTATTCGTAAACATGAGTTTACTCGTCCGGATAAGGAAGACGACCGGGTAAGACAGATTGATGCCTTAAATGCACAAACAGGCCCAGTTTTTCTGACCTATCGGCATAATGAGACGGTTGATGCGATCGTTAAAAAGGTAACCAGTGGGCAGTCAGAGTATGATCTCACCGCCGATGACGGTGTGCAGCATACTCTGTGGGTTGTAAATGATAAACAGGATATTGAAACCTTAACGGCGACCTTTGATGCGATGGATTGTCTGTATATTGCCGATGGACACCATCGTTCTGCAGCCGGTTCACGGGTTTCCGCGATGCGTAAAGAATCTGGACAGGCTGTCACGGCAGCAGATTATTTTCTGTCGGTGATTTTCCCTGATAACCAGATGAAGATCCTGGATTACAATCGAGTTATCAAAGATCTAAATGGGTTGACAGAACAGCAGTTCCTGGATGCGATAGCCACATCGTTTAGTGTTGAAACCAGTCAACAGGCGGTAGCTCCTGCTGCGCCTAATGAGTTTGGTATGTACCTGAATAAACAGTGGTACAAATTAACGATCAATCAGGATCTGATACCGGGTACCTCTGATCCTGTGGGTCGACTGGATGTTAGTCTGTTACAAAACCATTTGATCAGTCCTTTATTAGGTATTGAAAACCCACGTGTCGACAAGCGCATTGATTTTGTCGGAGGTATTCGTGGTTTAGCTGAACTGGAGAAACGCGTGAACTCTGGTGAGATGGCGGTGGCTTTTTCTCTATATGCTACCAGCTTGCATGACTTGATGGCGGTAGCTGATGCCAATGAAGTTATGCCTCCCAAGTCTACCTGGTTTGAACCTAAACTGGCCGATGGCCTGGTATCACATGTCCTCGATGACCATGGATGTTAGTTATAATGAAGGTTTGTTAAATAAAAATGGCCGCAATAGCGACCATTTTTATATTCCATACCTGTAGGTATTAGAACGCTTCATCAAAATTATAATCCAGGCTTTTATCTGGATGTTGCAGGAAGTGCCCTTCAATAAAGTCCACACTACATTGCCAGAGCATGGCCAGGCTATTCGCATCTTCAACAAAAGAAGCAATGGTGATGATATTCTGACCTGACGTCATATCGGTTATCTCCTTAACCTTCTCCTGATTTTCAACATTCTGTCCCAGGTTATGAATCAGCTTATAGTGCAGCTTGATATAGTCTACTTTTAACTGTTTTAGAGACTGGAAGGTATTTTGCTCGATACCAAAATTTTCCAGTGCGGTACGACAGTTTAACTGTTTAAGACTATCAACAAGTGCCCTTGCTGGTTTGATATGATTTAACGCGGTTTCTTCATTTAATTGAAATACCAGATCATCCGCTTTTAAACGCAAGGCTTTAATACGTTCACTCACCCAGGGAATGAACTCTGGGTCAATCAGGGAATTTTCTGATACTTTGACGAAGAAACGTGTCGACATTCCCTGTTTATTTCGATCAATGAGTAATTTGAATATATTCGCCAGTACCCAGCGATCAATGTATTTGGTTAAGTCGGCCTGATCAGCCGCGGGCATAAAATCAGAGGGAAGGATTGTATTACCCTTTTGATCCAGCATACGCACAAAGACATCAAAATGTGCACCCGGTTCACCATGCAGGCTGACGATGGGTTGAAAGAGCAGGTGAAAGTCGTTGTTTTTGAGTGCATCTTTTATTAACTGAGACCACTGAGTAACCTGTTCTTTTTCAGCCAGCTCTTCCACTGCAGGGTTATATACAAAATACTGGTTACCCCCGGCATTCTCGGCAGCCTGGTAGCCTTTTTCAGCGCGGGAAATACATTCGAGAGTATTGCTGATAGTTTCATTGACGTACATGATGCCAATACTGGCCGTAGGATTAATCATTTTGCCATTAATATCCGAGGTATGATCACGGATCAGCTGGCAAAGTTTTCCGGCAATATCTTCTGCATCTTCACTGGCTTTGCCGTTAATCAGTAAACTGAATAATGGTCCTTCATAACGAGCAAGTATGGCCGCCTCACCCAGTTTTTCTTTCATGATGTCGGCTACATCAGCCAGTAATAAATCAGCTCCAGCAATATCGACCATGTCTCGAATAGATTCAAATTTGTCGATTGAGATAAACATAACAGCACCCTGAGCCTTGCCTTCTACAGACAGGCTTAACAGATTGCTGACCTGTTCAAGAAAGTGAGGGCGGTTATACAGGTTGGTAAGCAGGTCCTGCTTACTCAGCATATGTAATTGTTTTTCCAGTTCCTTGCTGTTGGATTGATCTCGAATAATAATTTGTGAACAGCTTTCACCTTCCATACTGGCGCGGGAAAA
>JAPHRJ010000044.1 GCA_026196045.1 Gammaproteobacteria bacterium
AACTTCCAGATTTGGATAGGTGTCACGCATGTAGTCCACCATTTCACGCGCTGATTTGACCACATCCGGGACTTCATTAATTTCATCTTTACCGGGAAGTTGAATGGTCGCGCTGATCGCTGTCACTCGACTATCAGGAGAAATTAAACGTTGGCTCAATAGCGGTTCGTTAATGGCAACCTGGCGAATGGTTTCAAGCTCAGTTTGTTTAAGGTTTAACGCATCTTTTACCAGATCGCGAACGATTAGATCATCACCTTCCGCTTCGGTATGTTGAAAGTTACTAATAGAGTCAACACGAATAGAATATGGCAGTTGCCAGGATCGTGTAGTCAGGTCTTCAACGGCAGCCAGCGTCTGTGAAGTAAAAACATCACCATCCTTTGGTGTAAGCACAAACATGACATTGTCATTTTTGGTATAGGTGTTTTCCAGCTCATCAAAAGCCAGAAGTTGAGGGTTGTCTGCGCTAAAAAATACTCGGTAGTTTGTCGTGAGCGCCAGATTTTTTCCACCGGTTGCCGCGATTACAACGAGCAAGAGGCAGAAAACAATGACGGCCCAGCGCCATTTTATTATCCAGTGGCCAAAGCGTGCTTCCAGTTCGTGCATAATATTTTCCTTTTATTCTTTTTGGTTAACACTGAATAAAACACACAATTCAGTCTGGGTATCTGCATGCGTAAAAATAAATAGTGGACTCAACGTTTAGCCAGTCCCAGAATCAGTAGATCCACAACATCACGTGCTTTTTGTTGCAGGGTTTCAAGATCATATAAACTCATGAAAATTGGAACATGAAACAACTTCAGTGCGTTATAAACGGTATGGGCTGTTTTGTTGACATCGTCGACAGCAAATTCGCCAGAATCATTGCCCTGGGCCAGGACTTCAGCAAGCAGAGCGCAGGACTGTTGAATTTTGTTGTGTACGATGTCCTGTCGATCACTGACGATAACATTAACCAGTTCATTCAACTTCGGTTGCTGGCTGGTGGTTTCGTGGGTATAGCGCAGCATTTCCTGAGTACACTGGTGTAGTTTTTCAGCGGCGCTTAGTCCGGTTTGTTGTACTGCCGCACGTAACATCTCGATTTGCGAGCCAATGCACTGCTGGGCACAGGCGGCGGCAATATCCTGTTTGTTTGTGTAATAGCGATATAGATTGGCTGCGGACATGCCTACATCGCTGGCAATTTCGATCATGGTTGTTTTGTTGTAACCATAGGTTTGAAATCGTTCTTCAGCAGCCTGCAGGATATTTTCGCGTGTCTCTTCAGCATGTTTGTCAGTATTTTTCATTTCCATAGCGGAAGTTATAGCGAATTAATACTGAACATTCAATTAAATATTCAGTGTTCAGCGACAACAAATCAGTTACTTGGGACTTAATACAATAACTAATTGATATTAATGAATATTATCCAGGTGTGATGGCGAAAGAGAAGTGCTTGTCAAAAAAGAACTTGTTGTTGGTGTAATCAGCAGGGAAAAGGTCAGGCGGCAAGATGTTTGCTCATTGCATCCAGATCATCACGGTGTTGCAGCAGATCGTTAATGATAATTGATAGTTTTGTTTCAGTGATGTCCAGCAGCTGCAACATGGCAGGAGAAAGGTAAGAAACGGTTTCGTCACCAATATGTTGTGGTGCGAGTAGACGATTGGCAATCAGAACAAGATTGGCATGGGATGCATATTTTCCTATATAGGCATCATTATGATGTTCATAAATGGCTACCGTAATTTCTTCTGGCAAATGCCAGCTTGTTAATAATCGATAACCGATTTCATCATGGCTGATACCAATGATCTGCTTTTCAATATCGGTAAGATTCTTTTCTGGGTGATAGCGTTGTTGTTTACGAATCAACTGCATTTCATCCGGAAAGTTTTCACATAAAACCAGATAACCAATATTTTGTAGCAAGCCGACCAGATAGGCGGTACCGGGAACAATTTGTGTTTGAGGATTTTTTTCAGCAATTTTCTGGCACAGTGTTGCGGCATATATCGCATGCTGCCAGAAGCTAAAAATATCCGTATGGGCATGTTTATTTTTTGCGTGGACATTGCCAAGTATCGTAATGCCGAGAGCCATATCAATAGCGCCCGTTAGTCCAAGGGCGGTCATTACCGCCTGTTCCAGGGTTTTAATTTTCCCCTGATTACCAAAAAAGGGTGCATTAGCATAACGAATAATTTGGCTTGATATGGCTGGGTCCTGTTGTAGAACATGTGTTAATTGTTCAACTGTCAGATCGGGATCATTTTGCAGTGTAAATAATTGGTGAGTCGTATTCGGCATCGGTGGTAGTGCATTAATGTATTCCAGACATTCACGGACACGTTGTTGTTTGTCAACGGGTTTCGATGGTCGTTGGCTGACTTTGTTAACTGGAGGCTGGTTTGGACTAAAAGAAAGACTGGGGAAAGCATCCGGTGAAACGGCCCGGCTATACAAGGTACCCTGCACAGATGGACAGTGCCAGTTTCTAAGTAGATTTTCCTGTTCTCGCGTTTCAACACCGTTGGCAGTAATTTCAAGGCGCAGGGCCTGACACATGGCAATAATAGTTTTTACCAGTGAGCGTGACTCTGTATGCACAGTGATCTTTCGAATGATTTTGTCATCTATCACCATGCCTTTAATGGGATAGGCCTTTAGAATTTCCAGCGAAGTACGACTGGCACCAAAATTATCCAGCAGAACATGGATGCCCATGCTATCTAATTGGATAATGCTCATCCCGGCTTTTTTCTGTTCCTGAATGAGTGCACTCACTGGAAGAGTGAGTTCCAGTGCTTCGGCTGGCATTGCAGTTTCCGTTAAAATAGCCTGCACCATGTCTGGAAAATCTTTTTTTCTGAACAGGGAGGATGGTAATTCAATACGAATTTTGGCGGGAGATAACCCCTGTTGTTGCCAGGATTGATATTGCTCGCAGGCTTTTAAAATTAACCATTCAGCAACTGGCCAGATCAAACCCCCCATTTCAGCAAGAAAAAGAAAGTCTTTACTACTAAATTCATGAAACTCGGGATGGTCCCAGTATAATTGTGCACTACTGTATGTAATTTTTTGGTTATCAAGACTTAATACAGGTTGAAAGCGTAAACGCAGTTGTTTTTTGCTTAGGGCATAACGAACGGCGGCTGTAATTTTAAACTGCTCGAGTTCATTCTTACTGCTCTTGGCGCTATAAACTTCAAAATGATTATCAGATGTTTTCCTGGATTCAATGAGTGCCGAGTACGCA
This sequence comes from Gammaproteobacteria bacterium, assembly GCA_026196045.1. Lineage (GTDB taxonomy): Bacteria > Pseudomonadota > Gammaproteobacteria > UBA6429 > Thiohalophilaceae > JAPHRJ01. The sequence goes on from JAPHRJ010000044.1 coordinate 3,258, forward strand.
CATTGTAGTAGCGTAGAAGGATCAGAAGCATCTTTTGGATAAAGTGCCACACCTAACTGGACATGTGTTGAGATAACTCGATTATCAATTTGTAATGGTTTTGTCAGTGTATTTAATACTTTATCGATAACAATATTGACATCCTGTTCATGGGACAGGTCCGATAAGATACAGGCAAACTCATTATCGCTATAGCGTGCGGTTATATCATTTGTTCGTAATACATTCTGAAGCTGTTCAGCATAAGTTTTAAGAAGAGCATCTATGGCCTGTTCTCCAAAATGGTTATAGAGGCCATCCAGATTTTCAATGTTAATAAACATAAGACCCAGCAACTGGGAATAACGCTGGGCGTGCTGGAGTTCTTCTTCCAGGCTTTCAAGAAATAATGCCTGCTCGGGTAAACCGGTGAGTGTGTCGTGTCCTTCTTTAACGGGTGAACTGGAACCAAAACCATTTTTAGTCAGTTGTGCTCGCTCCACAACATGTTGAATCATGCTCAGGAGATTGTGATTATCAACTTCATATTTAATAAGGTAATCCTGGACACCGATGGCTGTGGCCTGAGAAAGAAAGTCAGGATCAGGACTTTCCAGCATAAGAATAACCGGTGGAGCATCCGTTTCGTTATAAATGGTCTGTAGAAAGGTCAGGCATAATGTGTGACTGAGTGACGCACTCACCAGGGCCAGATCAAAGGGCATGCGTTTGATTTGTTGTAGGGCCGTGCGGGGATCGCTGGCAGGATAGATATCAATTGATATATCCGGGCCAGACTGGAGTGATTCCTGTAATAATTTTTTTTCAACAGGATTGTCTTCAAGCAGTAACAACCTGAGGGTAGTTTTCGGGTACATACTTACTTCCTGTTATACCTGCATCCTTAATCTGGATAGCAAGTCATCATTTTATACAGCGTATGACAACGGCTATCTGAATTCCATGTGTTTACTGCATGCATGCAGTTATATTGTAATGATTAAATTGTAGCCGAAATTAATGAGTAGGCTTAATAAAATTACAACATACGCAATTATAGAAGAAAACCGCCAATAACCCTTTTAATTAAAAGTTATTAGTGGTTTTAGAGTTTGACACATTTTGAATACGGTCAAGATTAATCCTTATTGAATTCAAAGGCATCGGAAAAATAATGTTCCAGATCCAGATTATGCGCTGGGAATGCATCGCGACCGGCATAGACCATTGCTGGTGGACCGGCCGCATAGATTTCATAGGTACTTAAATCTGGGTAGTCGGCAATGATGGCATCATGGACATAGCCGGTACGAAAACTATCCGGGTTATCGGAAGGATCGGAAAGGACCGGTGTATAGTCGATATGATCATAAGTATCGGCCCATTGTTGAGCCAGCTCATGCATATACAGATCTTCTGTAGAACGTACTCCCCAGTAAATATGAAAAGGACGCTGAATATCGGCCGCCAGCGCATGTTCAATGATACCTTTGATAGGAGCAAAACCAGTGCCACCCGCCATGAAAATAGCAGGACGAGTCGACTCTTCTCGCAGGAAAAATTGGCCATAAGGGCCCTCAATGCGCATAAGATCTTTGACTTTCATGTTGTCAAAAACCTCACTGGTGAAGTTGCCATCGTCAATATGACGAATGTGTAATTCCAGTTCCTCATCTACATGGGGGGCATTGGCGAGTGAAAAACTGCGATGTCGACCATCTTTAAGTAAAAAGTCGATGTATTGTCCAGCCAGGAACTGCATTCTTTCAGTTGCTGGCAGGGTTAGTTTAATGAGCATGACATCATGGTTAAGACGCTTGAGTTCATTGACTCGACAGGGTAGGGTTTTGACTGGGATGTCGGCTTCGATCTCAACTTCATGGGATTCGATCACCAGATCCTTTTGCGCATGGGCCTGACAAAAAATGGCTTTACCCTGTGCTTTATCGGTTTCTGTCAATGCAACAGGTTGTTCATCTGGGTAAACCACTTCACCGGAAATAACTTTACCCAGGCAGGCACCACAGGCTCCATCGCGACAACCATAGCTTAAGTTGATGCCCTGACGAAGCGCGGCATCGAGGATGGATTCAGCAGACTCAACAGTAAAAGTGTGTCCGCTGGGCTCGATTTTGACTGAAAAACTCATAAAATTACTCAACTATTAATCAACGAGACATTATTACTCAATGAAGCTGTCAGGAAAAGACCTTAATGCGGTTTTTATTGTTGGATGTGGCGACATAGGCCGTCGAGTGGCTCGACAATGGCAGGATGCAGTTGAATCTATCCCGATCTCGGGTCTGGTTAGATCTGAGCAAAGTGCAAACGAGCTTACGGAACAATCGATTCAGCCAGTGTTGGTTGATCTGGATGAGCCGGCTGTGGCTGGATTCACTATTCCGGATCACTCACTCATCTATTATTTTGCCCCTCCACCGAAATCTGGCATTACCGATCCCCGTATGGCGCATTTTCTGGCAGGCCTGAGTAATAATTTACCACTGAAATTTATCTACCTCAGTACTTCCGGGGTCTATGGCAACCAGCAGGGGCAGTTAATCGATGAGGCAACGACACCGAATCCAGTCGAACCACGGGCAAAACGGCGCTATGCGGCGGAAACAGTCGTAAGAGATTGGGGTGAGAAAAACAATGTGCCCGTTGTTATTTTACGGGTGGGTGGAATTTATGGGCCGGGTCGTTTGCCGCTTAAACGTATTATTGATCGAGTACCGATGGTTCATGAGCATCTGGCACCTGCCACTAACCGTATTCATGCGGAAGATCTCGCCCAGGCATGTGTCGCGGCCGCAGAATATGGTCAGGCAGGAGCCATTTATAATATCAGCGATGGCTGTGAAACAAATATGACGGATTATTTTAACCAGATTGCGGACTTTTTTGATCTGCCACGGCCGCCGACACTGGGCTGGGATGAGGCAGAAAACCAGTTAAGCGCCGGCATGTTGTCCTATCTGCGAGAGTCGCGACGACTGGATAATCGGCGAATGTTGAAAGAATTAAAAGTGCAGCTACACTATCCAGATCTTAAATATGGGCTGGAAAGCTGCAGGAATGAGCTGGAAAATTATAGTGCTTAACTATTATTTGTCGGCACGGCTGCGCTTGCTACGTAACCAGCGTAACAATGGTTGCCATTGCTCAAGATCCTGCCAGACCTGTGACGGAGCCATTTCAAAAATACCCAGTCCCCGCTCCTCTGCACGAATATAATTTTGTGTATCACGCAGGCTAGTCAAAAACGGGATCTTTAGTGATTTCAGGAAGGCCTGCAGAGAATGATAAATCAGAGTATTTTCTTTTACCCGATTCGCAACCACGGCAATTTTGGTTTGTTTGCGAGAAATTTTTCCATTGAGCAATAGCTCTTTCATAAAGTCAGCCGCGGCACGCATGTCGATTGGTGAAGGTAGTACAGGGACAATTACGGTCTCAACTTTTCGTACTAATTGACTTAGTTCTTTACCCTGTACACGAGCCGGGGTGTCCATAATGACGATATCAATATTCTTAGGGATTCTGACGCTGGTTTCCCAGGCGGGAAAACCAAGAATTTCTGGATAATTTTCAGGCCGGACATTTAACCAGGCTATTGTTGAACCCTGTGGATCAAAATCAACCAGTGCGACGGATTGCCCGCATTCATATGCGAAATAACTGGCGAGATTGGTTGAGATTGTACTTTTACCGCAGCCTCCTTTTGAATTTAAGACCATGATGGTGCGCATTTGTAACCCCGTTATTGTTTTTAGTCACACTATACGGGAGGTGTAAAAGGAATGCATCTCAACTATTGTGCAGGTAAAAGTAATTTAAAAAATTAGTATATGGCGAATAGTTAATGCCAGGCTGAAAAGTAGGTTAATATTATGACATTTGCTAGACTGAGTTGATAATAATTACAAATCACTCCGATTGTATCAGGTTGTTTGCGATAGCCAAAGGTGGCTGATATGAAAATACCGCGCAATATAGGAAAGTTAGACGCTTTACTTCGCACGATAATTAGTCTCCTAATGATCTATTTTGGTTTCTTTAGTACCTTGCTTATTGAAGACCAGCTTGCAGGAACCATATTAGGAGTATTCGGAGCGCTTAGTTTGCTGGTGGTGATGGCTGGACATTGCCCATTTTATACAATAATTGATTTTAGTTCAGTCAACAGCGATAACAACTCGAAGCTCGAAGAATGAATTTCCAGCGCAAACTTATTTTTTATTTCATTGCTCCTATCATTTGTATCCTCCTTATTTTTGGCTATATGGCCTATCAGTTTACTATTACCGTTAACCATAAACATGAGCTCAGTGAGCTGGAACAGTCATTCAAACATCATATTCATATTATGAGTAATGTTTATAAAACAGAAAAAGATCATAAAGCTTTAATTGATAAAGCCATTACTTTAACAGGCGAAAGTTACTATCTGGAAATACTGGGTTATCGTTCAGAAGTTTTACAATATATAACTCAGTCAGATGAAATGAATACACAGGTGAGTGCATGGATGCCAATTGTGGAAAAATTAAATATTACAGCAGAGCAACAGGGACAGCTTGAAGTTGATGGCAAAATCTATTATTGGCGCTTCGCTGTGATTCCGGACTCACCATTCAAGTTACTCGAACTTTATGCCGACCAACAAAATGCTTCAGTTGCATCAGACTTGATGGCAAGGATGTTAACCGTTGGGATCGTTGTACTATGGATAGCGATGTGGATTGGTATTATTATTTCTACCGCCCTGTCAAAAAAATTCAAAGCACAGACAGATGCCTTACAGTACCAGGCAACACATGACACACTAACTCAATTGCCTAATCGTTTGTCATTACAACTGGAATTACAGAAAAAAATTGATAAAGCGATTGCCAGCGATAAGTTACTCTCATTGATTGTTATGGATCTGGATCGGTTTAAGGACATTAACGATACCCTGGGACATGACATTGGAGACCAGCTTTTATTTCAAATATCTCAACGCCTGAGTATGCCGCTGACAGAAAGAGATACCCTGGCGCGCATGGGTGGTGATGAGTTTGCGATTGTTCTGGAAGATACGGATGATGAAGAAATTAACAGTGTTGTAAAAGGTGTTGTTAATGCGTTGCAACTTCCATTCAATGTTAAGGATCTGTTGCTGGAAGTTGAGACAAGTTTAGGTGTGGCAGTATGTCCGCGGGATGGTAAAGATGTACGGACATTGATTCGACATGCAGAAACGGCCATGTATATCGCCAAGCATAATAACCAGACACATGCTTTCTATGATGAGAAGAAAGATCCTTATAGTGTGAAGCGTTTAACACTGATGGTCGATTTGCGCCGTGCGATTGAAGATGAAGAATTAAGGTTGGTATACCAGCCAAAAGTACAAATTGGAAAAAATAGAATTTGTGGCGTTGAAGCACTAAGCCGTTGGCAGCATCCGGTGTATGGTAATATTGAACCTGCCGTGTTTATTAGTCTGGCCGAACAAACTGGGATAATAAAACCATTAACTTACTGGAGTCTGGAAACTGGCATTAAACAGAGTATGGAATGGTTTGAAAAAGGCCTCTACTTGCCCGTTGCTGTCAACCTGTCTCCACGAATGTTACATGATATGAAGCTTCCAGAAAATATTATGACCCTGTTGAGCTCATCTGGTTTGCCTGCAAATTATCTGGAGCTGGAAATAACAGAGTCGGCGATTATGCAGGAACCTGAACGTGC
>JAPHRJ010000042.1 GCA_026196045.1 Gammaproteobacteria bacterium
GAGTCGGTTTTTCCAGCGCCTGTTCGATAGCGGTAATCGTCAGTACAATACTACGCCCGGAAACCCGCAACAGGATCTGGCGCATAGCTGCGATTAGTGCCGCCTGACGCTCTTCCGGACTCTGAGTACTCACCGATACCTCGGTCTCATATAGACCGGTAATTTCATCAGCCTGTCCCAGTTGAATGCCACAACATAATACCAACAACACTAAAATGGCTCGCCAGGCATCTCGGCGGAACCAACTACCCATTTTAATTATCATATCTAAACTTATCACCCTGGCTTACCAGTAACTTGTTCAATTAGAGAAGCTATTTCACTGTTGCTGATTCCAACAAAACCTGCAAATTGATACACTAGCGCCTCGCCAGAATAATCGCTCCCACGTGGCGCCTTTTTCTGGCATAAATAATTGTTTTTGGTACGTTTTGTCAATACGAATCTGTTTTGACGTACCATTTTTGCCTATTATGCACCGTTCAGACGCCAAAAGCTGCGTCATATCCGGCATTGCAGGAGAATTTTGTGTCAGACAGCGATTCAGCCGCAAAAGGCGGCACCCGTTCACCATCTTTGAGTTACCGTGATGCCGGAGTCGACATCGATGCCGGTAATAGCCTGATTGAACGAATTAAACCTCACGCGGCTTCTACCCGACGTCCTGGAGTGATGGCCGGACTTGGCGGTTTCGGTGCCCTGTTCGAACTTCCCACGGATCGCTATAAACAGCCGGTGCTGGTTTCGGGTACCGACGGAGTAGGCACTAAATTAAAGCTCGCCATGGATTTGAACAAGCACGACACCATTGGTATCGATCTGGTCGCCATGTGTGTCAATGATCTCATTGTTCAGGGAGCCGAACCACTATTCTTCCTCGACTACTATGCCACTGGTCATCTCGATGTTGATACCGCCAGCGACGTGGTAAAAGGTATTGCAGAAGGCTGCATTCAGTCAGGTGCAGCACTGGTCGGTGGTGAAACAGCAGAAATGCCCGGCATGTATCAGGGCAGCGATTATGATCTCGCTGGTTTTTGCGTTGGTGTCGTTGAAAAAAGCAAAATTATCGATGGCAGCAAAGTCAAAGCTGGCGACACGCTGATTGGTCTGACTTCCAGCGGTCCCCACTCTAATGGCTATTCTCTTATTCGAAAAGTCATCGAAGTCAGTAAAGCTGATCTCAATCAACCCTTTGATGGTGCCACTCTGGGTGAACGTCTACTGGAACCCACTCGTATTTATATCAAACCCCTTTTAAATCTGTTGCAGAAAGTTGACGTCCACGCCATGGCCCATATTACTGGTGGCGGCCTGCTGGAAAATCTACCTCGTGTTATGCCCGCAGATACCTGCGCCAACATCAATACTTCGGCCTGGACTCAACCTGCAGTATTCGACTGGTTGCAGGAGAAGGGCAATATTGTTGAAGAAGAAATGTTACGCACATTCAACTGTGGACTGGGCATGGTACTGGTGGTTGATAGTAAAAATACCGATGCTGCACTGGCACAACTGGCCAGTGATAATGTTGAAGCCATGGTCATTGGGCAAATTGAAGCTGCACAACCGGGTCAACCTCAGGTTATTACCCACTCCAAATGAATGGATCGCAGAAGGCCCCTCTACCCATAGTTGTTCTGATCTCAGGTAGTGGTAGCAACCTGCAAGCCATCATTGATGCCATTGCTGCCGGACAGGTCAATGCCGAAATCCGTGCCGTTATCAGCAACAAGGCCGATGCCTACGGGCTAAAGCGAGCCCAGCAAGCCAATATTCCTACTGAAGTCCTTAACCATCAGGACTATGAAAGCCGGGAAGCCTTTGATCAGGCCTTGATGCAAAGTATTGATCGATACCAACCTGGTTTGATTATACTGGCCGGATTCATGCGTATTCTTACCAAAAAGTTTGTACAGCATTACCCTGGGAAAATGTTGAACATTCATCCCTCTTTGCTGCCAAAGTATCAAGGTTTGAATACTCATCAGCGGGTACTGGATGCCGGTGATGATATACATGGCGTGAGTGTGCATTTTGTTACACCTGAACTTGATGGCGGTCCCGTAATTTTACAGGCAAGAGTGCCAGTTAACTCGGATGATACTACCGAAACACTGGCACAACGCATTCACCAACAGGAACATATTATTTATCCACTGGTGATTGACTGGTTTGCACAAGACCGACTGGAAATGAAAAATAATACCGTATTACTTGATCGCCAGCCTATAACAGCAGAACAACAACAATTTAACTAAACTTAAATTACTATGTACAGAGCCTTACAATTTACACTTGTTTTATTCTTCATGCCGCTGATTAGCCAGGCCGGCTTATTACAAACTGGCTTTAATGCAAAATATGAACTTAGCCTTAAATCTATGTATGTAGGCATTGCTACGCGCCAACTAACTGTTGAGGATAAACAACTTACATTTACTTCCGTTGCTGAACCACGAGGACTTGCCAGATTATTTGTATCAGACACCATATCAGAAAGCAGTGCTATGACATTCAATGGCCAATCAATACAGCCATTAAACTATCGCTACCAACAAAACGGCGGTAAAAAAATAATTAATGATAGCGTTACATTTAATAGCAAAGAAAAACTGATTCAATTCACCCACGATCAACAACAATTCCCAATAACTATTAATGACTATGATGCTTTAAATTTTCAACTGGCCTTAATGCTTGAATTACAGCAACACCATGATAACTTCACATTCAATGTTGCCAGTTATCGTAAATTTTATAGTTATAATATAAAAGTATTGGGTACAGAAACCATCGACACACCCGCAGGTGAGTTTGATGTTGTGAAGGTTGACAGCATTCACCCTGAAAGTGGACGACGTTTTTTATTCTGGTGTGCGCCAAAGTTAGACTACTTGCCCGTCAAAGTTGAATATACAAAAGAAAAAGATGGGGACGTTAGTGAATTAATTTTACAGTCTTTAATAAAGTAATACCCCTCCCATTAATAGTAAATTCCCATCCCCATTATCTATTTATATGCTACATTTCTAGTGAAACTAGTTTAATACTGTCCATCATTACAAAACGCTGGCATTTATAAATGGATACCATACATTATCAATATATTTTCCAATTATCTGAAAACAAAGAAGAAATCTTTGATGTTATTCTGGATGCACAAACACTGGATATCACCAACATTGAACCCTCAGTGCACCCTGACTGGACTCGACTCGATAATCATCAATGTCCTAACTGCAAACTTGATCCTGAGACCACACCATACTGTCCATTAGCCACCAGGCTGGTCAATATCAATTCATTATTTACTGGGCTTCTATCTCATGAAGAAATACATGTCACGGTTATCACAGCTGAACGTACTATCTCGCACACCACCACAGCTCAACATGCTATTAGTTCATTCATGGGGTTGATTATTCCCTGTAGTGGTTGTCCTGATACTCAGTTTTTCAAACCTATGGCTCGCTTTCATTTACCACTATCAACTGAACAGGAGACCATTTACCGTGCTTCATCGATGTATTTACTTGCACAATATTTTAAATATAAAGAAGGACTGGAACCGGATCTCGAACTAGATGGCTTGAATAAAATTTATTCGACTTTACATGAAATCAATACTTACTGTGCTAAGCGACTTCGCCATGCTTCCAGTAATGATTCGGCAGTGAATGCAGTTGTATTATTGGATATGTTTGCAAAAACCTTGCCCTATGTAATTGAAGAATCACTTGAAGAACTGGAATATTTGTTTAAAATTTTAAATAGACTTTAATTTCAACTCCAGGCTCTTGTCCTTTTATTTAGTGAGGTTCTTTTGGAAGATAATGCATTTTATGATGAACTGTTTAGTGGACTGAGGGCACTCGCCGAATCAGCCTTCCCCAAAAAATGCGCGAACTGTGGGCGTACGTTTGAAACAGCTGAACAGTTCCTGCTAGAAACTCAGAACATTAATGAAACCAGGACTGGGCTTAAAGCCAGTAGTGATGATGATGGCAGTACCATCGTTGAGGTTTTTCGTAACTGTCCCTGCGGCTCGACACTGATGGACTTTTTCAGTGACCGGCGGGATCTTTCACCTGCTGGACTGGAAAGGCGGAAGAAATTTGGCCAGCTTGTCGATTTTCTGGTAAACAATGGGGTTGAGCCGGCTACTGCTCGTAATGAGTTGCTAAAAGTCGTACATGGTGAACAAAGTGAGCTACTCGCAAAATACAAGCCACCCAAACTTTAATCAGCAGAAATTAATTCTGCCAGTGGCTTTTCCTGAGTTCACAATGACTGATCAGGCTTTCGGTAAAGTCACACCTGTCTGGCCCTGATATTTACCCGCCCGATCACCGTAAGAAACCTCACAGACTTCGTCAGACTCAAAAAAGAGCATCTGGGCAACGCCTTCATTGGCATAAATTTTTGCTGGTAGTGGCGTGGTATTGGAAAATTCCAATGTCACATGCCCCTCCCATTCGGGTTCCAGTGGAGTTACATTCACAATAATGCCACAGCGGGCATAAGTCGACTTGCCAAGGCAGACGGTTAGCACGCTGCGTGGGATGCGGAAGTATTCAACCGTGCGAGCAAGCGCAAAGGAGTTAGGGGGAATAATGCAGACATCACCCTTGTAATCAACAAAGCTCTGATGATCAAAATCCTTGGGATCAACAATGGCTGAATTAATATTGGTAAAAATCTTGAACTCATCGGCACAGCGAACGTCGTAGCCATAACTCGATGTACCATAGGATACAATTCGGCCCTGCTCATTTTCCCGAACCTGACCTGCCTCAAATGGCTCAATCATGCCCTGTTCCTGCGCCATGCGCCGTATCCACTTATCGGCTTTAATACTCATTGCTATTCATTTTCCTGTATTTATGACAGGCTATTTTAATAGGGACGCCAGGAAAATACTATCGGCAATATTATTTATCCGTAATTACTAGCGGCAACAACCGTGCTATAAGTCTATTCAATAACCTGGGGGCCTAATACACGTAATACTTCGTAAATTGTCGTTTGACCACTATCTACTTTTTTATAGGCATCCTGCAATATGCTACTCATACCCTGTTGTGTGGCCGCCTGAGTAAGTTCTCCAATATTGGCACCGGCAGCAATCATATTTTTCAAATCTGTGCCGGGCACCAGAATTTCATAGATACCAATTCGCCCGCTATATCCCGTATGATTACATTGTTTACAACCTGTTCCCTCAAATGTCTGCAGATTGTCATTTTTAAACACAGGACCCAGTTGATGTAAATCCTCGTCCCGAATCGCAACAGGCGCTCTGCAGACCTCACAGATCTTGCGCACCAGCCGCTGGGCGATAATTGCTTCTAATGCGGTCGATACAATATAGGGCTTTAGCCCCAGATCCAGAAGTCGAGCGATAGTTGCCACCGCCGAGTTGGTATGCAGTGTCGAAAAAACCAGATGCCCTGTCAGGGCCGCATTAAAGGCCACTTCTGCAGTTTCAATATCCCTAATCTCACCCAGAAGAACAACATCGGGATCCTGGCGCAGAATGGCACGAAGTACCGTTGCAAAACTGAGACCGACCTTATCCTTCACCATCACCTGGCCGGCCATATCCAGATAGTATTCAACCGGGTCCTCAATGGTGACATAGTTCTTATCGGCTGTAGCATTATGCTGCAGGAGTGAATACAGGGTTGTAGTTTTGCCGCTTCCAGTAGGCCCGGTTGCGAGGATAATGCCCTGAGGCTTTTTAATTACATTGACCACTCTATTGAAGTCCTCTGTTTCCAGACCCAACTGGTTAACTTCATGGATCGATGAATTACGATCCAGTAAACGCATAACAATCTTTTCACCATTAATGGTCGGTAATGTTGAAATACGCAGGTCAATAATGCGCATTGGTGTCTTTACCGTAATACGACCGTCCTGTGGTCGACGACGCTCTGTAATATCAAGTTCAGCCATCACCTTGATACGTGAAACCAGCGACATATGCAGGCTATGGGGTATCTGAATCTTGTCAGACAAAATACCATCGGTTCGATAACGCACCACGACACTATTGGTACGAGGATGAATATGAATATCACTGGCCTGATAACGTATTGCTTCCAGAATAATGGCATTGACCAGGCGAATGGCCGGAGGCTCATCTGAACCGTGTAATAAATCCTCCAGTGTCAGATCATCATCATCATCAAGAATGATCTCGATCGCCTCAAAGGGATCTGTACTTGATATCAGGGTTTCCAGATCATCAAAATTGATATCCTCATCACCATAAACCTCGGTAATTTTATCCTGAATATCGGCAGCATTCGCCATGACGGCCTGGATCTCCAGACCAACGGTAAAGCGCAGATCATCTATCAGCCCCATATCCATCGGATCTGCCATAGCCAGTAACAAACGCCGGTTTTCCTGTTTTAAAGGTAAAACTAACTGTCGCTCACAAAAGCTGCGCGGGATCAATGATGATATAGCCGAATCAACCTGGAACTCAGCTAGTGAGACTTCATCGACCAACAAATCTTTTTTTAGAATATCGCGAATTTTTTTCTCCGCGACCCATTCTTTATCCAGGAGGATCCGGATGGTGGGAATTTTCTTCGCCTGCTGTATTTTATAAAGTTCCTGTACCTGTTTGTCATTCAGGAGATTGCATTTATGCAACATAATAGCAAGCTGACTGCGATTACTGACAGCCAGTTTGGACAGCTCCGATATTTCCTTCGCCCTTTTCTCATTTTGTTTTTGCAGTATTTTATTGCGCTGAATCAGATCATGCTGTTCCAGTGCCAGACTGACAGTAACGCGCAGGTCATCATCATTCCAGGGCTTGAGGATGAATTTATAAACGGCACCTTCCTTGATAGCACTCATTACCGCATCCGTATCTGCGTGGCCCGTTAGCATAATACGGATAGTTTCAGGATGTTGTTTCTTGACCCTCCTCAGCAACTCACCACCATTCATCACTGGCATATTGAAATCAGAAATTATGAGCTGGAACACCGATCCATCCATAACTTTTAACGCCTCCTCACCACTGCCTGCAGTCATGATGTGATAGTTTTCCTGCCGGAACACTCGCTTCAAGGCATTTAGCACATTGGGTTCATCATCGACCAGGAGTATATGATAACCTGAGCTAGTCTCAACGGGCTGTTCGCTATCACCGGACTCTCCGGCTGTAAATAGTGAGGAATATTGTGACATGGTCTACTCCTTCACAGGCAAGATAATTGTGAAAGTAGTTCCTGTATCTTCCTGACTGTCTACCGTAATAGTACCGTTATGTGCCGCGATAATGTCACGACTGACTGTTAAACCCAGACCTGTTCCTTCACCAACATCATGCGTAGTATAAAATGGATCAAAAATCCGCCTCATAACCTCGGCGGACATACCCTTACCATTGTCACTAACCCGTATCACAATCTCCCTATTTATTAATCCGGACTCAATTTGAATCTTACCAGCAGCCTTTTTAATTGCCGTCACTGCATTCAATAATATATTGAGAAATACCTGCGCCAAATGCCCTGGTCGACAACGCGTCAAAGGTAGTTCTCCTAATGCCAGCTCTAGTTCAGCCTTTTGTCCGATCTGGTTGGTAGCTACATTGCACACAGAGTGTATGATCTGATTTATATTCAGTGTTGCTTCTTCAGTGCGATCAACATTTGAAAAGTCCTTGAGATCAGACACTATACCTGCAACACGCTCTGCACCACTAACGCTTTCCTTCAGTAGTTCATTAAAGTCTTGCAACATATATTCAATATCACATTCATCCCATACCCTCTTCAAAACTGGCCCATTCAGTTCTTTTTGTATTTGTTCACTAAACTTAACAATATTTGAGACATAGTTTTGTGCGGTGGCAAGATTGCTAGTAATAAAACCAACTGGATTATTAATTTCGTGTGCAATACCGGCGGCTAACTGACCGACTGAGGCCAGTTTTTCAGCCTGATAGAGTTGACGCTGGGCATTTTCGATTGTTTTAACCTGTTCCTCTACACGTTGCTCCAGATTCTGCGCCAGTGCTTTGTATTTTTCCTCTGAATCCATCAAGGCTTCATGTTTCTTCTGTAGCGCTTCATAATCGGCATGAACTGCTTCAACATGTAAATTTGATGCCATCAGATAACGTTCAGCACTTTTTAATATCTGTTCCACAAGAATTGTTGCGCTATGTGTCACCTTACTGTCACCTGCTTGCAAATAGGCAACGGGCTCCAGCTGAATGGTTAACGGGATCCTGATACTGTCTATCCTGTCATTGTATTCACCCAGCACACTGTCGCCAGCCATATTCAGTATGCAAACTGACTCACCTAGTAAGCTCCTCAATGCCTGCAACAGTTTTTCCCTGTTAACGCCTTTTAACAGGTCATCTATACTGAGTTCACGATCAAATGCCGCAATGGGGGTTTCCTTCATCATGGCACACCCGTTTCGGTTGAAGTCATAACCGACATAATAAAGTCATGCTCTTTTATACCGTGCTTTGTATGCAGTTCGAAACGACGTTCCATAGCCGGGTATACCTGTCGCAGCAATTCAACAAAGGTTTCCTTTACACCATCACCATTCAATGCCGAACTGAAAAAAAGTGACCACTGAGTCTTATCCCATCGAGCAGAGACTTCATCCTTACTGACAATATCGGGTAGATCGCGTTTATTAAACTGAATCACCAGGGGTAAAGACTCAAAATCCAGACCCGCCCGTGCACAATTGTCTGCAAGGTTTTGAAATGACTGAGCATTGTTCATACTCTGGCTGGATTGAGAATCGGCCACAAACACCACACCATCAGCACGGGACAATACCGCCTTACGGGTACCGTCATGGGCAACCTGGCCGGGAACGGTAAACAGTTTAAACTTAATCAGTAGACCGGAAGGGGCACGAAAACCAATCGGAAGCAGGTCGAAAAACAAGGTACGATCATTTTTAGTTTCCATCGTCATGATGTCGCCCTTAAGTTCAGGCCGCAGCATGTCATACAAGCGCATCAGGTTTGTTGTCTTGCCACTTTGAGCAGGACCATAGTAAACCAGCTTGATGGTCAGTTTTTGTAACTGTTCATCGTACTCAGCCATATTGTAGACTTAAACATCATCCTCACTCAGGATAATAGAGCCATCCGTGGCCCAGTCCACCGAAAATAATTCCGGATGTTGATTTTTATATTGTTCAAGTATCTGTTTTCGTTTATCGAGTTCTTTCTGCTGTGCCCTGACCTGGTCAGCAAGATGACGGTTTTCTACTAGCACATCTCGGAATGCCAATGCCTGTTTAATGGTAGAAATAAGTTCATAATCCTGCCAGGGCTTGGTTACAAAGCGGTATATTTCGGCGTTATTAATTGCACCAAGCAGGGCTTCCAGATCCGTATGTCCACTGAGGATCAAACGCATAGAATTGGGTTGCAGGTTTTTTACCTCACTGAGAAATTCGACCCCATTCATCTCAGGCATACGGTAATCAGAGAGAAACAAATCAAAATTAGTAACCTGAGCGCGTTTAAGTGCATCTTTCACATTGGAATATGATTCTATTTCCCAGTCAGTCTGTCCCCTGAATATACGCTCCAGAGCTTTAAGAATATTTTCCTCGTCATCAACAAGCATAATCTGGTACATGTTATTTCTCCTTATCCGCCAATACGTAAATTTCCAGCTCATAATCTATCGCTTCTTCAAGATTATAAATACGTTCAATAATGCCTTCGGTCAGACAATGTCCCTGAGAGAGCAACAGTATGTCATCCTGTATGATTAAATCCCGTGAGAGCACCATACCACTAGCCAGCCCATTTGATTTTAAACGGCGTTCAGCTACATGTTCACTGCGTTCCGCCAGACGACTGATAACTTTGCGGAATATATCAACAGATTTAGGGTCATAAAAACTACCCCGGTGTCTGATGATATAGTCTCGCGCATCACTTGAATTCAAAAATTCTGTCACCAACAGTCCCTGTTGGAGATCATAGTAGTCACCCGCCACTTTTAGTATAAGTGCGGCGACAGGGATAGAATCACCTTTCCGTTTTTCTGGATAGCCTGAACCATCAATATGTTCGTGTTGATGATGTATCAGACGTGCCGCATCCTGTAATGGTTCCAGAGCCATTAATATTCCTTCACCCACAATAGGATGTTGAGTATATGTTTTGTGCTCACTATCATTCATAGTATTGAATGATTTTTTCAGTAGTGTATCGCTGAGGCTGATTTTACCGACGTTACGTAATAGTGCGGCAAAGCGAAGCTGTTGAGTATCAGCCTCATCCATGCCCATTTCTATTGCCATATGTTCAGCCAGTTCAGCGATCTTACGTGTCCGACCACTGGTCTGATGTTCACGCATTTCAATAATATTTGAGAACACTTCAACGGTAGAACGATAACTATCATTTAATGACTCATGTGCAAGTTCCAGGAAACTCACGGTTTGCTGTAACTCCCCTGTGCGTGCGGCTACTTTATCTTCCAGGCCAGCATTTAAGGTCTTAAGCTGTTTATTCTGCTTTCTAATTACGACTTCAAGACGACGGCGTTCTTTTTCAAGCCGTTGTTGCTCAAGTGCCCGCTGCACAGTAAGTAGAATATCATTATCTTCCCATGGCTTACTGATATAGCGATAAATTTGTCCTTTGTTTACTGCATCAATCGTTGATGTAATATCTGAATAGCCTGTTAATAATATACGTACTGTCATAGGCCAGCGCTTAGCAACTTCTTCCAGGAATGCAGCCCCATCCATCTCGGGCATACGCATATCAGAAATCACAAGGTCAATGGAATAGTGCTCCATAAACTTCAAACCTTCTGCCCCACTTTCTGCGGTTAAAATATGATAACCATGAGGACGAAAAAGGCGCTTTAAAGATGACAGGATGTTTGTCTCATCATCAACAAACAATAGGGTCGGAGGGTGTGACTTTTTCTGACCTGTCTGTGCTTCGGTATTAATTACTTTATCCATAATTAATTCATGCTTCCTTTGCTTCTTCTGAACTCTGGGAAACAGGCAACCAAACTTTGAAAGTTGTTCCTTTTCCAGCTTCACTCTGAACATCAATGTTTCCATGGTGTTTATTTATAATCCCATACGATAATGATAATCCAAGTCCCGTCCCCTTCCCTACTTCCTTTGTTGTAAAAAAAGGATCGAATATCTTTTTCATATTCTCCGGTTCAATTCCTTTTCCTGTATCACTTATTTCTATCCATATCTGCTCATCCTGTTTTCCAGTACGAACAGTTATTACGCCACGTTCTTCAATTGCATGTGCGGCATTTACCAATAGATTCATAAAGACCTGATTTACCTGTGATGCAAGACATTCAATATCAGGTAATTCGCCATATTCTTTTATGACTTCCGCCTTATATTTTATCTCGTTATTTACAATATTCAGTGTGCTGTCCAGGCCACGATGAATATTCGCCCATTGCCATTCAGCTTCATCAACATGAGAGAAGTCCTTGAGGTCCTGAACAATCCCTTTTACTCTCGCAATACCTTCGCGGGATTCAGAGACCAGTTCCTGCATGTCACGTTTTAAATAGCCTAAATCCAGTTCCTGTTTAAGTTTTAGTAACTGTTCAAGTTTATCGCCACCTGATTCAATCATTGACTCCAGGTTTTCATACGCCTCCAGTAACTGACAAATATCAGAAACATAAGTTTGTAACGTAGCTAAATTCGAAAAAACATATCCCACGGGGTTATTGATTTCATGGGCAACGCCAGCAGCAAGCTGGCCTATTGATGCTAGCTTTTCTGACTGTAGTAATTGTTCATGCGTTTCATGTAAATGTTTATTCGCTTCCAGAAGATCGTCATGACTTTTTTTCAACTCCTGCTGTGTCTTTCGCGATTCCTCATCTGCACGATACAAACGAATTGCGGTATTAATACAGTGATGCAATATTTCTGCATTCAGACTGTCCTTTGAAAGATAGTCTGAGGCACCGGCACGCAGTAGATCTACAATCAGTCGCTCATCAGGCTGGCCTGTCAGAATAACCACCGGTATACCCAGTTTCTTCTCCTGGATACTGTTTAACATTGTCAGCCCATCACCATCTGGCAACATATAATCAAGTAATGCGCAGTCATATTGCGTTTTTGTCATGGCTTCAATAGCACCAGCGACACTATTTGACTCATCAATTCTGATATCAGGTTTACTTGCGCTCAGCGCACGGCAAACCGCCATGCGATCCACGTCGTCATCATCCACAACAAGTATTTTTAGTTCACTCAACCTACCGTTCTCCTATTGGTAAAATAACCGATACTGTATATTACGGTAACCTTATTAATGACCAGAACTGATATAAAGTATGGATTGCTTCATTAAATTTTTCCGGCTCGATTGGTTTCAGCACATAACCTGACACATTCAGTTCATAGGCTGCCTGTCGATCCCTGTCCTCATCAGAGGTTGTTAATATCACGACACAGAGTGCACGCAAGGCCGGATCAGCCCGTAACTCGCGTAAAAATTCTATGCCATTCATTTTTGGCATATTTATATCCAGCAGGATAATTTTTGGCATGGGTGACAGTTTTGTTTCATGCTTCCCACGCAACATTGCCAGTGCATCAACACCATTACCTGCGATATATAACGGGTTATTAATCTTATGAAGACTGAAAGCACGTTGTACATTCATGGCATCTACTTCATCATCATCTACCAGCATAATGGCTACTTTATCGTCCAGCATCCACTTATCTCCCTATGCAACCTGTTCCTCACTAGTCTCTACCGATACGACCTTTCCTTTTACCGGCAGGGTAAAACGGAATACGGCACCTTTTCCTTCTTCTGATTCTATTTCAACCTCTCCACCCAGTTCATTGACAATTTTCTTTACCAGCGTCAGTCCAACACCGGTGCTTTCTACACTATCGCGGGCCTGCAGCGTCTGAAACATATTAAATATTCTGTCATGGTATTCAGCGGCAATACCTGGCCCATCATCAGCAACACTGAATTCATAATATAGTACATTAAAGTCAGAATTATTCTGGCTATCCATATTGTCTTTACTGGTGATCAGTTTGCCCTCCAGTGTCCGTTCACGAACAGAAATATGAATATGGCCGTTATCCTTATGATGGTACTTGATTGCATTACTAATCAAATTTGAAAAAACCTGAAATAGGGGAACACGGGCCGTCCTGACTAACGGCATACCAGGACTGATATCAATAGACAGATCCTTGCAATCCAGTCCCTGCAGAATGTCCTTCAGCAGTCCAGATACATCTACCATTTCCATTTCCATATCCACGCGACCGGCCCGTGAATACTGTAAAATGCCATTAATCAGTCCTTCCATGCGTGCTACTCGCCCACGCAACAGATCCATCTGCTTGCGAGTGCTGTCGGTCATAACGTCAGTAAGGTCTTCTTCTATCCACTGAGAGAGGTTTGCAATTGCACGTAGTGGTGCCTTGAGATCATGAGATGTCACATAGGCAAACTGATCCAGTTCATGGTTGATACGCTCCAGTTCAACAAAAGCCCGCTTGCTTTCGGTTACGTCCGTATGTGAACCGGCAATTCGTACCGGGAAACCGTCCTCATCCAGCAATGCCAGACCTCGACAATGCATCCAGAGGTATTCGCCCGTTTTGCTTCGTACCCGGTATTCGATTGAAAAGGAACTGTTATCACCCGCCATACAGTCTGCCCATACATCCAGTGCATAGCCCAGATCATCGGGATGAATAAGACTCTGCAAGGCGATAAAGTTATTTTCAACCTCATACTCGGCATAACCCAGCATATTTTTCCAGCGCGATGAAAAATATATCTGATCACGAGTCAAATCCCAGTCCCAGATACCATCCTGCGTTCCCCTTGTTACCAGTGAAAACCGCTCCTCACTGAGACGCAAGGCTTCCTCACTTTTCCTGCGTTGGGAAATATCACGCACAATACCAATAAAATGGACGCCTTCATGTTCCATTGGCAACTCACTTACTGACAGCTCTATTGGAAATTCATTACCATCACTCCGTAATGCCGTTATCTCACGCGGTCCCTTGTTGATTATCTCTCCTTTGAGGGTGCCCCAATAATTTTCCTGATCAATATCTTGCTTATCGGTATCGGGAGCGAGCATTAACATACTTACATTCCGGCCTATCACTTCCCTGGCGTAATAACCAAACATACATTCGGCCGTGCGACTAAAACTTTCCACAACGCCTTGTGCGTTAATCGTAATAATACCATCGGCCGCATTCTCAATAATGGCATTTATCTTTTGTTTACTCTGTGTAAGCGCAACGACACTCTGCCGCAGATCTACCTGCATCATTCTGCGTGCGCGCTGATTACGCAAAAACAGTATTAATATCACGACAAAAACGACCAGTACTAATAATGAAATTAACCACAGCAGACTCTTTTTCTTTTGTAACTCTTTTGACTGACTTTTAAACATCCCATCAAGTTCATCTTCTGTCGCATCAAATAGCCTGTATAACACACCCAATGTTTTCGTCCCTGCAGCGAAATAATTTTCACTCGACATACGTAATTGCGGCGTATCCCCTGTCTGTTTCTGTACCAGCAGTAAGAAATACCTGATACCTTCATTTACATCCTGCAGCTGTGGTAACAAGTTTGACCGCAGTTCCGGGTTGACAAGAAAAAGCACGTCCATATTCCGTTGCAGTTTATCCATTTCAATCTTAATAGACTCCTGCAGTATCGTGATTGGTTTAGTATCTGTCTCCGCAAGTTCGCTGTGCGTCACAATACCCGTTCCCATTCCTCTTATCTGGGCAATACTTTCTATTAACCTGGGTAACACAATTATGGATTCAGCAAGGTAGTAGGTATCCCTTCTTTTATCGGCGGTAAGACGAAAGAGATCAATCCCTTCATGCATGGAGGAGAGGTACTTTTCAATTATTACAGTATGTGCCGCAAACGTACCTGCTGGTGACATACGTGGATACTGTTGTAACAGTACATGCCAGTCTCTAAGCCACACCTTTTGGTTTTCTTTTACACCCGGCATCATTTGAATGGTGGGAAAACGATCCTGTATTTGCTGAATGTCCGCATTAATGTGTTGCGCCAGCTCTGGCAAGCTATCCCTGAAACCCTCTTTTCCGCTAAGGTAAGCGTAAGCCATACCACGATGTTGCTGAATATGATCAAGTAATACCCGCATGGATTCAATATAATCAATACCGATTTTCTGCTGGCTAATCAGGTGGCTTCTTGCCTCAAGCTCACTGCTAAGCAGATAAATGATGCTCGCAAAGGGCAACACCAGCATCAGTAACAGTAAGGTAAGGCTCAGGCTGTCTGTTGGTATTTTTCTATTGTGGTTGACCATAACTATCTAACTATGTCGCTGATTTCTGTCCCTTCAGACACGGTGCCGCCTGGCGTTTAAAGCAGGCTTTCCTTCTCAGTTATTAAAATCGTAATATTTTGCCGATTAAATTTATTCCAAAAATAAACGTCTATTTTCAGTTTTTTAGCGGCTTTTTTTTTGAGAACTTTAAAATTGGGCGTTATAACCCATACTAAAAAGAATAGTTTAATGGTCAGGACGCACTGTCAATCAGCTGATCAGAAAACCGGTTCAGGTTTTCAATTTCGCCCAGATAACTACGAATAATGTCCCAGTTCAGGCCTAAACGTGCGAGTACAGAGGATTTCAGGAAGGGAATAAGATCATCACCGCCATGGCCAATATTCAAACCACGACAAAGGATATCAGACAGGTGGATCAGTTCAGCAAGGGGCAAGGACGTTGCAGGCAACGAGTGATGACTCTTTATCGCATCGACAACGGGTTTGGGAAGTTTCCAGCTCTGAGCGACCTGTGCCCCAACAAGCGTATGGTCAAAGCCGAGCACAGCCTGTTCCGCTTCCCTGATTAAGCAATCATGCTCATCTCGATAGGCAAGTACTCGGGCGAAATCCTCTTCAAAGTAGACCGCCATTACCACCTTACCAATGTCATGCAGCAAACCCGCCGTAAACGCCAGCTCCTGATCCATGCCAGCGTGGTGAGCTAATACTCGCGCACAAATCCCCGTTCCAATCACATGTTGCCAGAACGAATGCCGGTCAAAGTTTTGATCCTCTGCGGGAGGAAAGTGCCCAATAATGCCAGCGGCAGTAACGATATTATATAAAGTATGGATACCCAACATGGTACCGGCATCTTTTAGAGAACCAATATGCGCGGATAAACCATAAAAAGGTGAATTGGCAATATGTAAAATGCGGGCTGCAAGAGCTTGATCATGACTGGCTTCTTCCATCAACTCAGCCATTGCAACATCATCCCGTTGGAGTTGCGTCAACAGGTGCGTAACAATAACCGAAAGTGACGGTAACTGTTGAATTTCTTTACTAAGACTTTCACGTGTCAACTTAGCCATTCTGGCATCCGATAATTTTCATTATTCAAGCGATTCCAGGCGATAGGCCATTAAAATGTTTTTCAGCTGTTGCATTTCCACATCATCCTGTACATGGCGAAACCGATGTTCAAACTGAGTGATACAGGTATTTCGTAAAGCCGCGATCTCTTCAGCACTCAGCTCCTGCTCAAACTCAATTGCAAGACTATTGATACCCCGTTTGCTCAGACTATCCAGTTGTTTTTTTGTTAATACAACACCAGAAACCATCAGGCAATTTCCACTGGCATCCAGTACATCCTGGGCTAATGTCATACCTGCTGTTACCTGATCCAGGCCAAGTATTTTACTGCTCATTATTGTCATTCTGTATGCACCGGTATAATCACAAGAATCACACCTTCGGCATTCGAACTCTGGCCTATCTGCCTGCAATAGACATCAATATCATTGCCATTAACAACAAGACCTCGTGCATGCGCTTCCTGTTCTTCAACTGCACGTTTACATAACTCACAGACTGCCGGGGTTATGATATTAGAAACATCTTTCCCTACAAGCGCAAAGTCTTTTCCATTCAGCAAGGTATAAGCTCTACGATTTGCCAGAACAACCGTTCCACTGCCATCAATACCTATGACGCCAACGGGCAGGTTCTCTAATACTTCCTGTGAAACCTGTAAAGCATGCATATTTAACAGAACTTCACGGGTTTTCTCTTCTACCCGTTGTTCCAAACCCTGATTAATTTTTTCCAGCTCAATGTTCGCTTCTTTCAGTTCCTGAGTCAGACGTTCATTTTCCCGCCCGAGCTCATAATAACGAAATGCCTCTTCTACATTGGCGCGTAATAATTCATCTTCCCAGGGCTTGGTCAGAAATTTGTATATGGCTCCCTGATTGATTGCTTCTGTCACTGTATTCAGATCGGTATAGCCGCTTAACACCATACGAACAGTATCCGGGTATGTCTCACGTACTTTGGAAAGAAACTGAACACCAGTCATTTCGGGCATACGTTGATCTGAAAGAATGACTCCGACACCAGCATGTTCGGCCAGTAGCTGTAAACCTTCCGTACCACCGCCCGCTTTTAATATACGATAACCGTCGCGTCGTAATACCCGTGTTAGTGAACGCAGGATATTTTCCTCATCATCAACCAGTAAAATAGTCCGTTCATTACTCACTAAACTCAATCCCCTACGATTAAACTTACTAAAATTCTTTTATAGTTACTAGCCTGTTCAACCGCTTTTATGGAACGTATAAACAACACCAGACATAGCTACATTCCAGTTTAAACAAATGTTATCTACAAAAAATTGTATCTAATAAAATTGCCTAAGTAATTTATCCGGATTTTTTTTAAGAGTAATAAATATTTTTCTTAACTCTATAATTATATATATCGACTTTATGACAATTTTCTTCAGTCTTCAATCGCAAGGACAACTATGTTTTCATTAGCAGACTAAACACGCGTCTACATTTAAAATGTATCTAAATAATTTAACGGTTCAGATATCAGAAAATTACAGGCAAAATGATCTCTAGTGAAAAACCGGGCCGGAAAGATCGACATCGGTATTCAGCTATGAAAAGTATGGCGCTAACCATGATATGAAAGTGATAGACCTGTCACCATAAAAAAAGCCGCCATACATACAGAATATACACTCTGTATCCATGGCGGCTTTTTCAGGCTCCGCTATATAACCAGACTAAATCAGCATCAAGGTGATTTAGCCATCCCACAAATTGCGCTGTACAGAATAACTTAAGGGATTTTGGACAGGGTGTAAAATAACGAAAAAGCAGCGTTTACATATAGTAAATGAGCAGCATTTTAAGTTACTTTACAACGCCGTAAGGAAACCCCCTAATTGTTCTGAATAACAATGTTAGGGAAGCTAGCACTATAGTCCTTAGACTGCAGTGACAACTTGGCCGCAATGCGGCGGGCAATATCACGATAAATCTGAGCAATACGGCCTTCAGGATCAGCAACAACAGAAGGCTTGCCTTCATCTGTACCTTTACGAATAGACATTTCCAAAGGTAAGGAACCCAGCAGATCGACATTGTGCTGCTCGGCCATGCGTTCACCACCGCCAGCACCGAAGATATGTTCTTCATGACCACATTCACTACAAATATGAATACTCATGTTTTCGACAATACCCAGTACAGGTACTTCGACTTTCTCAAACATCTTCAGACCTTTGCGCGCATCCAGCAGGGCAATATCCTGAGGTGTGGTTACGATAACTGCACCCGTGACCGGAACCTTTTGCGCCAGCGTTAGCTGAGTGTCACCTGTACCTGGTGGCAGATCGATAATCAGGTAATCAACATCTTTCCACCTGGTTTCGTTTAATAGTTGCTCCAGCGCCTGGGTAACCATCGGGCCACGCCAGATCATCGGAGTTTCTTCATCAATCAGGTAACCAATCGACATGGACTGAATGTGATAGCTGTTCATGGGTTCCAGGCTCTTGCCATCGGCCGACTCAGGTTTCGCACTAACACCCAGCATACGAGGCTGGCTGGGACCATAGATATCGGCATCCAGAATACCGACTGTGGCACCTTCCGCTGACAATGCCAGCGCCAAATTAACCGAGGTAGTGGATTTACCCACACCTCCTTTACCGGAAGCCACAGCAATAATATTCTTCACGCCAGAAATGGTGTTCACACCTTTCTGAACCGCATGTGAAACAATTTTATGGGTAATATTGAAAGTTGCTTCACTGACGCCATCAACCGCCTCAACTTTTTCTTTCAATTTTGCGGCCATATCCGCCTTGTAGCCATTAACTGGAAAACCCATTTCAATATCAACACTGACCTTGTCACCATCGATTTTAATATCCTTGATGGCCTTATTCGAAACTAAATCCCCTTCCAGATAGGGGTCAATATATGCCTTAATGGCATCTTCAATCTGTGAGCGGGCAACTTCAGCCATTCTTCTCTCCTGCAATCAAAAGGGTTATTAACAATTTTCCGGCTAATAACCTAGTAAAATGATAAACTATATTTCAGGGGGCATATTACACAAAATCCTGTCAGATAGCCACTGCTGAAAATAAGCCTGCTATTCTACAGGGAATCGCCATATTTTTCGCCTATCGGGTGGCTCAAACAGGCCAGAACTGATAGTGTATCGCCCGCCGAAAACAGTATTAAAATCAGTTAAATCAACAAAATCCGTGAATATAAACTATGTCGACAAGTAAACGTCAGATCCTGGTCACCAGCGCCCTTCCCTATGCCAATGGCTCCATTCACCTGGGCCACCTGGTCGAATACATTCAGACCGATATCTGGGTACGTTTTCAGAAAATGCAAGGCCACGACTGTGTTTATGTCTGCGCCGATGATGCGCATGGCACTCCCATTATGCTGCGCGCGCAGAATGAAGGCATTAGCCCTGAGGAACTCATTGCCCGCTCTGACAAAGAACACCAGGCGGACTTCAGCGATTTTAATATTGGATTTGATAATTTCCACTCCACCCATTCACCAGAAAACCGTGAACTGGTTGAATATATCTATAAGCAGCTAAATAACAGTGGTCACATCGAAACTCGTACGATTAATCAGGCCTATGATCCAGAAAAAGAAATGTTCCTGCCAGATCGTTTTATCAAAGGAACCTGTCCTAAATGTGGTGCTGAAGACCAGTATGGTGACAATTGTGAGGTCTGCGGTGCGACCTATTCACCAACCGAATTAAAAAACCCGGTGTCAGCCATATCTGGAGCGACACCAACAGAAAAAGAATCCGAGCATTATTTCTTTAAGCTAGGTGACTTTGAACCTATGCTCAAAACCTGGATCCAGGGTGAGCATGTACAGCCGGAAATCAGCCGCAAATTGAATGAATGGTTTGAAGCCGGTTTACAGGCCTGGGATATTTCCCGTGATGCTCCTTATTTTGGTTTTGAAATCCCCGGCGCTGAAGGCAAATTTTTCTATGTCTGGCTCGACGCTCCGGTTGGCTATATGGCCAGTTTCAAAAACCTGTGTGATAAAACAGAAGATCTGGACTTCGACAGCTACTGGAACAAGGACAGTGACTATGAGGTATACCATTTTATCGGTAAAGATATAGCTTACTTCCATACCCTGTTCTGGCCCGCCATACTTGCCGGTGCAGGTTTCCGGACACCAACCGGAGTGTTCTGTCATGGTTTCCTGACGGTAAATGGACTGAAGATGTCCAAGTCACGCGGCACCTTTATTACCGCACGCACATATCTGGATAACCTTAACCCGGAATACCTCCGTTATTACTTCGCCGCCAAACTTGGTAGTGGTATTGAAGATCTCGATTTAAACCTGGAAGACTTCCAGCTGCGTGTGAATTCTGATCTTGTCGGCAAGGTTGTTAACATTGCCAGTCGATGTGCCGGCTTTATTAATAAACGTTTCGAAGGTCAGCTCTCTGCTGAGTGTGCCGAACCTGAGCTGTATGCCCAGTTTGCAGAAGCACGAGATAAAATTGCCGACCTGTATAATAAGCGTGAATTCTCACATGCTGTGCGAGAAATCATGGCCCTGGCAGATAAAGCTAATCAATATATTGATGAGAAAAAACCCTGGGTCCTGGCCAAGGAAGACGGCAAAGATGATGAAGTACAACAGGTTTGTAGCATGGGTATTAACCTGTTCCGTGCCCTGATCATTTATCTTAAACCCATATTACCGACAATGGCCGAACAGTCCGAGTCTTTTCTTAATATTGAACCATTAAGCTGGGATGATATAGCGACACCCTTGACTGACCATACGATTAACAAATTCAAACCGCTAATGACCCGAGTTGAAAAAGAAAAACTGGATGTGATTGTGGAAAGCTCCAAAGCTAATTTAGCTCAAACCAGCAAAGCTCCCAAACCGGTAGCCAAAGAAAGTAAAACTGAAGCTGTTGCTGATCATATTGAGTTTGATGACTTTGCTAAAATTGATTTACGCATCGCCCGTATTGTCAAAGCAGAACATGTTGAAGGTGCTGATAAACTATTACAGCTGACCTTAGATATTGGTGATGAAACCCGTAATGTCTTTGCTGGAATTAAATCAGCTTATGCACCAGAAGATCTACAGGGTAAACTGACCGTGATGGTCGCCAACCTGAAACCACGCAAAATGCGCTTTGGAGTTTCTGAAGGCATGGTGCTGGCCGCTGGTCCCGGTGGTAAAGACTTGTGGATACTGGAACCTCATGAAGGTGCGCAACCAGGAATGAAGGTCAAGTGACGAGTGACGAGTGACAGCATATTATGAGAATAGTTAAATTTAAAAAAACAGGTAATACTAATGGAAAATATTCTTCAATCCTTGACTCTTATCCCTCATCACTCGTCACTTGCCACTCGTCCCTGATCTTATGAAGGAATACGCTCTCATATTAATAAGTACCGTCCTGGTCAACAACTTCGTTCTGGTGAAGTTCCTGGGACTGTGTCCTTTTATGGGAGTCTCTCGTAAATTAGAAACAGCCACTGGCATGGCATTGGCCACTACCTTTGTCCTGACTTTATCTTCTGTTTGTAGTTATCTGGCCAACGAATATTTACTTGCTCCTTTAGGTCTGGAATATCTACGCACCATTACCTTTATTCTTGTTATTGCTGTTGTTGTTCAATTTACCGAAATGGTCGTGCATAAAACCAGCCCCCTGCTTTATCAGGTTCTGGGAATTTTCCTGCCACTGATTACAACTAACTGTGCCGTACTCGGGGTGGCCTTATTAAATGTCCAGACTCAACATGGTTTTATTGAATCTGCCCTGTATGGTTTTGGTGCTTCAATTGGATTCTCTTTAGTTTTGATTTTATTTGCGGCTATGCGAGAACGTATTAATGTTGCTGATGTACCTGAAGCTTTTCAAGGTCCGGCTATTGCATTGATTACAGCGGGTTTAATGTCAATGGCCTTTATGGGCTTTGCCGGACTGGTGAAGGGTTAAATTATATAAATCATGTTTGAAGCCCTGATAGCCATAACTGTTCTTGCCATCCTGTTTGGATTGTTACTGGGTTTTTCATCTATTCGTTTTAAAGTTGAAGGCGATCCAATTGCCGATCAAATTGATTCTATATTAC
This sequence comes from Gammaproteobacteria bacterium, assembly GCA_026196045.1. Classification (GTDB taxonomy): domain Bacteria; phylum Pseudomonadota; class Gammaproteobacteria; order UBA6429; family Thiohalophilaceae; genus JAPHRJ01. The sequence continues at coordinate 22,554 of JAPHRJ010000042.1, forward strand.
CGCAAACACAGTGTGGCCAATGTGGTTATCCAGGTTGTCGTCCCTACGCCGAAGCCATTGCTAAAGGTAAAGCTCCTATCAATCAATGCCCACCTGGTGGTGAAGCGGTCATTCATGCCCTGTCTGATCTGCTTGGTGTCGATCCTATACCCTTAGATGAAGAACTTGAAGTCAAAGAAGAAAAAACAGTTGTTGTGATCGATGAACAGATCTGTATCGGTTGTACGCTGTGTATTCAGGCCTGTCCGGTTGATGCCATTTTAGGGGCAGCCAAACATATGCATACCGTGATCAAGTCAGAATGCACCGGTTGCAATCTATGTATTCCTCCATGCCCGGTTGACTGCATCTATATAGTCCCAGCCGAGGAAGGTATAAAAAGCTGGAAGTGGTCAATCCCTGAAGCACCACTTGAACATTCGCCAATAGAAATCGTTGCACCTGAAGGGGCTGAAAATGGGATTTAAGCTCTGGCAATTCCATGGTGGACTCAGGCTGCAGGGCCATAAAAAACAGTCCATGCACGAAGCGGTTGTCAAAGCAGCCATTCCTTCAATCCTGGTTCATCCCTTGCAACAACATATCGGTGAACCGGCTCAAGCTGTTGTTGAAGTTGGTGATCATGTATTAAAAGGTCAACTAATAGCAGACTTCAAAGATCATATTGGCGCACCAGTCCATTCGTCCACATCAGGGTCAGTAATAGCTATTGAAGAGCGTCTTATCCCTCATGCTTCAGGCTTTAAAGCTCTCTGTATTGTGATCGAAGCTGATGGTAAAGATACCGCCTTTGAATACCCCACTTATGATCACACCGAACTGGAAGCAGAACAGCTAAGAGACATTTTACGTGATGCCGGAATTGTTGGACTCGGTGGTGCCGGCTTCCCAACCTATGTCAAGTTATATCCGGGCAATAAACACGTCGTTGACACCTTAATTCTTAATGGCGCTGAGTGTGAACCCTACATCACCTGCGATGCCATGTTAATGCAGGAGCAGCCTAGAAAAATTATCGAAGGGCTGTTAATCATGCAACATGCCCTGCAGGCTCGACATTGTGTCATTGCTATTGAAGATAACAAACGTGCCGCACATACCATGTTAGTCAACGCCTTAAAAGAACATGAGGCTGAATGCATCGATATCATTCAAGTACCAACCATCTATCCAACCGGCGGTGAGAAACAACTGATTAAGATCATCACGGGTAAGGAAATTGCGGCCCGTGCCCGTCCCATTCATAAGGGTGTCCTTTGTCACAATGTTGCAACGGCCGCCGCAACTCGCGATGCTTTAGATGGTAAGCCACTTATTTCACGTATCATCACGATAACTGGTGACGCTGTTAAACAGCCACGAAATATGGAAGTCCGTCTTGGTACTTCTTTCAAAACATTACTTGATGAATGTGGTATCGACCGTAGTACACCCTACAAACTCATTATGGGTGGTCCCTTAATGGGAACAGCCATCCACAGTGAAGATGTCCCCGTTATAAAAACCACAAACTGTATCTTAAGTTTAAAACTGGAAGATTCAAAGATACCGACCATGCCCTGTATTCGTTGTGGTGAATGTGCAAAAGTCTGTCCGGCAAACTTACTACCACAACAATTATACTGGTATGCCCGCGCAAAAGATTTTGATCGCATTCAGGACTACAATCTATTTGACTGCATTGAATGTGGTTGCTGTGCCTATGTTTGTCCCAGCAAAATCCCCCTGGTTAATTATTATCGTTTTGCAAAGAATGAAATCTGGACACAGGAACAGGAAAAAGAAAAATCAGATGCCGCTCGTGAGCGCCATGAGTTCCGACAGTTCAGGATGGAACGTAAGAAAAAAGAAGACGAAGAACGTAAGCGCCTTAAAAAAGAACTGTTGAAAAAAACAACGGGTCAGTCTGATGATAAGGATAATAAAAAGGCAGCCATTGAGGCGGCTATGGCCCGAGTTAAAGCTAAAAAAGAACAACAGAAAAAAAATGTCGATGACCTGACCGATGCACAAAAAAAGGCCATTGCTGATGTTGATGCACGCCGAAAACAGCCCAAACAAGCAACCAGTGATTCCAACGAATCGTCTGATAAATAATAACTAATACTTATGAATAATACACAGTCATCACCCTTTGTTAGTTCGACAAACAGTGTTTCCCGTGTGATGTTGCTGGTTATCCTGGCATTGTTCCCCGGCATAATAGCCCACATCTACTTCTTTGGCTGGGGACTGATGATTAACATGATCATCGCCATCAACGTTGCGGTTGCCAGTGAAGTCTTGATGTTAAAACTTCGTCAACGACCAATACTTCCTTTTCTCGCAGATGGTAGCGCAGTGCTTACTGCCATGTTACTCGCCATATCAATTCCCTCGATGGCTCCATGGTGGTTGATATTTTTAGGCACCGCCTTTGCCATCATTATCGCAAAACAACTCTATGGTGGCCTGGGCTATAATCCCTTTAATCCTGCCATGGTTGGCTATGCCATGTTACTTATTGCTTTTCCTCGTGAAATGACCACATGGTTACCTCCAACTGGAGAGGCACTCAGTTTTACCGAGCTATTAAACTACAGTCTGTTTGAAATCCTGCCTGCTGGACAGAGCCTTGACAGTATCAGTATGGCCACGCCACTGGATATCGTTAAAACTCAAACAGCACTGGAACTGTCCCTGACAGAGATCGGACAACAGTTCCAACATGTTTCTGGTGCAGTTGCTGGACAGGGTTGGGAATGGGTAAACATGATGTTCCTCGTTGGAGGACTCTTCCTCATGGCAAAGCGAACTATTAGCTGGCATATCCCGGTCGCTTTCCTGAGCAGTCTCTTTATTTGTAGTCTGCTCTACCAACTTAGTGACCCGGCTGCTCACGCTTCTCCACTGTTCCATTTATTTAGTGGTGCCACCATGTTGGGTGCATTTTTTATCGCCACGGATCCTATCACGGCATCAACAACAGTACGTGGAAAACTCATATTTGGTGCAGGCATTGGTGCACTGATCTTTATTATTCGAACCTGGGGTGGTTATCCAGATGCGATTGCCTTTGCCGTACTGTTAATGAATACCGCGGTGCCGACCATTGACTATTACACTCAGCCCCGTGTTTTTGGTCATAAGGACGATTGAGCATGGATCTGATCAAAAACATGAGCATCAGTGCTATCCTGCTAGGACTATTTGCTATCGTTGGTACGGCACTGGTCAGTCTGACCTATATAAACACCGCTGATCGTATTGCAGAAAACCATCGCAATATGTTGTTACGAAGCCTGCATGAATTAATTACCCCAGATCAACATGACAATGATCTGTTTGCCGATACAGTTGAAGTCGTTGAGCCAGCCCTTCTTGGTACAAAAAGGCCTGTTACTATCTATCGTGCTCGTATGAATAAGCAACCGGTTGCCGCTATTATTAATAGTATCGCACCGGATGGTTATAGTGGAGATATTCATCTGCTTGTGGCTGTTTATACAACAGGTAAACTGGCTGGCGTGCGAGTGGTTAAACACAAGGAAACTCCCGGGCTGGGAGATGCCATAGAGACCTCACGCGGTGACTGGATACTCGGTTTTGCTAACCACTCTTTAACCTCTCCAGAACAAAGTGGGTGGGCGGTTAAACGCGATGGCGGTATTTTTGACCAGTTTACCGGCGCAACAGTTACACCCCGAGCCATTGTGAAAGCGGTATACAATAGCCTGCTTTATTTTAAGGCCAACCAGAAAACTATTTTTAAATCCGTAGAGCATTCCAGCGATAAGGATACTGATACCCATGAGCACAACTAGTTACTCCGATATTGTCCACCAGGGTTTGTGGAAAAATAATGCGGCCTTTGTTCAGTTACTCGGGCTATGTCCACTACTGGCCATCAGTAATACTATTGTTAATAGTCTGGGACTGGGCCTGGCCACGACACTGACCTTGATCAGTTCCAATGTTACAGTTTCATTAATCAGGCACTGGGTTCGACCTGAAATTCGCATCCCGGTTTTTGTCCTTATTATTTCATCAGTTGTCACCGTGATTGAACTTAGCATGAATGCCTGGTTCCATGAACTTTATAAAATACTCGGTATCTTCATTCCTTTAATTGTGACTAACTGTGCCATTATCGCTCGAGCCGAAGCTTTTGCATCTAAAAACACAGTCCCTCACGCTTTTGCTGATGGCCTGTTCATGGGCCTGGGGTTCACCGTTGTTCTGGTGTTATTAGGCGCCATGCGTGAAGCTATTGGCTTTGGCACTCTGTTTCAGCAGATTGAACTCATGTTTGGTGAAGGGGCAACATGGCTGACTATCACTCTGGTTGATGACTATCGTGGTTACCTTCTGGCCATCCTTCCTCCTGGGGCCTTCTTAGGATTGGGATTTTTAATCGCCTTAAAAAACGTTATTGATAAACGCATCGGAAAAAAAGCATCACAAACCGTTACTCTTGCCAGAGCAAGCACTGAAAACGCTTAAGATGAATAAAGACAAGCGAACTCAAATATTCACTCGCCTTAAAACCCACAATCCAGAACCCACCACCGAACTTAATTATAGAAATCCTTTTGAGTTATTAATTGCAGTGATCCTGTCAGCCCAGGCCACTGATAAAGGTGTCAATAAAGCAACGGATGAATTATTCAAAGTTGCAAACACAGCTGAAAAAATTCTGGCATTAAAAGAATCGGGTCTGAAGAAATATATCAAAACCATTGGGCTGTTTAATACCAAGGCCAAAAATATAATCAGGACCTGTAAGATTTTGATTGAGGAACATGATAGTGAAATCCCTGAAGATAGAGCGGCTCTGGAAGCCTTACCAGGTGTCGGCCGAAAAACGGCAAATGTTGTTTTGAATACTGCTTTTGGACACCCAACGATTGCTGTGGATACTCATATTTTTCGGGTTTCTAATCGTACAGGAATTGCCCCCGGTAAAAATGTCGTGGAAGTAGAGAAGCGACTGTTACGACTGGTACCAGAAGAATTCAAACAGGATGCTCATCACTGGTTAATATTGCATGGACGTTATACCTGTATTGCCAGAAAACCACGCTGTGGTTCCTGTATTATTGAAGATCTATGTGAATTCAAAGACAAACCCCTGGACTAATCTCCGTAAAATCAGCCGCTATGTTTCAAACTGCCTTAACACAACAAATTTCTGCCGGCATTATCTGTGCACTGATATTTATTCTTGTTTCTTATCTTGTAAACAAACGCCTGACCGCAAACACACTGAATCTGGATAAATACCTGATTACCCTTTATGCCACTACCGTTTTCCTCCTGGCCGTCATCTGTGAAGTGGGAGTAAATACTATTTATACTGGCTTCATTGGTGAACAACTATGGCAGTACCACATTATGCCGCGACATGGTGGAGATATTTCCCTGATGGCACCATTACTCTGGTCAGCTTATGGAGTACACCTCTATTTTGTAGAACAAACCTATGGGCTACGACTACCCGCTTTTCTTAAACGATATAAAGCCACAGCTTTACTACATGGCTTTGATGCACCCTTGATATTTGAGGTTTCCGGTAACCTGATCTTCCTGGCACTACTTGGGCAATATTATGCCTATTACCTGCCGGGTGATTTATTTCATCTGACATCTTTACGCGTTATACCAATATATATCGTTTGTATTTTCATTGGACTATTAGTTTTACACTGGCTTGAAAAGCAACGTCGTCATTGGACAATTCCTGCTGGTTTATTTTCCAGTGGTGTTGTGTTTTTAGCGCTTGCCTGATTCCATCGTCAGCTCTATAGTCATCAGGACTACCAACAAAATATTAGATAGATAGAGTAAGCTTATGTTTGGTCAAGATAGAAACGCCATGAGACAGGTATTTTTTGATGCCTGGCAGCGAGCGAAAAACAAACAATTATTAGAGCCTTTACAGGCATTGATTGTTGGCATCATAGAACAGCATCCAGAATATCATGCCATTTTTGAGAATGCGGATAGCACACTTGATAAGGACTTTAATCCAGACATGGGTGAAACCAATCCTTTTCTACACCTGTCCATGCATCTGGCAATTCAGGAACAAATTGGTAGCCAACGGCCACACAATATTGCTGAGCTATACCAACAGTTATCAACAAAATGTGGTGATGCCCATCAGGCCCAACATAAAATAATGGAGTGTCTCTCAGAAATGATCTGGCAGGCTCAAAAAAATCAAACCGAGTTTGACGAGAATATTTATCTGTCCTGTATTCAGAAACAGCTTTAATAAGAAACTTTATAAATAGGGCAGACAGTCAGGCTCATAATGAGCCTGACCTGGACTTTGTAATTACTTTTTACGCGCAGCAATACGCATACGCAAGGCATTCAGTTTAATAAAGCCTTCCGCATCTTTTTGATTATAGGCACCGGCATCATCTTCAAAAGTTGCAATGCTCTCATCAAACAGGCTATCTGACTCTGACTGACGACCTTCTACAATCACGTTGCCTTTGTAGAGTTTTAGACGCACGTTACCATTTACCGTTTCCTGTGAAGCATCGATCATTTTCTGCAGCATTAATCTTTCAGGAGACCACCAGTAACCGTTGTAGATCATAGAGGCATAACGTGGCATGAGCTCATCTTTTAAGTGGGCCACTTCACGATCCAGCGTTAAGGATTCCATTGCACGATGGGCTTTTAACAGAATGGTACCTGCTGGTGTTTCATAACAACCGCGGGACTTCATACCAACATAACGGTTTTCAACAATATCATCACGGCCAATTCCGTTTTCACCACCCAGCCTGTTCAAAGTTTCCATAACGGTTGCTGGAGACATGTCTTTACCATCGATAGCAACCACATCCCCTTTCTTAAAAGATAACTCGATCACTGTCGGAACATCCGGTGCTGTTTCCGGTGAAACAGACCAACGCCACATATCATCCTCAGGCCCGTGCCAGGGATCTTCAAGCACACCACCTTCATAGGAAATATGCAGTAGATTGGCATCCATGGAATAAGGAGATTTTTTACCTTTGTTAAAATCGACAGGAATGCCGTGTTGCTCGGCATAAGTCATCAGTTTTTCACGTGAATTCAAATCCCATTCACGCCAGGGAGCAATAATTTTTACATCCGGTTTCAATGCATAGGCACCCAGTTCAAATCGAACCTGGTCGTTACCCTTACCAGTCGCACCATGAGAAATAGCATGGGCTCCCGTTTCGTTGGCAATTTCAACCAGACGTTTGGAAATCAGCGGACGAGCAATAGAGGTACCCAGCAGATATTCGCCCTCATAGATGGTATTGGCGCGGAACATGGGGAACACGTAGTCACGAGCAAAATCTTCACGCAGGTCTTCGATATAGATTTCCTTCACACCCATGGCTTCAGCCTTGGCTCGTGCCGGTTCGACTTCCTCACCCTGACCAATATCTGCGGTAAAGGTCACGACTTCACAGTCATAAGTATCTCTCAACCACTTCAGAATAATTGAAGTATCCAGACCACCAGAATAGGCCAGCACGACTTTATTGATTTTGCTCATAATAAATACCAGATTTCAAAATACGTGGAAAAACAGGCGGGAATTATACAGGAAAAAACGGGAAAGAGTTGTAGTTGTAGATTGGGCTGAGGGACGAGGCCCAGCACAAGAAACTTTGATGACAATTTAACTGTTGGGCTTCGTCCCTCAGCCCAGGCTACTGAAGCCTAGCGACTCAGCTGAACCTCTACCCGGCGGTTCTTTTTACGCCCTGCTGCGGTACGGTTACTGAATTTGGCTTCCAGCTCATTATGGGCAACCACTTTGATTTTACTGGCCTTAATACCATTCTCCACAAAATATTTCTTAACCGCATTGGCTCGAGCACGAGCAACCTTGATGTTAACCCGTTGCAGTCCCTTACTATCGGTATACCCGTCTATTCTTACACTGCGTACGCTCGGATCAGCCTTCATATATCTGATCATCCTGTCCAGTTCCAGTTTGGCGCTACTGTTCGGCTCGATCTGACCTTTAGCATAAAGAATTACATTCTGTTTGATATCGGTGAAATTAACTTTCAGTAAGCCCTGTTCACAGTCCTGGAATTCATCCCAGGCTGAATTAAAATTCATGCCCAGAATCCGTACTGAAATCTCGTCCGTTTCATCGGACCAGTCACGGTACTTCAGGTGTAAATCCATGCCTTCCTGGAGTTCAGCGACCATTCGAGTCGCCCATGAGTTACTCAGATAAAACGGACTTCTACCCTGAATAACCGGTACAGAACCAAAGTTCCTGGCAAAGGAAAAATGTTTCCATTCTGGAGGTAATGACTGCAGTCGAGCTTCACCGGGCCTGGTCGCCGGCTGATTTACATTGACGACAAATTCCAGCTCACTTTTGATTTTACGTAGAAATACGGCTTCACCATAAACAGAAATTTCATGCACCATCCGACAGACCACCGGCGAGGACTCCACGTACCAGCGAGCTTCTTCAAGCGTGGCTTTATGGAACTGGTATCCAGCCCATAGCGGTGGATTCAGGCACAGCGTGCTCAAAATAAATATGAGAAGTAATGATGAACGCATTTTTCCAGACATACCTCGGAAAATGCAAAGGTCGTACCAGAATTGGAGAGAATAGAAGATAACGAGAGAAAAACACTTCAACGCAAAGACGCGGAGCTTGCAAAGAATTAATAAAGATAATCTTTGCGCATTCTGCGCCTTTGCGTTAGTAAGCTTTTATTTTTTCCTGCGCTTCTCAGCACGACGCAGGCGAGAACTCAGGCGACGAGCCAGTTCACCGAACAACTCAGTCTGAGTTGGGTGAGGATGTATCGCATTGCCGACCTGTTCCAGTGTCATATCACCAGAAACCATCATTACGCCTTCACCAATCAACGTATCTGCATGATCTGCAAGGAAATGTACGCCAATAACACGGTGAGAAACCTTGTCGGCCACAATCTTGATCAGGCCGTGGATTTCATTGGTAATCATGGCCTTGGCGTCGATATTCATCGGTACTTTGACTTCAACCGCATCAATACCTTTAGCTTTGGCCTGATCAACAGAGAGACCAACAAAAGCCGCTTCGGGACGAGTAAAGATCACACCAGAATCTTTGTCCTGATCATAAACCATGTCTTCACCGGCAATCGTGCAGGCCGCGACTCGGCCCTGCTGACCTGCGGTGTGCGCAAGCATCAGGCCACCGATAACATCACCCACGGCAAAGATATGTGGTACCGAGGTGCGGCAACGATTGTCCGCCTTGATGACACCTTTTTCCGTTTCAACGCCGGCTTTGTCCAGAGCCAGAGGTTCAAGTACCGGACGTTTACCGGTAGCCATGATGACGTAATCACAACTGAACGTATGATCCTTATCATCACTACCGCCATAAACGATTTTCATCGCACCGGGCTTGCCCTTGATTTCTTTAACCGTCGCGCCGGCTTCAATGGTCAGACGAGGATCATCATTAAGGACAGCGGTCAGCTGTTTGGCGATTTCAGGCTCCACTTCAGCAAGGATACGTTCGTTACCTTCAAGAAGCAGGACGTTAGCACCGAAATCCTGGAAAATCTGTGCCATTTCGACGCCGATCGCACCACCACCAATCACACCTAATCGTTTAGGAGCAGCTTTCAATCCCCAGACAGTATCTGAAGTCAGTACGCCACCAGCTTCAACCCCATCAAGGGCACCAGGGATAGGGGGAACAAATGGCGGTGCACCAGTCGCGATAACCGCACCGGCAAATGTTACGTTCTTAACTTTGGAACCATCACCGGGAATTGCACGAGTATGTGGATCGTCCTGATTACCGCCTGTATCAATCGCAATCGTGTGATCGTCAACAAAACGAGCAAAACCCTGGATCACATCAATCTTCACACCTTTATCGGTGTTCAGTGCCATTCCACCGCGCTTCTCTAGAACGCCACGGCGAGTTTTTTCCATCTTGGCCCAGTCGAGTGTCGGCTTGTTAGTGCCTTTAACACCCAGATGTTCATCATGAGCACGATCACGAATACGATCGGCCGCTGCCCGCCAGGCTTTGGACGGTATACAACCACGCCACAGACATTCACCACCGGGGAACGGAGCATCGTTAATCATGGCCACTTTATATCCGTGTTCTTTCAAATCACGGGCACAATCTTCACCGCCAGGGCCACCGCCAATGACAACGACATCATAGTCGTAGTTACCTTCTGGCAGTTTAAAATCAAAGCTGGCTGTTTGAGGAGCCGCCACGGCTGCTGGTGCTGACGCATCCAGCCAGGTTGGGCTTTCAACCAGTCCTTTAAATGTATTCAGGAATTTAGCGGCATCGGCACCATTAACAATACGATGATCCGCTGTAATGGTGATCGGCATACCCTGAGGTCCCAGAGTAGAAATCGCAAAAATTGCTGAAGTACCCGGAGATGGAATCGCATCAAACTGTGCAACTCCCATCATGCCCATATTAGAAATGGTAAACGTGGGATTAGAGTATTCTTCTGGTTTCAGTCGACGGGCACGAGCACGATCGACCAGATCTTTCCAGTTAGCCGACAGATCACCTAAATCACGGTTAGACGCATCGCGCAGTACTGGTACGACCAGACCCATGCCGTCGGTTTCTACCGCCAGACCAACATCGACATGTTCGCGTTCTATGATCCGATCTTCGTGCTGATATACCGCATTGATAATAGGATGTTTATCAATCGCCAATGCCGCTGCTTTAGCCAGCGTAACAGTGAGTGAAAAACCTTTGGCTTTGGATGCCGCTTTCAATGCTGATGGATCGATATTCACCGTCACGCGGAACAGGGGCATGGAGAGTGAATATTCCATATTGTGCGCAACCGCTTTTTCCATAGCCGTCATTGGACGACCTTCACCCGCTACCTGGAAAATACGCTGAGTTGAGGTCTTCTGCACATTACTGTTCATCACGTCAGCCGCGATGATACTGCCATCAGCACCGGTTCCGGTGATGGAATTCAGATCAATACCATGTGCTCCGGCCAGTTGTCGTGCATACGGTGTGGCACTACCACTGCGTGGACGCGGTGCAGGTGTCGCACCATGTGGCATGGCTGGAATTTTGGTTTTGTGTTTAACCGTACCGGAAGGTATCGCCTTCACTGGAGTCGCCGTATCTGCTGTCGAAGCGGCCGCACTGGCTGATTTTGTGGTGTTCAACACATGTCCCGCTTCCGGAACCAGATACGCAATAGGTTCTCCAACTGGAATGACCGCATCAACCTCGGCCATCGGTCCAGAAAGATAGCCTTCACGGAAAACTTCCACGTCCATAATGGCTTTATCGGTTTCAATCTGGGCAACGACATCGCCACGTTCAACCTTGTCGCCAATTTCTTTTTCCCAGCTGACCAGCACACCTTCGGTCATGGTGTCAGACAACTGAGGCATTTTAACTGGGTGAGCATCGGCTGGAGCTTCATCGACAGGCGCAACACTTTCTTCTACCACTTCTTCAGAAATGGCTTCCACTGGTGCTGCGGCTGGAGCAACTCCTTCCTGCTGTACCTCATCGGCACTCGCAACAAGATAAGCAATTGCATCACCCACGGGAACGGTTGCATCAACTTCGATCATTGGACCCGACAAATAGCCTTCACGGAAGACTTCTACATCCATGATGGCCTTATCAGTTTCAATGGTTGCGACAATTTCACCACGTTCAACTTTGTCGCCAATTTCTTTTTCCCAGCTAACCAGCACACCTTCAGTCATGGTGTCAGAGAGCTGGGGCATTTTGATTACATAAGGTTCAGACATAAAATCAAGTTTCTAGGTTCGAGTAACAAGTGACGGCGATTCAAATAAAAAACAAACTAATCTCGAATTGCCTGACACTCCTTACTTAATTTTTAATATTTACTTAGTTAACGCTTTTACTAGTCACTCGTAACTAGTCACTCGTCACTTAAATTTTTCCCATTACCTTCAGTGCACCGTGATACACATCTTCCGCACTTGGGATGGCGGCCTTTTCCAGTCTGGCGTTATAAGGTACAGGCACATCCGCTGCATGAACACGAACAGGCTGAGCATCCAGAGCAAAGAAACACTCTTCATTAATCACAGCCATGATTTCTGCACCAACACCTACAGCCGCTTCGTCTTCCTCAGCGATAACAACACGATGAGTTTTTTCCACTGATTTGCGAATAGAGTCATGATCAAGCGGTTTCAGCGCACGCAAGTCCAGCACTTCGGCATTAATACCGTCAGCTTCAAGACGTTTCGCAGCTTCCAGACACAGATGCACACTGTAGTTATAACCAATTAAAGTAATATCAGACCCTTCACGAACGACTTCCGCTCCTTCAAGAGGACGGAAAAACTCTTCATCCGGAATATCTTCTTTCAGGTTATACATTTGCTCATGTTCAATAATGATCACCGGATCATTACATCGCACTGCTGATTTCAACATACCGTAGGCATCCAGTGGTCCACGTGGTGTCACCACGCGCAGGCCGGAGGTACTCATAAACATACGTGCCAGACGCGCGGAATGTTGTGCCGCTAACTGATGTGCAGTACCACCTGGGGTACGCATTACAATTGGACATTGAACTCGACCACCTGACATGTAACGGATTTTTGCCGCTGCATTGATCAGGGTATCTAACGCCAGTAGCGCAAAGTTAATGGACATGATTTCAATAATCGGACGCATGCCAACCATTGAAGCGCCAATACCAATTCCGGTGTAAGAGTTTTCAGAAATTGGGGTATCAATGACCCGCTCTTCACCGTACTTGTCATACAGGCCCAGCGTTGCTTTATAAGTACCGCCAGCAACACCAATGTCTTCTCCCATTGCAATAACCAGTGGGTCATTTGCCATTTCTTCATCATGGGCGCGACGAATCGCTTCCCAATATGCCATCTCTGCCATTGTTAAACCTCGGTAATTATTTCTGCAGTGGACCAATCCAGCGAGGATCGGGGTTGTCATCCAGAACGTATTTCGTCAGATCTTCAACTCTCGGTTCAGGACTTTCTTCAGCAAATTTAATGATTTCATTTTCCATGTTTTCATCAATTTCTCTTTCCATCGCCTTGATATCATCCTGAGTAATAAGACCGGCATCGATCAGACGTTTGCTGTAGATATTAATAGGATCACGTTTTTCCCATTCCAGCTCTTCTTCACGGGTACGATAACTTTTCGCATCTGACATTGAGTGTCCGCGGAAACGATAAGTCATAAACTCGAGAAAGTAAGGACCTTTACCACTACGTACAAAATCAATCGCTTTTTCTGCTGCTTCCATAACGATATCAATATCCATACCATCATGTTGACTGGCTTCCATATCGTAAGCGGCAACACGCTTATACTGATCTCTTACCGCCGTAGAGCGATCAATGTGGGTACCAATAGCGTATCCGTTGTTTTCACAAACAAACAGCACCGGCAAATTCCAGATCTTGGCCATATTCATGGTTTCATGGAATGTGCCCTGATTATTAGCACCGTCACCCAGGAAGCAAATTGCAATTTGATTTGTTTTCTTATGCTTGCAGCCCATCGCCAGGCCTGCAGCCAGGGGGAAAGGTTGCCCTACCAGCGCATAACCGCCCATGAAATTCTGGGTTGGATCAAAGATATGCATGGAGCCACCACGGCCACGGGATGAACCCGTTTCCTTGCCATACAGCTCAGCCATAACTTCTTTGGCTGGTGCTCCGGTCTTTAAGGCATGAACATGATCACGATAACCCGTGATGACATAGTCATTTTTGTTACCCTGTCCCACGACGGCTTTTTCAAGCACACCCGTGGCCACAGCTTCCTGACCAGAATATAAGTGTAAAAACCCACCAATCTTGCGTTCCATGTAGGCTTCAAATGTGCGGTCTTCGAAACGGCGGTAAAATATCATTTCCCGCAGTAGACGTTTTTTATCGGCGTCGTTCATAGGACTCCTTCGCAGATAACTCTAAATAAGTTGTTGAATTTATTAGGCTAGGCTCAGATTGCCATCTATTTATAACAACAATGTTGTTATTATCAATCTGTATCAGCCCCCAGGTATTCCTGGTTTATCAGGGTTCACCAGGCCAATAATTCCGACCAGTTAACCTGCTGCCGTAAACAAAGCCGCCTATGATCGGGCTTTTGTCCGCCAAGGTCAAGAAACGAGGGATTATCTTTCTAGAAAAAAGCTAACAACTCATTCAAATCAATAACTAAAAACAAGCTAGACTTGGCCGATTAATCATTAAGATTACCTGAACGCACAATAATTGAGTATTAATTAACCAAATTATGTCACAAACAATAATTGAACAATGGCTGCAAGATCTCAGTAACAGCATCATGTCCTTCGATCTAGAAGCGCACATGGCTCTGGTTTCCAGCGAAGTCCAGGTTTATGGACTTCCCAGCGGTAAAGTGGTGAACTACCAGCAATGGAAAATTCGTCGGCAGAATGAATTCAATAATGAAGAATTGCAGGGCCTTTCCTATACCTTATTAAAGGTGAAAAACATGACCCTTCGCCGCCTGGTATTTAATGTTGAAGAAAACATGCAGGCCAGAGATGGCCCATCTTTTATGGTCAACAAAGACATTATCCTTGAACTGGAAGAAGACAATTGCTGGCGCGTGGTCGAGGAAAAAATACATCACTGGAAAGCCAGCTAACATAGAGAATAACACCTATGGCAAAACAATCTTTTCGTACCGAATATGACAGCATGGGCGAACTTCAGGTTCCCGCCAATGCCTTCTATGGTGCTCAAACTCAACGCGCGGTAAACAACTTTCCTATCAGTGGCCTGCCCATGCCTGCGGCATTTATCCGTGCTTTAGCCCTGGTGAAATATGCCTGTGCCACCGCTAACCATGAACTGGGTTTGCTTGATAGTGCCATTGCCGCCACCATCCAGACCTCGGCCCTTGAAATCGCCGATGGTCAGCACCTTGAGCATTTTCCTGTGGATGTGTTTCAAACGGGATCCGGTACCAGTACCAATATGAATATGAATGAGGTGATCGCTCACCTTGCCAGTAAAAATTCCGGGATCACGGTGCATCCCAATGATCATGTCAACATGAGCCAAAGCTCCAATGATGTGATCCCGACAACTATCCATGTGAGTGCCTGCCTGGAGTTAAATCACAAACTACAACCTGCCCTGCAGCACCTCGCCAATACGATCGAAATTCGTTCGGTGGAATTACAAAGTGTAGTGAAAACGGGCCGTACCCATTTAATGGACGCCATGCCCATCACCCTGGGACAGGAGCTGAAAGCCTGGAAAAACCAGCTCGATGATGGACTGGCGCGAATTCAATCCAGCTTGCCACGCCTGCTTGCGCTTCCACAGGGAGGCACCGCTGTCGGTACGGGCATTAACGCTCACCCGGACTTTGGAAAATACGTTGCTCACATGCTGGCAGAAAAAACCAGTCTGGCTTTCACTCCAATGCAAAATAATTTTGTTGGTCTGGCTTCTCAGGACAGTGCGGTTGAAATGAGTGGGCAACTAAAAACACTGGCTGTTAGCCTGATGAAAATTGCCAATGACCTGCGCTGGATGAACAGTGGCCCTCTGGCTGGACTGTCAGAAATCGAATTACCTGCCCTGCAACCGGGTAGTTCTATCATGCCTGGAAAAATTAACCCGGTAATACCAGAAGCAGTTGCCATGGTCTGTGCTCAGGTCATTGGTAACGATACCACGATCAGTATTGCTGGCCAGTCAGGCACCTTCCAGCTTAATGTAATGTTACCGGTCATTAGCTATAACCTGCTGCAAAGTACTGAACTGCTTGCCACAGCTTCCCGCCAGCTCGCAGATAAAGCCATTGATGGATTTAAGGTCAATAAAGACAACATCAATGCATCCATATCGAAGAACCCAATCCTGGTCACAGCATTAAATCCTGTTATCGGTTATGAAAAGGGGGCGGCTATTGCCAAGAAAGCCTATGCCGAAAAAAGACCTGTGCTGGAAGTGGCAATGGAAATGACCGATCTGGATGAAGCTGAATTAAAAAAACTGCTTGATCCCGGCAAGCTCACAACAGGTGGCATATAATCATTATATTAGCTTTATTATGCCTCTCTAGAATGCATAGTATTCAACAACACCGGGCAAAAAATAAGGATAAAAAATGGACGCCTTGGACTATTTAAAAAAACAGGCCAAATCGGTACTTAAAGATAAAGAACAGGCTACCGGTAAACATGAATCGCTGGATGAATTTCATCATAGCGAGATCGTTAACTGCCTGGATCGTGTCCACCATTACCTGATTGAGTTAATGGAACAATTACGTATTGTTTCGCCTGACATCAAGACAGACTTTGAAATCGAAAAACTGGGCACCTTACATGAACTGGTGCAGAAAAATTATCGTCTGTATACCGAAAACACTTTTAGTAACTTAACCATTGGGCTTGGCTTTATACTATTCTGTGAACAGGAACACTGCAAAATCTCCACCTCCAGCCCGGAAGATGCTGACAAATTACATAATAAACTTCGACATTTAGGTATAGAGATCAATGGTCATATAGTGGGAGAACCTGAAATCAAAGGCTATGTATCTTCCAGCTTATTATTTCGTTCAGATTATCAACGACAACTTATTAATCTGACCATTAACAATGTAGAAAATAGTGTGGTACATACCTATGAACTCGATCCTGAAAACATTAATAATACCCTGTTAAATGAACTTGGTAATTATTTATTACGAAAAGAAAATAATTTCATCAACCTTATCAAGCAACAGGAAAGTAGATCTGCCCATATAAAATCGATCAAGGAACTGGATGAAGCAGAACCCACATTGACAGAAATGATGAACACCTCCCTGGCTAATAGTTTATTCAAGGGAAAACAACAACTGTATTTAACTTATCACGAAAAAATTAAAGAGCTAGATTCAAGAGGTGCTGGTTTGGTAGTTGGCCGCAGCACTAAATGTGCTTTCATTATTGATTCAGATTGTGCTTCACGGCAACATGCAAAATTGTCTTATCGTAAAGGTAAGTTTGTTGTTTCTGACCACAGCACGAATGGCACCTTTATTAAACCTCAGGGTGGTAAAGAAGTTTATATACATGGCGAAGACTATCCTTTAAGCGGTTCAGGCTTTATCAGTCTGGGTGAATCTATTTCTGTTGACAATGAGCACCTGATTTACTATTCATGCCAGTAAATCGGAAGCCACTCCACCGATGTGAATGGGCCGGTAACGATCCCCTGTATATTGATTATCATGACAATGAGTGGGGTGTACCCGTTCACGATGATCAAAAACTGTTTGAATTTCTGATCCTGGAAGGTGCACAGGCTGGGCTAAGCTGGATTACTATCCTTAAAAAAAGGCAAAACTACCGTAAAGCCTATAATCAATTTGATGTTAATAAGGTTGCACGCTACTCAGACAAAAAAATCCAGCAATTATTAACCAACCCGGGAATTGTGCGTAACAAATTAAAAGTAAACGCTTCTGTTCAAAACGCCCGCTCTTTTATTGAAATACAAAACGAATTTTCCAGCTTTGATCAATACCTCTGGCGTTTTGTTGATGGTGCTCCTGTGCAGAATCACTGGAAGACCCTCAGACAGATTCCCGTAACAACACCTGTATCGGACGCATTGAGTCTTGATCTAAAACAACGTGGCTGTAAATTTGTTGGCAGTACAATTTGCTATGCATTTATGCAGGCCGTTGGTATGATCAACGATCATGTCACGGACTGCTTTCGACACAGGGAAATTAAACATTTAACACAGTAACTACCGGTATCTCGTTCTATGTCTGTAGAAAAATTTAAACACTTTATTGGTTTTGAATCGAGCCATGTCAGCCATACAGAAAAGCTGGCATCCGCGATGGGAGGTTTTGTCGGTATCAGTCTGATTGCCCTGATCAGTTACTGGTTCACCGGTGCCAGTGGCAGCACATTGATTGTCCCTTCCATGGGGGCCTCGGCTGTGCTGGTCTTTGCCGTCCCACATGGCAAACTATCTCAGCCCTGGGCACTGTTTGGTGGACATCTATCTTCTGCGCTGATTGGCGTGGCCTGTTATCAGTTTATACCCAATTTATTTTTAGCGGCTGGTCTTGCTGTTGGGCTCGCCATTGGTGCCATGCATGTTTTGCGCTGTATCCATCCACCGGGAGGTGCGACAGCATTGGCGGCCGTGATCGGTGGCAGTGCTATTCATGAACTGGGGTACAGCTATGCCCTTACACCGGTTTTATTAAACTGTATTATTATTTTCATTGTTGCGCTGACATTTAACAGTGTTTTCCCCTGGCGACGCTATCCGGTCACACTCATGCGCTTTACAGATACACCAAAGACACTCCAGAATAAAACCATTTTACCCTTCAAACAACATCATCTTGAAAAGGCTATAGAAGATATGGATCTTGTTATTGACGCCACGATCGATGACCTGCAGAGTTTATTTACGCTGTGTTTGAAAGAAGCACAACATGCACGACTGAAACCCGCCGATATTAAGCTTGGCCATTATTACAGCAATGGGCTCCACGGAACAGAATGGTGCGTGAGACACATCATAGATGAATCCCACCACACCGATCCTGACAAGGACATGGTCATTTATCGCATTGCTGAAGGTATCGGTCTACGTAGTGCTGATAGCTGTAGCCGTACCGAGTTTGCCCACTGGGCCGATCATGAGGTCTTTGCCACTAAAAAATAAATACAGGTTGGATTATGACTTACAACTTTCAATCTAATTTTATTCGTCACTTAGAATGCACACTACAATCTAATATAACTGTAAGCACATCTAACCCAACCTACACTAGATTGATATTATGGATAAAATAACACTGTCTCGACCTGATGACTGGCACCTGCATGTACGTGACGGTGATGTTCTTAAAAATGTCATCCCAGATACCGCACGACGTTTTGCTCGCGCTATTATCATGCCTAATCTCAAGCCACCCGTTACCACTGTTACGCAGGCACTGGCCTACCGTGAACGCATTCTTGCCGCTATCCCGGATGACTGTCAGTTTGAACCTTTGATGACCTTATACCTGACTGATAATACTTCAGCCAAAGAGATTCAACTGGCTGCCAGCAATGCCCATGTTCATGCCGTAAAATATTATCCCGCCGGAGCAACAACGAATTCAGACTCCGGGGTGAGTGATATAAAATACACCTATACGGCTCTGGAAAAAATGGAACAGACTGGCCTGCCATTACTGGTACACGGTGAAGTCACCGATCCCAATGTCGATATATTTGATCGTGAAGCCGTATTTATTGAGTCCGTCCTCGAGCCATTACTCAAACGTTTTCCAAACTTACGCCTGGTACTGGAACATATTACCACGGCCCATGCCGTCGACTTTGTGAAGTCCATGGCAAGTAATGTGGCCGCCACCATTACTCCCCACCACCTGTTGATGAATCGTAATGATATTTTCAAAGGTGGGATTAACCCGCATCATTATTGTTTACCCATCTTAAAGCGAGAAGCCCATCGTACTGCGCTGATTGAAGCAGCGATCAGTGGTAACCCAAAATTTTTCCTGGGTACAGATAGCGCACCACATTCACAGGCCAGCAAGGAATCATCCTGTGGGTGTGCTGGTATATATTCTGCCCATGCGGCCATCGAGCTTTATGCCGAAGCTTTTGAACAGGCCAATGCACTGGATAAACTCGAAGCCTTCGCCAGTTTTTTCGGGCCAGACTTTTATCGTTTACCACGAAACACCGATAGCATTACCCTGCGACGTAAATCCTGGGATGTCCCTACTGAGCTTCCATTTGGAAATGAAACACTCATTCCCCTTCGTGCAGGACAGACCGTTGCCTGGCACCTGGATAAATAAAAAACTGAATTGCTAAAAATAAACCAGAAATATAAATATACTCAGGGCTAATAAACCGGTACTGGCTTAAACCCTCTCTGCCTGAGTAATTGCAGCAGCCCTTTTTCTCCTGGCAAATGCAGTGCGCCCACAGCAATAAAGGCATTACCCTCCTTTAGAATAGGCAACATGCGTTCTAACATACGTAGATTGCGTTTAATAATGACCTCAGTATCTATTACTTTCACAAGTTCAGGATCACTTTGTTCCATGAACCCATAACTCAGCTCATATATTTCAGTCAGATTTCGATTCAGGTAAGCTTTAGTCAATAATTCAATCATTTTTTGTGAATCGGCATGTTGCGCAATGGCTTCATTGAGCATGGTAATCTGCAACTTCAGAGGCATATCATCAAAAAGTGACATTTGTTCATCGACTGATTCCAGCCCGTAAAGTTTTTTACCTGCGGCTTTTGCTTCTCTATACATAAAAAGATCAAGAAACTGGCCAGATGCTTTCGGCATACTTAATGTCACGGCGACCGCCCAGGGTTTCATTTTTTTTACCAACAGCTCTGGGATCCCATAATCATCCAGCAGATTTACACATTGTTGAAATACAGACTTATCGACTAATTCATCCAGCGATTTCTTCCCGCTTAAAAACATCGACAGATTTGCCTTTAGCAGTGTAGCCGGCTCCATTTTTATTTCAGCGGTAAAGCTATCTGCCTTATTAAATGCCTGCTGCACCTGGGTAGGTAGTTTTAAAATACGTTCGTCCGCACTATGGATCGTTCCAAGAACATAGCTGGGAATATAGTTGGGAATAAGACCAGATTCAGCATTAGTCTCAATGCGCCACAATAAGGCAGTCTGGTTTTCCCCAACGGCTAGCACTAATGGTATGCAGGCAAGGCACACACCAAAAAGAAAAATACGAAAAATTGAAAATACAGAAATCTTGGGGGGCATTTCAACGCTCATAACTATCACTTTAATACATATTTAGGCGAAAAGCAGGCGCATCCACGATTAGATAATTACTTTTCACAATCGCAATTTTTGGGGCATTCCTGTATGCTGCGCGCATGAGAAATAAACCTGAAAAAGGCATAGCCCAACGTTTTCGCGGGTTCCTGCCTGTTGTTGTTGATGTTGAAACTGCCGGGTTTGATGCCAAAAAGAATGCCTTACTGGAAATTGCAGCCCTGCCCATTCTAATGGATGAAATGGGTAAAGTTGTTCCCGGTGAAACCATTGACTGTTATGTTGAACCTTTCCCTGGCTCAGAGCTTGACCCCAAGGCACTTGAATTTACTGGTATCGATCCATTCCATCCCTTTCGTATGGCCAAACCTGAAGCTGAAGCACTGAAAATAATTTTTGACCCCCTGAGTGATTACCTTGAGGAGACCCGTTGCAGTCGGGCTATCCTGGTCGGCCACAATCCATTTTTTGATCTGGGCTTTATACACGCCGCGTCCAGTCGCTGCGGTTTCAGTAAAACACCATTTCATCAGTTTAGTACTTTTGATACCGCAACATTAGGTGGGCTGGCCTTCGGCCAAACCGTACTGGCACGAGCAGCTCAGGCGGCGGGGATCCAGTGGAATAATAGTGAGGCACATTCTGCTGTTTATGATGCTGAGCGAACAGCAGAGCTGTTCTGCCACATCATTAACAAATGGGATAGAGTTGACCCTCCTTAATCTCCTTTCTCCTCTTAGTCAGGCTGAGTATTATTTCTTTTAGCTTGCTGTCATCTGCACTGGCAAACTAATTTCAAAACAAAAACCCCGATTTGGTTCAGAGTAAGCATTCAGATTACCCCCCATTGACTCAATAATGGAATAACTAATAGGCAGACCCAAACCGATCCCCCCGGTCTTGGTGGTAAACAGTGGTTTCATAATTTCCTCCAGGAGTTCATCCTCTACACCTGGACCGGTATCACAAACACGCAACTGAACTGCATTATGGTTAACATTAGTTGAAATAGTTAATACCCGCGTTTTCAGTTCTGCCGTTTGCATTGCTTCAATAGCATTAAATGACAGGTTAAGAATCACCTGCTGTAATAAAATAGTATCCGCAATAATATTTGGTATGGTTGGAGACAAAATAGATACCAGACTAACGTCAGCACTCCTGGCTTTTTCTTCAATTAATTTTATTGTCTCTTCAACGACTTCATTCACGTCTACCGTTGAAAAACGTATGTCCTTTCTATTCACAAACTCCCTGAGCTTTTTAACAATTTTTCCTGCTCGTGTCGCTTCATCTGACATGCAGGTCATAATATCTTTGATTTCAGTATCTGACAGTTTCTCACTTGCTAGCCGTGTCAATGCCCCACGGCTATAACATATTATCGAAGTAAGTGGCTGGCTGATCTCATGCGCAAGACTGGTACCTAATTCACCAACAGAAATGTATCGACTTAACCTGGCCAGTTCTTCCTGTTGTTGTTTACGATTTTCTGCGGCCTCTTTTCTTTCAGTAATATCTTCAGCAATACCTGCGATGCGATATAATTCACCTGATTCGTTATATACAGGAAAACCTTTATCATGGATCCAGCGAATACTGCCATCACGTTGAACTATTCTATATTCATAATCAAATTTTGTGCCCTTGCTTAATTTTTCAAAACTGGTTACAACTTCATTCACATCATCGCTATGAATTGGTTTTGTCCAGTTATTACTATCCTCCAGCAATGCTTCGACTTTTGTTTCCCATATATTTTCGTAAGAAGGACTGGCATAGATCACATCTCCTGTCTTAGCATCTGCTAGCCAGAACACTTCTTTAATATTATCTGAGACCTGCCGAAGGCGTAATTCACTTTCCTTTAATTGCTGGTGCGATTGCCGAAGAGAATGTTCAGCTTGCTGCCTCTCAGAAAACAGTGCAGCAACAATCAGAGACGTAATCACCGTAATGGCGATAAATGTAACCACCAATAAAAGATTAAGATGTCCATCATGAATGGCAAAGGTATCCCAATAAGGGTGATAAGCAACTAATAAAATACTACTCACTATTGCCGTTGCTAGCGTCGCACCCTTCTGTCCCCACAAAATTGCCGCAATCACCGTCAATGGCATGATCAAGTAAAATGAGGCTAATTGAGTCGTTATACCTAAATCATGAGGTATGAAACTATAATAACTGGCAAGGGTTAACAGCGAGATAACCGCAAGGAACTGCATATAATTTTTTGTACTCAGATGATAATCCTGAGCAGCCAATTTCGGTAGTGTCAGCTTTGTTTGCGGTAACAACGCCTGTATTTTTTTAACTACGGAATAACGCCAGGCCAGTCCCAAAGGCAGGATCAGAAGAATACCTATCGCATCTCCCAACCACCACATTGCCCAGATAAATCCAAATTCAGACCAACTGGCACCAATTTCTAACATCATCGCAATACTTCCCAGAGTACTGGATATCAGGGGGGCGACAAATGCAATGATGGAAAAATAGGCTACGTGCTTTACTGTATTGAAGGTCAGTTCAAAACCCGCTTTTTGCAGCAGGAACCAGGCGATGATCGCTTCAAACGCATTGCCACTTGCAGCAATCATAGCAACAGGAAAAGAAATTCCATGATTACTTGCCAGTAAAGCTATGCCTAGAAAAACGGCGGGCCAGTAGCGTGTGCCTACCAGCAAAAAAACCATGAGCATTAACCCTGACGGGGGCCAGAACGGCGTAACCCCTGCAATCCCTGTTTTAATGAGCAGCCCAACCTCACCAAATATAAAATACAGCACACCATAGAGTACGCACTGCAACAGGTATGATAGATAAAATTTAGTCATGTAAAGGTAAACGATGTCCCTGCTTAAAGTGAATTAAATCACGATCCTTCGGAATAATATTTATTATAAATAAACAGCTCGTTATATTTTTCCCCATCATACAAAAAAGGGGAGCCTGATAACAACAGGCTCCCCTTTTGATGGTTGAATGACTACCGATTTATTTTTTATCGACAGCCTCCTGTACCGCCTTTTTCAACTCGCCTTTCTGGAACATTTCCAGCGTGATGTCACAACCACCAATGAGTTCACCATCAATATAAATCTGTGGGAATGTTGGCCAGTTTGCATAACGAGGCAGGTTTTCAAAAATTTCAGGATCCATCAGGACGTTTACATGTGCAAACTCACGTTCACATGACATTAATGCCTGGGCTGCGCGACTGGAAAAACCACACTGTGGCATTTGTGGTGTACCTTTCATGAAAATGACCACAGGATTATTTTCAACCTGCTGTTTAATACGCTCCATTACGTCCATAGTTGCTACCTCTATAAAATGTGTTCAACAGGTTAAACCTGCTTTGGAATTGGTTCATCTGGGCTTAATTCTTTTCGGCTTAATCCTAAGCACAAAAAAGCTAGCTCTAAAATATATTACCCAATCCTAATATATTTTCAGACAAAGGGGAATACCAGAGTAAAATAGTATACATTTATTTCCTGTAACCATATCTTTCGTATGGCTCTATTTCTAGATTTCAAGCCCATCAATATGAGTCTGTAACCAAAATTCCAGTAAAGATAAATGCCACAACTTGCTCCCCTGCAGGGCAGTAAAATGCTGATCCGGCTCAGAAAGTAGCTTATCAACATAACTTCGCTGGTAAATTCCACGATGTCGACAGGCCTGAGAATTCAGGATATCCTGCATAAACTCTAAAAATTCACCGCGAACATATTTCAGCGCAGGCATGGGAAAATAACCTTTGGGCCGATCAATAATGGCATCGGGTAATAAGCCCCGGGAAATATGTTTAAGCACATGCTTCCCGCCAGACCCCAGTTTTAGCTCAGGCGGCATTTGTGCTGCCAGCTCAACCAGATGCTGATCCAGGAACGGTACGCGAGCTTCCAGTCCCCAACCCATGGTCATGTTGTCTACACGTTTGACCGGATCATCAACAATTAAGGTCGTCACATCCATATGCAGGACCCGATCAATAAACTCATCGGCCAGAGGTTCCGCCAGCAATGCCGCCACTTTGGCACGAGTGTAATCTTCGCCAAGATAGTCAGGATGCAACATTTCACTGAATTCAGAATGCGGGCGATCAAAATAATATTTTCCAAAACGCTCCACATCAATGAGGTTGTTATTATCCTGATTCATTAATGGGAACCAGAAGTAACCGCCAAATAGCTCATCAGCCCCCTGTCCGCTTTGCACCACTTTGACTTCCTTTGAGACCTGTTCGGATAACAGGTAAAAGGCCACGGCATCCTGTCCTACCATCGGCTCCGCCATGCATTTAACCGCTTCAGGCAGGCGAGTTAGTACCTGACTATTTGGAATATGGTATTTGTGATGGCGGGTCTGATAGCGCTCAACAACCTGATCGGAAAATTCAAACTCACTGCCTTTTTCCTCGGGTTGATCTTCAAAGCCAATGGAAAAGGTAAGCAGATCCTTCACCCCGGCTTCCGCCAACAGGGCCACCAGTAAACTGGAATCCAGTCCACCCGATAACAACACACCGACAGGCACATCCGCGACATCCAGTCGTTTGCGCACAGCGTCACGTAGCGCATCGTGGATGGCATCTGTCCACTCAGCTTCATTCATAACGTGGTCAGGTCGTGTTGCTTTAAGATGCCAGTAACGAGTTTCAACTGTCTCGGCCTGACAATCGATAGTTAATCCTGTGGCTGGAATCAGTTTACGAACACCGGTGAGAATAGTACGAGGTGCCGGGATCACTGCATGCAGAGTGAACTGATGATGCAGGGCGACCGGGTCAATCGAGGTATCGACACCCCCTGCGGCTAATAAGGCCTGGGGGTTGGAAGCAAAACGTAGGCGCTTGTTATCCTGGGTATAGTACAGAGGTTTAATCCCCATACGATCACGAGCAAGAAACAAGTGCTGCTGTCGCAAATCCCAGATAGCAAAGGCAAACATACCATGCAGGTATTCTGGGCAGCGATCCCCCCACTTGTGATACGCCTTGATAATAACTTCAGAGTCACCCTCGGTAAAAAACTGGTAACCATCTCGTTGTAATTCAGTACGCAACTCACGGTAGTTATAAATGGCACCGTTAAAAACCAGGGCCAGTTGAAGTTGCTTATCGAACAAAGGCTGGTTGGAACGTTCTGAAAGATCGATAACTGCAAGACGACGGTGGCCCAGGGCAACATGATCATCAGACCATTCACCTTCAAAATCAGGGCCACGTCGTGCCAGTGCCGGCAACATACGTTTTACCGCCGCCGTATCTGGACGCGCACCATCAAATCTTATTTCACCGCAAATGCCACACATAAGATCAGGGCCGAGTGACGAGTGACAAGGGACGAGGAACTGGTTTCATGAAATTTTGCTTCACTAAATATAGATATTCCTAAAAGATGACCAGTTTAGACCGTTCGCCCTGAGCTTGTCGATTAGACCGTTCGCCCTGAGCTTGTCGGTTAGACCGTTCGCCCTGAGCTTGTCGAAGGGTGAATATACGTAAATATAGATATATTATGCTTTTAAACCAAACCCACCACCACCCGGAGTCTGGATTGTCAGCACATCACCAGCTTCTACATCAACATGCACCTTGGCACCCAGTTCATTACCATTCAGGCTATTGCTTCCTGGCTGGGCATCCTGTCCACCATTGAGTCCCCATGGCGCATAATAACGACGTTCAGTTAATAAAGTCACCGTAGCCGGTTGTAGAAATTCAAATTCACGAATCAGACCATCA
Organism: Gammaproteobacteria bacterium; assembly: GCA_026196045.1. Lineage (GTDB taxonomy): Bacteria > Pseudomonadota > Gammaproteobacteria > UBA6429 > Thiohalophilaceae > JAPHRJ01. The sequence goes on from JAPHRJ010000042.1 coordinate 49,150, forward strand.
CCACCCCGGTACTGTCCCCCACCACCTGAATATTCCCGTAGTGCATAACGTTGGATTCGTATTGGATAACAGCTTTCCAGTACTTCAACGGGGGTATTGCGAGTATTGGTCATATGGGTCTGGATTCCAGATTCTCCCGCTCCCTCTGGCCCGGCCGCACTGCCACCGCCGATGGTTTCATAATAATCCCACACGGCATTTTTTTCTGGCTGTTCATTCGTTCGACTGCCCCGTGGCCTACTACCCATAGCTAGGTTATTCATACTGCCATGACTGGCCGCGGGAATACGTTCAGGCATGGCTTTCGCCAATGCACCGAGAACCACATCAACAATCCTTGTACTGGTTTCCACATTTCCAGCCGCCACTGCAGCGGGACGTTGTGCATTGATCAAACTGCCTGTTGGTGCCTCCAGTGTAATCGGGCGAAAAGTCCCGGCACAGGCTGGAGTCTGGTTCGGCATCAGACAGCGAAACACGTAAAAAACAGCCGCCGCCGCTACCGATAAAGGACAATTAATATTGCCGCTAACCTGTCCGGCTGTTCCACTGAAATCGACATGTACCCGATGTTGCTGTACCTGTAAGCGTGCCTTAATAGGAATCCCTTTTTGGCCCAGGCCATCATCATCCATATAATCAGTAAATTCATAAGCACCATTCGGAATAGCCAGTAGCGCCGATTCAGCCAACCGTTCTGCGTAGTCGTTCAGACTCACCAGGGCCTTATCAAACTGAGCGGCCCCAGGACTTTTTATGAGTCCGGCCAGTCTGTCTAGCCCGCTATGATTTGCAGAGATCTGTGCCGATAAATCGCCCTGGCCCGTTTCGCCACTGCGCGTAGCACCAGTGATTTCCTTAAAAAAATCCTGATCCTGTTTCCCTGCTACCACTAATTTTGTCGGCGGAATAATGATGCCTTCTTCTTCCAGTCTGGACGACAGGGGCATGGAACCCGGTGTTGTTGCCCCAATATCCGCATGATGCGCACGATTGGCGACAAATGCCTGTAACTGATTATCGACAAACAAGGGGGCAATCAGGGTGACATCGGGTAAATGGGTCCCACCTAAAAAGGGATCATTGACGATCACCATATCCCCATCAGTCCAGTCGATCTGGCTGACAATATTCCGCATGGCAAAGGCCATACTGCCAAGGTGAACGGGAATATGGGCGGCCTGGGCGCAGAGCTCACCCTGTGCATCAAATACGGCGCAGGAAAAATCGAGTCGATCTCGAATATTGGGCGAAAACGCGGCCCGTTGCAGAACCGCCCCCATTTCATCACACACGGCATTCAGACGGCTGGTAAAAATACTTAATTCAATAGCATTCATCGAGAACCCGTTTATGGCAATATCCGGAAGTTCACCCTGAAACCCGGACATGGGCCGGGAAACCCCTAAATAATGATTGATTAAAATACTAGGTTATTATATTATCAGTCACTAATGTTATCAGCATCGGCCTTGAGAATGTTCATATCGATACCATATTGATATTCTATGCTGATCAACATGGCAAGCCTACTCAAAAGGCTGAACTTGCCAGGTTATTAGATATGTCATTTTAAATTTAATACTAACAAATTAGGAGCTCTGAACCATGGCCCACGAACTGCCTGCACTGCCTTATGCGCAAAATGCACTGGAACCCCATATTTCTGCTGAAACTCTGGAATACCACTATGGTAAACATCACCAGACGTATGTCACCAATTTAAACAACCTGATCAAGGGTACTGAATTCGAAACGGCTTCACTGGAAGACATTATCATGAAATCTTCTGCGGGCCTGTTTAACAACGCCGCCCAGGTCTGGAACCACACGTTCTACTGGAATTGCTTAAGCCCTAATGGTGGTGGTGAACCAACGGCTGCTCTAGCCGATGCTATCAACAGTGCATTTGGTTCTTTTGCTGATTTCAAGGAAAAGTTCACGACCTCCTGTGTGACCAACTTCGGCTCAGGCTGGACCTGGCTGGTGAAAAACAAAGCTGGCGCACTGGAAATCGTGAATACCAGCAACGCCGGTTGCCCTCTGACTGACGGAGTCACTCCACTGATGACCTGTGACGTCTGGGAACATGCTTACTACATTGACGTTCGCAATGCGCGTCCAAAATATGTAGAAAACTTCTGGAATCTGGTGAACTGGGATTTTGTTGCCAGTAACCTCGGTTAATTTTTGCCAGAAGCTAGCTGAAACCCGGTTGCAAGACCGGGTTTTTTTATTGCCAAAATAATGGGATGAATTTGCTCCCTTATCTGGAAAAGGCTAGAATATTGCGTTTCGGCGGTCTCGAGAGGGGCTGCTTTTTTGTTTTATAGGTTTTGATGATTCGGTATGAACAAACATTTAATGCAAAATTACGCACCCTTACCCGTCACGTTTAAAAAAGGTGAAGGTGTCTGGCTGTGGGACAACGAAGGGAAAAAATACCTGGATGCATTAAGTGGTGTGGCGGTCTGTAGTCTTGGCCATGCTCACCCGGCTGTTACCGCAGCGATTTGCCAGCAAGCACAGACACTGGTTCATACCTCTAACTGGTATGAGATTGAAAACCAGTACCGTCTGGCTGAAAAACTGACTGCTCTCTCCGGTATGGATAATGTCTTCTTCTCCAACTCCGGAGCCGAAGCCAATGAAGCCGCCATCAAACTGGCCCGTCTTTATGGCCACAGCAAAGACATTGCTATCCCCAATATTATTGTCATGGAAGGCAGCTTCCATGGCCGCACCATGGCCACCCTGACAGCCACAGGTAACCGTAAAGTCCAGGCGGGCTTCGAACCATTGGTGCAGGGATTTGTCCGTGCGCCCTACAATGATCTGACAGCACTGGAAAATATTGCCAAAAATAACAACGACGTCGTTGCAGTTATGCTGGAGCCTATTATAGGTGAGGGCGGCATACAGATTCCTGATGAAGACTATTTGTCCAGTGTTCGTAAACTCTGTAATAAGCAGGGCTGGTTATTGATCCTGGATGAAATTCAGACCGGTATGGGTCGGACTGGAAAATGGTTTGCCTATGAACATAGTCAGATCACGCCTGACATTCTAACATTGGCCAAGGCACTGGGTAATGGTATGCCCATCGGTGCCTGCCTGGCAAAAGGTCAGGCCGCTGAGCTGTTTCAACCAGGCCACCACGGTAGCACTTATGGTGGCAATCCACTGGTTTGCGCCGCTGCCCTGGCGGTCATTGATACCATGGAAAAAGAAAAGCTACCTCAACGTGCCGCCGAACTCGGCCAACGCATGTTAAAAGGCTTTCAAGCGGCATTAGCCGATGTCGACAGTGTCGTTGATATTCGAGGCAAAGGCATGATGCTGGCGGTTGAACTGGATCGCCCCTGTGGTGAAATACTAAAACAGGCACTGGATAGTGGTCTGTTACTCAATATCACGGCGGACAACGTTGTACGTTTATTGCCACCACTGGTACTGACTGATGCGGAAGCGGATCAAATCGTCAGTATGACCAGTAAACTGATTCAATCCTTCCTTAACTAATACTCGCACTCTTTCCTCTGCGAGGGATCTGACTATGACTCAACACTTTCTGACATTGCTGGATATTAATAAACCCGATCTTGAGGCCATGATTCAACGCGCCATTGAACTCAAGCGTATGCAAAAGGCCGGGGAAGTTTTTGAACCATTAAAAAATAAAGTACTGGGAATGATTTTCGATAAATCATCCACTCGCACACGCGTATCTTTTGAAACCGCGATGGCACACTTTGGCGGCCACGCAATTTTCCTCTCCCCTAGAGACACGCAACTAGGTCGCGGTGAACCCATTGCCGACAGTGCACGCGTACTTTCCAGTATGGTTGATGCCATTATGATCCGTACCTTTGATCATGAAGGTCTTACACAGTTTGCTGACAACTCAAGCGTCCCCGTCATTAATGCCTTAACCGATACCTACCATCCCTGCCAGTTGCTTGCTGATGTCCAGGCCTATACTGAACGCCGTGGAAGCATCAAAGGTAAAACTGTCACCTGGATTGGTGATGGTAATAATATGTGTCATTCCTATATCAATGCCGCCATCCAGTTTGGCTTTCACTTGACCATTGCCACTCCAGTTGGTTATGAACCCGATGCACAGATTCTGGCCACAGCCGGTGATCAGGCAAAAATATTCAATAACCCTCTCGATGCGGCGAAAGGGTCTGATCTCATCGCGACGGACGTCTGGGCCAGTATGGGACAGGAAGAAGAACAGAAAAAACGTGAGCGGGATTTTGCTGATTTCCAGGTTACCGCTGAAACCATGGCCGTTGCCAACTCTGATGCCCTGTTTACCCACTGCCTGCCCGCACACCGAGGAGAGGAAGTCAGTGCCGAAGTGATTGATGGCTCGCAGAGCATGACCTGGGATGCAGCCGAAAATCGCCTGCACAGCCAGAAAGCCCTGCTTGAATACCTGCTGAAATAGCCTACATTTACTTCCGGAGAACAAACGATTCTCCTGAAGTGCCCGCAACGGCTAAAGTTTACCAACATTAACGCCGCTAAAATATTGATTCCCATGTTCACAAGTTCACAGGAAAATTGATGCATGCGCTTTAAGTTATTGATTGGTTGTCTGCTTAGCCTGTTTTTTATTGGCCAACTTCAGGCCAGCCCACTGGAACAGGGCGTTACTGCTTTCAAATCGGGTAACTACACACAAGCACTGGAATACTGGCAACCCCTGGCAAAAAAGAATCACCCTGATGCCCTTTACAATATTGGTCTGCTCTACATGAAGGGACTGGGGGTTGAGCACAATGACAGAACAGCAATAAAATACTTCAAGCAGGCCGCCTCCTACGGCAATATCGACGCAGCATATAACCTGGGTGTTCTCTACAAACGCGGACGTGGTGGTTACCCCAATAGTAAAGATGCTATTTACTGGTGGAAACAGGCCGCTGAGCGCGGGCACGCCGATTCACAGTTTAACTATGGCGTCATGTTAGCCTATGGTAATGGCACTAAAAAAGATTCCCAGGCGGCATTAAAGCTGTGGGAACAGGCGGCTATGCAAGGTCATCAGGGAGCTATTGATACTCTGGTTAAAACTTTTGAACAGGGTCTGTTTGATATTCCCGCCGATAAGGAATTAGCCAAAACCTGGCGTATTCTTCTCAAATAACCCCGTCCTTTACCCCGTTCTCGTAATAATTTTTATTTCATTCAATTCGATGCCTTGCCCCCAACTTTGCTATGATGTGGCGAGTTAACTATCAACATCAATTTTAGATATAAGCACACATGGTTCCATTACTGACACTGAAAAACATTGAGTGCCGGCATCACGGGCATACCATCATTAAAGGTATTAACCTGCATATTAATGAAGGGGATCTCATTTGCCTGCTAGGTCCCAGTGGCTGCGGTAAAACAACCATCCTGCGTTCCATCGCTGGTTTTCAACCCCTGACACAGGGTGAAATCTTTATCCGGGAACGTAAGGTTTCCTATCCTGGCTATACAATGGCTCCAGAAAAACGGCATATTGGTATGGTTTTTCAGGACTATGCCCTGTTCCCTCATATGAATGTTTACCAGAACATCTGTTTTGGCTTACGCGGTATCAATAAAAGCGAACAACAAAAACTGGCTGATGAGATGCTGGAAATTACCGGGCTGGCTGGCATGGGTGAGCGTTTTATCCATGAGCTCTCCGGCGGACAGCAACAACGCGTGGCACTGGCCAGAGCGCTACTTCCTAACCCAGATCTGATCTTGATGGATGAACCCTTCTCGAATCTGGATATCGATATGCGCGAACGTTTAAGTGCGGATGTCCGTCAAATTCTAAAAGCCCGTGGTGCCACAGGTATCCTCGTCACACATGATCAGCATGAAGCTTTTGCGATAGGGGATCAGATCTGTGTGATGAATGAAGGGGAAATTCTGCAACGTGATACGGCTTATAACCTCTATCACTCACCAGAAAACCGTTTTGTCGCTGACTTTATTGGCCAGGGTGTCTTTGTTGAAGGCACATTAACAGCCCATGATACGGTCGAAACTGAGATTGGTGTGATTCAGGGTGACCGGGCTTATGAATGGAAGATGGGCAGCAAAGTTGAGTTACTGATACGGCCTGATGATATTATTTATGACCCTGAAGGTGATCTAAAAGCTCAGGTCACACAGCGCGCTTTTAAAGGTGCGGAGATTTTATATACCCTGAAATTTGATTCTGGACTGGAAATTCTGTCCCTGATCCCCAGCCATCATAATCATTATATCGGTGATCAACTTCGGCTACGACTCGCAGTCGACCACATGGTGGCCTTTCCTCTTAGCTAAACAGTTCGCGGCTATTTTTATGACCGCTCTGATTAATTCCGTTTGCTGTTCATGGTTCGACAAGGCTCTCCTGAGTATCACCGAAGGGCTCACCACGAACGAAATTAATCAGAGCTTCCTTATTATTATTTTTCCTCATTCCCTTTAAAGCTGCGGGCATCATCGGCAACTTTATCCATACTGGTATGGCGTACATCCTTGCCCTTAACCAGATAAATAACATATTCACAGATATTCTTGGAACGATCACCGATACGTTCCAGTGCACGTGCTGACCACATAATGTTAACCACAACAGGGATGGCACGGTTGTCTTCCATCATATAGGTCATCAAACTACGTAAAACACTTTCGTATTCCTGATCAATCTTAATGTCCTTGTGTACGACTTCAACCGCCGCATCCGCATCCATACGAGCGAACGTATCCAGAGAAGCATGCAACATTTTTAATGCCAGTTCACCTAAATGGCTAATTCCAGCCAGCATTTTAGTATTGCCACCCGCCTCAGCAAAATGCAGTGCCATACGACCAATACGTTCGGCCTCATCACCAATACGCTCAAGATCCGTTATCGTTTTAATCACAGCAATCACCAGACGCAAATCACTTGCGGCTGGCTGACGTCGAGCTAGAATCTGAGTACATTCTTCATCAATCGCCACTTCAAGGGCATTCACTTTAAAATCGTTACTAACAACCACTTCAGCGAGTGTGGCATCAAGTGTGGTCATTGCCTTAATCGCATCTGACAATTGCTGTTCGACAAGTCCTCCCATATTCATAACACGTGTACGAATATCTTCCAGCTCTTCATTGAACTGTTGAGAAATATGTGTTCCCAGTTTTGACTTGTCCATGGTTATCCTCTGATTATTCTCTTGGAATGCTTCTGGTAAAAATGTTCATTCTATTTAGTTGTAGGTTGGGCTGTAAGCAGCGGGGAATTAAACCCTCAGAGATTAAATTACCCATAACGACCGGTTATATAATCTTCTGTCTTTTTCCTGGATGGATTGGTAAACAGTGTATTGGTATCATCATACTCGATTAATTCACCCATATACATAAATGCTGTGTAATCGGAAACACGTGCCGCCTGCTGCATATTATGAGTCACGATAACAATCGTATATCTATCCTTAAGTTCATAAATTAATTCTTCAATTTTAAGTGTCGATATTGGATCCAGCGCTGAAGCCGGTTCGTCCAGTAACAGAACTTCCGGTTCCACCGCAATGGCACGAGCAATGACCAGACGTTGCTGCTGACCACCCGACAAACCCAGGGCACTTTCATGTAAACGATCTTTTACTTCATCCCAGAGTGCGGCACCCTGTAATGCCTTTTTAATACTTTCATCCAGTTGGCGTTTATCTTTAACACCCTGTAAACGCATACCATAAGCTACATTTTCATAAATAGTTTTTGGAAATGGGTTAGGTTTCTGGAACACCATCCCTACTCGACGACGTAACTCGGCAACATTAATAGTTTTGTCAAAAATATTTTCACCATCGAGACTAATTCCGCCTTCGATTCTGACACCATCCACCAGATCATTCATACGGTTGAAACAACGTAACAAGGTTGACTTACCACAACCACTGGGACCAATGAAAGCCGTTACCCGATTTCGAGCCATCACCATATTGATATCAGATAAGGCCTGTTTTTCACTATAAAACAAATTTAGATTATTGACTTCAAGGCAGGTTTCTTCCTGTTCCTTGTCGGTCTTACTGGCAGGACGATCCAGTTCATCCATCTTCATACCATGTGTCAGTTGCGCTTCTTTATTCATTTCATTATCCGAATAATATAAATACAGTAAAAAGAATCTATAATGATTCTGTAACCCTGTTTATGATTCCAATGCCTTGTAACGTTCACGTAGGCGATTTCGAATGGTAATTGCCAGTAAATTCAGTAACACAATGACAACAATCAGTAATAATGATGTGGCATAAACCAGAGGACGTGCTGCTTCAACGTTTGGACTTTGGAAACCAACATCATAAATATGAAAACCCAGGTGCATAAACTTACGTTCCATATGCAGGAAGGGGAAGTTTCCATCCAGAGGTAAAGATGGAGCCAGCTTCACCACACCCACCAGCATTAATGGTGCAACCTCGCCAGCGGCACGAGCTACCGCCAGAATCAATCCTGTCATCATTGCTGGTGACGCCATCGGTAAAATAGTACGCCAGAGTGTTTCTGCCTTGGTCGCACCCAGGGCAAGACTCCCTTCCCTGATTGAACTGGGAATACGTGACAGCCCTTCTTCAGTAGCAACAATCACGACCGGCAAGGTCAGTAATGCCAGTGTTAATGATGACCAGAGAATACCTGGTGTACCAAACACCGGGGCCGGTGCGGCTTCGGGGAAAAACAAGGCGTCAATGTTTCCACCTAAAAAATAGACAAAGAAGCCCAGGCCAAATACGCCATAGACAATAGACGGTACACCGGCGAGATTATTCACCGCAATACGAATTACGCGCACAATGGGCCCCTGCTTGGCATACTCACGTAAATAAACCGCTGCAACAACACCAAAAGGTGTAACAAGAACCGCCATGAGCATTACCATCATGACCGTGCCAAAAATAGCCGGAAAAATACCACCTTCCGTATTGGCCTCACGCGGTTCATCCGAGACAAATTCCCATATCTTTGCAAAATAAAACCCGGTTTTTCCTAATACCGACATACTATTAGGATAATAGGCATGGACAATATTTTGTAGTGAAACTTCAAGCTGTTCACCATTCATGGCTTCAACCACGATACTGTCCCGCTGAATCTGTTCCTGCAGATCGGTCATCTTCTTTTGCAGAACACTGTATTTCTGATCCAGTGTTTCTCGTTGACTGGCAATCTTCGCTTTCTTCCCTGGATCCTGATCATTATCCAGTTCCAGCCTGCGTTTCTTCAGACGTAATTTTTCCATGCTATAGTTAATCGCACCAATATCCTGTTGCTGGATGACACGAAGCTCAGCAAAGATATCTGATACACGATCAATCAAATCCGGAAGCACATTTTTTGCTTCTTCACCTTCAGCAATAATCTCGCCTTTTTTCTTAACCGACTTGAGGTAACCATAGAAATTACCCCACTCCCTTCGCTCAATCGCAATGATCTCCTCAGGGAACTGGACATTAGTCAGTAGAGGTTTAAACACCAGCTGAAAATCAGAACCATAGATATCGCGGTTACCTGTCTTAATCAGATGACGCTGGATAAATTCATCATTTGAATCAATTTCATACCCACCATCACGAACACGTTGAATGGCGATGTCTTCTGTTTCGACAATCTCACCAATTAGAAATACCGAGCTCTCAGAAGTAATTTGATAGTCCGCTTTCATTACATCTGCTGGCCAGAAAAAGCCAAGGCCACGAGTTGCGATCAATACCACCAGACCAAAGACCATAATCAGACTGGTACTGACAGCTGCCGCATTTAGCCAGATCCAGGGCTGACCACTTTTAAACCATTTCGATATGTCTGTCATGAGAACCCTGCCTTACAAACTACTGTAACGTTTGCGTAACCGCTGACGAACAATTTCAGCAGCGGTATTGAAAATAAAGGTAAATCCGAATAATACGAGTGCGGCCAGAAACAGGACTCGATAATGCGTACTGTCGACTTCTGATTCAGGCATTTCGACTGCAATATTGGCAGATAATGTCCGCATGCCTTCGAAGAAACTGAAATCCATCACCGGGGTATTACCGGTTGCCATTAACACAATCATGGTTTCACCCACGGCACGCCCAAGACCAATCATGACGGCAGAAAAAATACCGGGGCTGGCCGTTAACAGGACAACATGAACCATGGTTTGCCATTGAGTCGCCCCTAATGCCAGCGAACCATTAACAAGATGCTTGGGCACAGCAAAGAGCGCATCTTCCGCGATGGAAAAAATAGTTGGGATAACGGCAAAACCCATGGCTAAACCAACGACCAGAGAGTTACGTTGATCGTAACTGATACCCAGTTCATTGCGTAACCAGCCAGGCATATTACCGCCAAAGAATTGCTGTTCCAGAACAGGGCTTAGTGCAAAGGAGGCATAACCCAGAAAACTAACGACCGGAATTAACAGGGCCGCTTCCCAACCTTCAGGAATAAAGTAGCGAATAGAATCTGGTAAGCGATGATAACTATAGGCGGCAATCAGGACACCTATGGGCATTATCAATAACAGGCTGAATAGCCCCGGCAAATTAGCCTCTATATAAGGAGCCAACCAGAGGCCGGCCAGGAAACCCAGAATAACGGTTGGCAGGGCTTCCATAATTTCAATGCTGGGTTTAACAACCTGACGCATTGAAGACGTCATAAATTGTGCTGTAAACATTGCACCCATTATCGACAGGGGGACCGCAAAAAGCATGGCATAAAAAGCGGCCTTAAGTGTACCAAACGAAATCGGCACCAGACTCAGCTTGGGTTCAAAATCATTACTCGCTGAAGATGATTGCCAGATATAGTCAGGTTCGGGGTAACTTTCATACCAGACCTTGCCCCATAAAGAAGACCAGGATACTTCAGGATGTTCATTATCAATCCTGTAGAAATAGAGTCGATCACTATCCTGTAATAGAACGGCATTCGCCCGGGGTGAAACGACCATATGCTGAAAAGCACTATCTGTAATTTTCTCAGTCAGGATCGTATTGTGTGCGGTGCTATGAAAAATTCCGAATCGTCCACTTTCATCAACCGCAAGAAAGCCCTTGCGATTATATTCCGAACTGATGCGATTAACAGGCTGTGAAAATGAGTCAAAACTACGAATACGTTTGAGTCCAAGTCGACCTTGCTTGTCCTGCACAGGAAACCACTGGCTAATAGTTCCAGACGAATCACCGATCAGGAGTGAAATATCACCAGTAAGAAATTCTAATGAAACAAGCTGTTTATTGCTGCCTAAAACAGACAGGTGCTGAACCTGATATGGGTCTGATTTGTCCGACACATCGTAGTAACTTAACTCACCATTTTTGCTGGCCAGAAAAAGATTCCGCATCTCTTTATCCAGCAAAATGAAATCAACATTACTTTGCGGATGAACAAACGGCACATTCAATTCTTCAACCCAACGCGGCTCATCATCGAGCATCGACTCTTCTTTCACCAGGACCGTCATCATAATGCGTTCATCATGATTAGCCGGGCTATCTGAATGCGCCATGGTCCCAATGATAACGGCCTGTTCTTCGTTGATCTGTACGGCCAGTTCATGAACCTCACTTTGCGCAGGATCCAGACGAACCGTTTTTTCGCCCAGGGGGTATTCGATGACTGGCGTGATGAGACGTTTGTCTTTGGGGAAGGACACACGGTATTTATGTTTGAACAGCAATACTTCACCATTCGACAGGCCCAAGGCCAGAATCCCACTATTGGGTTCAGCAGCCCCCAGGGCGGTGACTGTTGTGTCCGCTGGCAGGGGAAGTTCAACCGTATCAATAATACGGCCTGTTTCTGTACTCAAAAATTGTGCACGACCCGCATCGGTTACCCGGATAGCAATTTCAGACTGTTCTTCCATTGCCAAATATAGGGTGTCGCCACCACTTGCCGGAACAGGGTATTCGGCAACTTTTTCGATAGTTGCACCGTAAAAGATGGGTATGACCACAAAGACGAGATAAACGAATATCAGAATAATGGCGATAATCACACCAAGACCGCCAACAGCAACCATGTGCCTGGCCAGGTAATCTTTCAGGAGACGCCAACGCATATGGCTCTCAGAATATTTTGGATTAGTATTCATTTATTTCAGCTTTTGTCACGATCTTGAATTCTGTGCAGCATTCTTAAAGATAGTCTTACACGCCTGGTCACTGGCCAGTAGAAACAAACGATCTGGAATCCAGGTACAAAACAGGCTCATATATAATTCAGATTGGGAGGATAATAAGCAAATATGACAGAAATGTGACAATTACTTCCAATTACACATTTGTTTCAACTATTTCACTCCCCTTACAGGGAACTACTTTTTATATTGACACTATATCTATAAAAAACGGCATCTTACTAACAATTAAGCTGAGCAAAAAAACCCCCGCTGAAGCGGGGGAGGTTTTTACTCAATGGAGAGCAGGCCAGGCTTATTTCAGTTTAGCCAGTTCCTTTGCAGCAACTTTTGCTGGAAGAGGGATATAACCATCTTTCACTACGACGTTCTGACCCGCTTTTGCCAGTACCAGCTTGATGAACTCTCGTTCCATAGGAGGTAAAGGCTTGTTAGGGTGCTTGTTCACGTAAACATAAAGGAAACGTGACAGCGGGTAGGTACCTTTGATGGCATTGTCAGGCGTTGCAGCAACAAATGCTTTACCTGGCTTTTTGGTCAAAGGAACGGCACGAACACCTGATGTTTTATAACCGATACCTGAATAGCCGATACCATTCAGTGAAGTGGTAATTGATTGAACAACTGAAGCCGAACCTGGCTGTTCGTTCACACTGTTTTTGAAGTCACCTTTACACAGGCCTTTTTTCTTAAAGTAGCCGTAAGTACCTGATACAGAGTTACGTCCATATAACTGGATTTTACGATTCGCCCAGCTACCTGTCAGACCCAGGTCTCCCCACTGGCTAACATCCTGTTTACCACCACATTTACGAGTTGAAGAGAAAATCGCATCAACCTGAGGAATAGTCATACCTTTGATTGGGTTGTCTTTATTTACATAGATAGCCAGGGCATCAATAGCAACACGGATAGGAGTAGGCTTGTAACCAAATTTCTTTTCAAATGCCTGAAGTTCTTTGTCCTTCATCTTACGGCTCATTGGGCCCAGATTTGAAGTACCTTCAGTCAGTGAAGGAGGCGCAGTAGATGAACCAGCTGCCTGAATCTGAATGTTAACGTTAGGGTACATACGTTTGAATTCTTCTGCCCACAGAGTCATCAAATTAGCCAGCGTGTCAGAACCTACACTGCTGAGGTTGCCAGAAACACCGCTTGAACGTTTGTAATCTGCCAGGTTTGCATCTACTTTAGCGCCAGCTACCGCTGTGCCTGTCATCGTCATGCCTACAAAAGCAGAGGCTATCACTACGCTGACAATTAGTTTTTTATGGAACATGTTAATTAATCTCCTCGATTATATTGAATCTCTATGGCAGGCATTTTGTATCACCAATGTGACAGCACTATGAACTCTATATGACAGAAACATGACAGAAATAAACGCTAAACGACTGTCATTAATATATGACAGCCATTCACTAAAATCTGTCTACCTGAACCTGTTCCAGAGCGGGAGGAATAACGGCCTGTTTATGCAGAATACATTCAGAAGGGAAATCACAGATAAACGAACTGCCACGACCAATTTCACTATCTATGCGTAACTGTGCGTTATGACGTTGTAAAGCATGTTGAACAATCGCCAGTCCCAGACCAGAACCACCTGTATTGCGTGAACGTGCTACATCGACACGATAAAATCGTTCAGTCAGTCGTTCGACATGATAAGGCGCAATACCAATGCCTGTATCATTCACTTCATAATGAGCGCCACTGTCATCCTGGTACCACCGCACCTTAATGGCCCCTCCAGTCGGAGTGTAATTTATCGCGTTGACCAGCAAATTGGTGAAGACACTATCCAGTTGCTTGGGATCGCCCTGTAACAATAAGTCCGGCTGAATATCAAAAACAATGGCGTGGTTTTGATTCCCGCTCAGGATTCGTGCTTCTTCCTGCAAACTGGCCAATACCTGTGGCACATCAACCCGCTCGGTTTTAACTTCAACTTTTTTATTATCTACGTTCGACAGGATAGTCAGGTCATCGGTCAAATGACGCATACGTGCAGCCTGTTGCAACATCACTCGGAAGGCATGTTCCAGTTGGTCACCATCCAGATCAGAATCTTCCAGTAAATTTTCAAGATAACCGCTAATCACGGTAAGAGGAGTGCGTAGCTCATGAGAAATATTTGCCACAAAGTCCCGCTGCATTTCCTCAACCCGTTTAAACAGGGTGATATCTCTCACTACAACCAGGTTCTGTTTTTTTCCATAGGGAACCACTTTTAATGACAGTGTGACCTGCTCATCCAGCGGTGATGGAAAGGTGACAGGCTCGTCCCTGTTTTCACTTTGACAGTAGGTGGTCACTTCGGGGTTTCGTAACAGATTATTCAGGCGTTGATTAACATCCTGTGGATATTTCAGCCCCAGCAATTCACCCGCTTTGGTATTCCACCATTCAATTTCACCCATTTCACGGGTAACAATCACACCTTCTGGTAAGGCTGCGGTTGATTCACGAAAACGGTTCAGGAGTTTAAGCAGCTTTTTATTACGTTTTAATTTCCGTTGCTGCAAATAATAAATTTCATTAAAAATATGTCCCCAAATGCCCATGGCAACAGGAGGAGTTAATTTTTTGCCTTTGTGTAACCAGATTTCCAGCCGGGCGAGGTTATAAAAATGCCAGGCTAGATAGGAGAAAATAAAGATAATAAGTGCCAGTTTAACTTCATTGACGATCATACCAACGAAAATGGCAGCAATGGCCATAAACAAAAATTGCCAAATGGATTTAACCCAAATTGAAGTCATGCGCTAAAAAAATCCAGTCTACTCAAACATGTCTGGAAAAACGGTAACCGGAGCCACGTACAGTCTGTACATGCCGATCATAACCGAATGGAGCTAAAGCTTTACGCAGTCGCCGGATATGCACATCGACCGTACGATCTTCAATATAAACCTGGTTACCCCAGACCTGATCCAGCAACTGGTCCCGGCTATAAACCCGCTCGGCGTGGGTCATGAAAAAATGTAACAATCGAAATTCAGTCGGGCCCAGTTTCACGGCACCACCATTAATATTTAGCCGATGTCCTGCAGTATCAAGACTCAATCCATCGATTTCAACCACTTCTTCGCTACTTTCAACACCAGCACGGCGTAAAACAGCCTTGATTCTGGCGATAAGTTCCTGAGTGGAAAAGGGTTTTGTAATGTAGTCATCGGTGCCTACTTCAAATCCCCTGAGCTTATTCTCTTCTTCACTTCGGGCCGTCAACATAATAATGGGGAGCTTACTGGTCGGCTCTTCCCGACGCAGGCGTGCCGCAAAATCAACACCACTGATGCCCGGTAGCATCCAGTCCAGCAGAATCAAATCCGGGCTAGCACTACTAATCATCTCCAGAGCGACCCGGGTATCCTCAGCTTCAAATACCTGAAAACCCGCACGGACCAGGGTAAAACTCACCATGTCCCGTATAGCCTGCTCATCTTCAACCAGCAGAATTTTTAAACCACTATTCTCTGTCATAGCTAATTACTTGTACTCAATCTGTTTAATAACAATAAAGTGACAAGACCGGGGAATATTACCAATCTGTCACACAGAACGAGGAAAAAGATCCAGAATTCGTCCTGATTATGTTGCCGTCGCATTACACCGAATCAATATGACACGAGTATGACAGGAATTTGGAGTATAGCCGGAATATACAAACTAGCCGTAAAATTGTGATTTATCGCGTATTTACGATAGCTTCCCCTATGAAATGCTTACGCTTTATATATAATTACTGCACAGATAGTTTTATATGAAAATAATAGAAAAGGTATTCACCGTGAAATCGTATTTGTTGACAGCCATACTTCTAATTTCCTCCGGCCTGGTTCAAGCGGAAAATATTCAATATGTCAGTGATCAGCTCCGTATCACTCTACGCACCGGTCAGGGCAATACCTACCAGATCATAAAAACCCTTGATAGCGGCACAAAGTTAGTAGTCCTTGAGACAACCGAGACAGGCTATGCTCATGTCCGCCTCGAAGACGGTACAGAGGGCTGGGTGCGTACCCAATATTTAAGTGAAGAGCCAATTGCACGAATAACGCTGGCTTCTACTGAAAAAAAGCTTGAACGCCTGCAGTCACAAAACATCAAGCTCCGAGAAGAAGTGGACAACCTGCGTAAACGCTCCAGGGAACTAAGCAGTGAACAGAGCAGCCTGAGCAGTAAATTAAAAACCTCAGAAACCGAACTGGCACGTCTTAGTGAGGTCGCCGCCAAACCTATCCTGCTCGACAAGGAAAATCGGGAACTACAACAGCGCAATATTGCCCAGGAAAAAGAACTACAAATGGTGGCTCAGGAGAATCAGGTACTGAAAGACCGTTCGCAACGGGAATGGTTTCTTGCTGGCGCGGGTGTGCTACTGGGCGGAATCCTGCTTGGGCTGCTTATCCCAAAAATTCGCTGGCAGAAAAAAAGCAACTGGTGATAGTGACTCCTGA
This sequence comes from Gammaproteobacteria bacterium, assembly GCA_026196045.1. Taxonomy (GTDB): domain Bacteria; phylum Pseudomonadota; class Gammaproteobacteria; order UBA6429; family Thiohalophilaceae; genus JAPHRJ01. Next base: position 65,791 of record JAPHRJ010000042.1, read on the forward strand.
ATTACTCTGGCCAGTTGATTGTGTAATATGACCGGAACATTGCAACCTTACCGATAGCACCATGACTCAAACTCAATATCCCGATGGCAACACTTTTGTCCGCTGGTTTCGGGATTCCTCTCCGTATATCAATGCGTTTCGTGGACGAACCTTTGTTATCGCCTTCGGTGGCGAAATGCTTACGGACGCCCAGTTTTCGTCCATGGTGCATGATATTGCTCTGCTTAATAGTCTCGGAGTCAAACTGGTTCTGGTACATGGTACCCGGCCACAGATTGAAGCTCGATTAAAACAACGCAAGGCCCAGCTTCATTATGTTAATGGCCTACGAGTCACGGATGATGAGGCACTGCACTGTGTGAAAGAGGCCGCTGGCTGTGTACGCCAGGACATCGAAGCCCTGCTTTCCATGGGACTGACCAATTCACCAATGGCCGGTGCTGACATTCGGGTGGTCTCTGGTAATTTTGTCACGGCCCAGCCCCTTGGTATCCGCGATGGAGTCGACTACCTCCATACCGGTGAAGTCAGGCATATACATACCGAAGCCATACAGGCACAACTTGCCAGCAACGCCATTGTCCTGCTTTCCCCCATCGGCTATTCCCCAACAGGTGAGATTTTTAACCTGAGCGCCGAAGATGTCGCCACTGTTGCTGCGGCACAATTGCAGGCCGATAAACTGATCTATCTCGTCGATGCCAAAGGGATTACGGACAATCGTAAACGTCTTATTCGTGAGCTGACAGCTGATGAAGCCGAAACTCTGTTAGAAAAAAAGAACAAGTTACCGGAAGACATCCAGCATTGCCTGCACAACGCTCTTGATGCCTGTCGATCTGATGTTCCCCGTGTTCATATTCTTAACCGCCACATCGATGGAGCCCTGTTGCTGGAACTATTTACTCGCGATGGCTGTGGCACATTAATCACAGCCGATCTTTTCGAAGACACCCGTAAAGCGCGGCTTGAAGATATTGGCGGTATCCTGGAATTGATCTCACCACTGGAAACTGATGACATTCTGGTCAAGCGTTCGCGCGAAAAACTGGAAATGGAAATTGAATTTTTCACTGTAGTTGAACGTGATGGTACGATCATCGCCTGTGCAGCACTGTATCCATTTATAAAAGAACATTGCAGTGAACTTGCCTGCCTTGCCGTTCATCCATCTTACCGTAAGCAGGGCCGTGGCGATGCCTTGCTGAAGTATATCGAACGGCAAAACAAACAGCTGGGTATTGAACAAATTTTTGTTCTAACCACTCGTACTGCCCACTGGTTCAGGGAAAGAGGTTTTAAGCCTGGCTCACTGGATACTCTGCCGGTGAAGCGTCGTAGTCTGTATAACTACCAGCGTAATTCGAAAGTCTTCATCAAGGATATCAATTAATGGATGCCAGGGTGAAAAGTAATACTGTAGACACTCCACTTTGCCGTCCATTTCTGAAATGGGCTGGAAATAAATTTCGCATCATTGAGCGCATAAAAAATCGATTACCACCAGGTAAACGACTCATTGAACCCTTTACCGGATCCGGAGCCGTTTTTCTAAACACCAACTACCCGCACTATCTGCTTTGCGACAGTAACCCGGATCTGATTAATCTTTACAATCTATTAAAAGAAGAAGGCCCAAAATTTATTCGCTATTGTAAACGTTACTTTAATGGTGACCATAACAATTCAGAAAGCTATTACCAGTTACGTGAGCGGTTTAATTTACAGACTAATATCCGACAACGTGCCGCGCTATTTATTTATTTAAACCGTCATGGATACAACGGGCTTTGCCGTTATAATTCAAAAGGCGGTTTTAATGTGCCATTTGGTCGTTATATAAAACCTTATTTCCCTGAAAAGGAAATGCTCTCTTTTCATAAAAAAGCACAGAATGCTGAATTCAAAATAGCAACATTTGAACAAACGATAAATGCTTCGAAAAAAGGGGACGTTATTTACTGTGATCCCCCTTACGCACCCTTATCAAACTCAGCAGATTTCACCAGTTATAGTCCTGGTGGCTTTTCTATACAGGAACAAAGGGATCTCGCAGAGCTTGCTGTGCAAACATCAAAGCGAAATATCCCGGTATTACTTTCTAACCACGATACTGAGTTTACTCGTAAAGTTTATGATAAGGCTAAAATTGAACATTTTTATGTTCGTCGTTATATCAGTTGTAATGGGAAAAAGCGGGAACATGCAGGAGAAGTCCTGGCACTATTTCAATAGCGCACACTATTTTGCCTTTTGATTCACCACAGATGGACCTGGTAGTAAATTTTCTATTTCAACCGGTTCACCTAAATGAAACCCCTGAACATAATCAAGCCCCATCTTTGTTACATAGTCCAGAACTGACTGACTATGTACAAATTCTGCAACAGTAGCAATACCTAACTGACGAGAGAAATCCAGGATTGTTGATGTAATAATTTGTGAGTTTAAATCTTGATCGATTGTTTTAATTAAAGAGCCATCAACTTTTATATAGTCCACATCTAGTTGCAATAAATAGGCAAAATTAGAATAGCCTGTTCCAAAGTCATCAATTGCTATTTTACAGCCACGCGATTTCATATCTGCAATAAAATCTGATATCTCCTTAAAGTTATCAATGCCTTCTGACTCAACAATTTCCAGAATTAGACGTGAGGCTAAGCCCGTTTCATCAAGTTTCCCCTTCAAAAACTCAATTGTTTGTGCATGCACAAGGTCTTCAAGTGAAAAATTAATTGAAAACTGTACGTCTGGTACTTTTGAAAATATATCAAAAGCAATGGAAATAACCTGCTCTGTGATCTGATGATATAATTTTGATTTTTTAGCTATATCAAGAAAGAAAAAAGGTGCAATGACCTTACCATCATCAATCATTCTAACCAGGCACTCGTATTTTTCTACTTTCAATGTGGCTGTGTTCAATATAGGTTGAGCATAAAGCACAATCCGATTTTCTTTTAACGCCAGATTAAGTTTCTTGGTCCAGAGTAAATTGTCTTCAAATCGCTGAATTAAGTTCTCGGCTTCTTCGTAAATAATGGTTGAATGTCGAGTTTCATGCGCATGTTGTAAGGCAAGACCCGCATAGCTCAAGAGATGGGAATTGTTTTGCGTCAAACCTGCTGAAGCTCGAATATGAAAAGAACCATGATCAAGCTGAACTGAATAGTCATCAACTATATTAAGTAACACTCTACAGGATTGGTGGAACTCACGAATATCAATATCCTGATTTATTAGCAAGCCATACTCACCGCCCGCCAGTTTATATACAGCAATGTTTCTGTTCTCAGCAAACTCTATAAATAATTCAGCAATTTCTTTGAGTATTAATTGACCGGTAGAATACCCATAGTAGTCTTTAATAATTTTATAATTATCCAGAGATATTAATGCGAACTTGGGCGTAGACAGTCCTTTTATATCCTCTTCCAGCTTAATCCTGTTAGGCAATCCCGTGTTGCTATCTGTAGTTTGCCTGGTAATTTGTTTCTGTTGCTCAATAATCTGGGTAATATCATGCTGAATACTAATCAACTCAATAATCTCGTCATTCTCATCAAGTATTGGCACTACAGTAGTTTTAACGTAATAAGTCCTACCTTCTTTACTCTTGCTTTTTAAAGTATTTTTCCATATTTGTTTTTTTCGAGTAACATCCAACATATCGCTGCATAGTTTTTTATCCACATCAGAGTAACATCTTGTAGTTATTGAACTACCCACTGACTCTTCTTCGCTATAACCACTCACCCTGCAAAACTCATCATTCACATAAGTAATATTGCCATTCAAATCCATGCGCACAACAATAGAACTCTCATCAACTGAATGTTTGTAGCGTTCCAATAAAACTGTGTATTCGCGTATATTACCAACCATACCTTTAAAGGCATTTATAATGACTTCAGTTTCTGGTTCTGTACGTATAGAAGAAAAATCAACTACCTCGCCAAGCTTATAACCTTTTACTTTCTGCGCAATTTTTGCTAGCGGTCTCAGTAAATAACGTGTAATAAATGCAAATAAAATAAACATGATTGCTAAGCCGCCTAAATACAACAAAATTTTCCTGTGCATATCCAGGAGGGCTTTTTCTACAGCATCTTTTTTATAAAATAGCGTGATATTTCCGATTGTTTTTTCATTCACCGGCTCTATAATCGGATGTACGATTATTATCCCCTTATCAAAGTTTTCCTCCTCATAATTCCACACATCCTTTTCATCTATAACAACCCGCATACCAATAATTTCTTTATTTTTGCTTGTCTGTTCAGCCAATAAAACTATTTCATCAGTCAAGTCCAGGTAATAATTCATTGCCATTACTGGCTCAATGGTTTGAGCAATGAGCTTTGCCTTTTCTTTCTCAACCCTGAGCATTTGCTGCTCAAAAAGAGAAAAGAAAGTAAAATAGAGGAATACCAGCGTAGCTACTGATAATATAGCAAATGAAAAAGTCAACTTAAGCGATAATGATAATTTGTTCATTCTAGTATTGTTGCAATCTTATAAAAAACCGGTAAAAACTTTATATCATATTGATGTAACGCTGATTTATTAAGGTATATGTATGTCTTTTCTTTTACATGCAAACTAATTAGAATATTATTTTCAAAATCATTATAGCTATATGAAAAAACAATACGCCCCATATTAGAGGCATGCCTGATCACATTTGCATGAGCCTCACTTGAACCTCGCAATAAAATATATGCTGTAGACATAGTTTTTAAGTTGAGCTTTTCAAATTCAGTAACGATCACTTTAAGCTCTCTTCCACCAAGACCAGTTTTATATTTTTCAACAATTAATCCGCGCAGGTTTTCTGCGACAAGCACATCTTCTCGAGCAGTCATGATATTTAAAACTATCTCATTACCTACTTTCTTTTTCTCCAGTTCTTCATCAAGCATTATTATTTTGGGGTATATTGACGCCTGAACTCTTAACAGGAATGGATCATAATCAGCCGCCATTGACGCACCACAAAACAGCATAAACATACTAACAAAGAGACTCTTTAATACTATCCTGTTCACAGGTTAGAATCCCTTCTTAAGCCCAATCTGAACCACTCTACCCTCCTGCTCATAATCACCCGGGTAGGTATTTGCAGGAGCAGCAAAATAGTAGGTTCTGTCGAAAATGTTTTTTACACTTAAACTAACAGTGGTATCAGTTTCCTTATGTTTATATATAAATGACACATCAAATATAGAATAACTATTAAGCATATCGCGCGCATCTGTATCCACACGGCCTTTTTCACTAATAAATTTAGCAAGACCAGATATATTTAGTGCGTCACTATATTTATGAGTATAATATGCTTTAACCATATGGCTAGCGCTGTTAGTCAATCTATCAGTAACATTTTCTCCATCAACATACGAATAATTAATATAAAACTGGTCTTTATTCTCTAATGAATCTTTATACTCAAACTCAACGCCATATAAATCATTATCGCCACTATTCAAAAATGTATTTATGTCATTTTGCGCATGTATCTGGCTTGCATTCATTAGATAGTAGGCATTTGCTTTAAAATGTTTCTCAACGTCGAATTTGCGTATATACCCCAACTCGAAAGCATCAACTACTTCTGGTTCTAAATTCAGGCTAGACTTAAAAAAAGAACTGATATTCATGTACTGTTCTTTCCAGGATGGCTCCCTGTAAGAGTGTGTATACATGAACTTGTAAATATTATTATCATCATAGCGATGAACCAGAGCTATTCTGGGTGAAACCTGATCGTCGACATCATTATAGTGGTCATATTTTAGACCTAATTGTGCAGAGTTTTTATTATCCAGGTTAATGACATCATCAAGGTATATCGAATACATATTACGATATGTATCTAAAAGAATATTTTCCTGGGTAAAGCTCTGTAAATCGTCAGTAGAAAATCTTGCCAGATTATCATCAATATCACTCTGTGAAAAAAACAACCCAAAAGTAATATTATGGTTATCAATTTCACTTAATTTAAATTCAATTCGCTCATAAGTAGTATTTTCGCCAAACATTGTTGCTATATACTTACCATTTGTAAAAGTCGTGCCACCTACTACTGCACCATCAGGGATAACCTTATTTCGAATTCCACGTTCCACATCCATATAACCAACAGATATTTCAGTCATCACCCCTTTCATAAGTTCTGATTTGTATTTCAACTCAAAAAAGTTTTGTTCTACTTCATGATAGTCAGACTCATCCTCTGTAATTGAGTATGATTGGCCATAACTAACACCATTCTCTTTTCCTGATAACCGACTTTTAAAACTAAAATTTTGATAGGTAGCATTTACTGCAAGGTTATAATTTTCTAGCCATTGGGGCGTATCTCCTGTTGTCCCAAACCGATCGATTCCACCTGGTAGTTTTTGATCATGACTCTGATATACAAGATCACTACTAAGTTTCAATTCACCTGTCTGATATGACGTTACAAATCCACCCGATTTGTAATTATTTGAACCGGCAGCAACAAACACCTCATCTTCTGTTTGCAGACCATCATCTCGGTTTGCCTTCGTGATGACATTGATAGAACCTGCATATCCATTCACATGACTTAATACAGATCCGGGCCCGCGCACAATTTCAATTCGCTGGATAATTGATATAGGCATATCAAGATACTGGTGATAAGCACCAAACATCGTATCATTCACCATGACACCATCAATAATTAACTTGGACTGTCCTAATGCATAAGGATTTGAGCCACGGAAAAATGGTGTTGTTTTGCCTGCCATACCGATAGAAATATCAACACCAGGAGCAAGGCTCAGCGCTTCACGAAGTGTGCTAATACCGAGATTGCTTAACTCTTTCGAATCCCATGCAGAAATGATATATGGCATATAATCAACATTTTGCCTGGTCTCTGTCGCCAATCTTGTATATTCCTGCATATCGTCCTGTAACGATTGCAGCATATTATTATCCACTTCTTCTGCCTGAGCAGAAAATGAATTACATAACAACAGAAGAAAAATCAAACTAGTCTTTTGCATGAATAAACCTTGATTATTATTCTTTACTCATTCCACTTTGAAGTGGTGATGACTATCGGATCGAACGATCATCAGGATAACTTAGTCACCGTTTAGTCCACATATTGAAAACAGCTGGACACTGATATAACAGTGAATAAGAATATCTTGATATTCAAATACTCATACACCAACTATATGATTACTTTACTGTATCGGCTAAACCTTTAAAGTCGTGAGTGTTTAGATAGAAATACTATATTCGTTAGAAAGAGGTGGTGGGTAAACGATAAACTGCACTGTATAGATATTGACCAGCTTATGGATAAAACTGGAGAAGCTCAAAGATTTATTCAAATTTTTTCGAAATGGAAATATACCAGTGAGGTTCTGGCACTGTTACGACCATTCGGCTAATGATCGTCATCCCGCTTACTCCACCGGGATAATCTTGTTGTCCTTTGAGCGAAATAACTGCCAGTCTGCCTGTACTGTTTTCCGACATACACCAAACAGAAATGGGGTGCGTATCCCGTCAAGAATAAAACGCTGATCGGCAAACCAGGCACAAAAACCTGAACCGTCTGAGCTCACACGACTCAGAGCGGGATAATCCATAAACCGGCGAATATCCTTTAATTTGTCACTATTCCAGGCGGTCGTAATCTGATCTTTTTCATGTTCCTGCCCACCAAATATACTAAGACGATGCCATTTGAGTACATCAGCGGGTTGGTACAGGGCATCCACACGGGCAATGAGTTGCTCCTTCTCACTCTCCATCAGTTCTATACGGTGTTTGCGCCATAAATTTAAATAGCTAATGTGGTAGGTATCTTTATGAGTCACCACCAGCTTCCAGTTAAAGGGAGAAACGGGTTGCGGCAGTGCTTCGATAATGACGTTCTCCATCCCCTGCTCCTGCGTATATTGTTCTCCAATTTCCAGAGCCTGATGTCTTAGCACCGCCTGAAAACCAATATAGCCACATAAAATTAACAGACCCGCTTTGCCAATCAAGGGGGCTTTTTTTCTAAAAATAACGCCTAATAACAGGGCCGTTAGAATGATCCCTGAAAAATATAAATCAATAATAAATGTTACTGGCCAGCTAGCTCGTAGGTCATTAAAAGGAGACCAGATCATCGTGCCATAGGCCGTGATCACGTCAGCAATAATATGAACCCCCAAAGCTAAGCTGGTGGGTAATAAAAAAGCTTTCCAGTCATAACGTTGACGGAACAGTAAGGAAAATAACCAGGACAAACAAAACGCCCATACGGGGATCATGACAACAGAATGGGTAATACCACGATGAATATTCAAATAAGCCAGAATGCCAAAAAAGCCACTGATAGCATCCGCATCAGGAAAAGCGGCGGCAAGCAAGCCTACCAGTATCGCGGCCCGATAAGTTAAATGAGAAGCAGATACTCCCGGTTTAATTTGTTGAGAAAAAAGCCCCACTGATGGCTTTGGATAGAAGGCCTGGAGTGCCAAAGCACCACTTAGGGCATGGGTCACAGTATCCATACGATTTAGCTCACAATTCGTTATCTTGCTGTTGGAAAAGCCGCTTTTTTATCTAAAGCATTTGCACACAATGGCCGATTAATACCCACGGATATTTCATGATTTTAAACACATAGGCAGTCTGGTAGTACATTATGTTAATAAAAATATCATCCTACAAAACAGAAACTTATACAAATTCGGCCATGCTAAGTCTGAGGGATCGACCTATATTAAATCTGGTTGTGCCAGTCTGACACTATTGCGAGCCGTATCTATGTCTAGTGCTTTTGGTTTTAAACAAAACACCCTGCTTGTGATTGAGAAGGATGCCCATACAGCCTACCTGCTCAATTATATGCTGACCCGTGAAGGTTACGAAGTCATCACTTCATCCAGCTGTGAAACCACCCGTTCCATGGTCGAGAATATGACTCCACCAGAAGCGGTATTTCTTGATATCAATTATATTCGTGAACATAACTGCGAGCTGATCCATACCATACGCAAGTTAGCCAGCTGGAACCATGTTCCTGTACTGCTCCTGGCAGAACAACAGGATATGAATCATGTACAGTCTGCGATGCAGGCTGGTGCTACTGACTTTATTATCCAGCCATTTAATACCAGTGAATTACTTTATCATTTGCAAACACATTCGGCCTTGCTGACACCCAGCAAGTTAATAAACTAACCCGCCGGTCTAACATAGCGGGTCAGGATTAAAGTTCAGAGCTGGCCGGAACGACTTTCAATACTTCTTCAATTGTTGTTAGTCCCATGGCGACTTTCTGGGCACCTGAGATACGTAACTGCACCATACCTTCTTTCATTGCCGCCTCACGAATTGCATTGGCATCCGTATCAGGCTGAATGTTATGACGTAAGCTTGACGTCATTTTTAACATTTCATAAATACCAATCCGCCCACGATAGCCAGTATTACGACATTCCTCACAGCCAACGGCTTTATAAAACTGTCCCTTGCCACTCATTTTCCATGGCGAGGTCAGTGCCTTCCACATACCTTCATCGATTTCTGTTCGTTGCTTACAGGCGGGGCAAAGCCGACGCGTTAAACGTTGAGCCATTACGCCAAGCAGAGTGGCATTGATCAAATAAGCAGGAACACCAATTTCACGCAGGCGTGGGATCGCCGCTGCCGCATCATTGGTATGCAGGGTCGATAGCACAAGGTGTCCAGTTAATGCCGCCTGAATGGCCATCTCAGCGGTTTCCCTGTCACGAATTTCACCCACCATAATGATATCCGGATCCTGACGTAACAAGGTTCGAATACCTGAGGCGAAATCCACTCCAATGTTCTGCTGTACCTGCATCTGGTTAAAAAGCGGTTCAACCATTTCAATGGGGTCTTCGACGGTACAAACATTTACTTCCGGTACGGCTAATTGTCTTAAGGTGGAATACAGACTTGTCGTTTTACCGGAACCGGTCGGTCCAGTCACCAGAACAATCCCATGCGGCTGAGAAACCATCTGGCTCCAGCCGGCAATGTCTTTTTCGCTGAAACCAAGAGTAGAAAAATCCTGTACCAGTACTTCAGGATTAAAAATTCGTAATACCAGTTTTTCACCAAACGCGGTTGGCATGGTTGAAAGACGCAACTCGATTTCATCACCATTGGATAATTTAGTTTTAATACGTCCATCCTGCGGCCGACGTTTTTCAACCACATCCATACGACCCAGTACCTTGATGCGACTGGAAACCGCAGCCATCACCGGGGTAGGCATTTCATACACATAATGCAAAATCCCATCGATGCGAAAACGGATATTACTTTTATCTCGCCGTGGTTCCATATGAATATCACTGGCACGTTGTTCAAACGCATACTGCAATAACCAATCTACGATCTGTACCACGTCATGATCGTTGGCATCCAGCCGACCACTTTTGCCCAGTTCAACCAGTTGTTCAAAATTAGTAACCCCAGGGATTTGATCTTCTTTACCAGATGTTGCTCGTTGTACTGAATGACTAACGCTATAGAATTCACCCAGGAAACGTGTAATCGCTATCGGGTTTGAAATAACTCGTTTTACTTCCAGGCCGGTGATATGCGCCAGCTCATCTTCCCAGCTACGCGCATAGGGTTCTGCCGTCGCAATCACCACCTGGGTATTGCTAACTTCAACGGGAAGAATTTTATAACGGCTAGCATAGGCCGATGAGGTGACTGCTGTTATGCTAGTCACATCGACTTTTAAGGGATCAATTCGATAATAAGGCAGGTCGGATTTTTCGGCTAACCATTGTGTAAGTGTATCAAGATCAAGAATTTGAACTGGGTTTTTCTTATCCTTCCATTCCCGTTCAGCAATGATGACCAGCGGATGAATATCCAGATTTACACTTCGAGCTGGCATCATAAACTGCTCTGAATCCTCCTTATCCACCCGACCATCTTCAATTAAATCCTGAATTAACTGCTGCAGGCTGAGTTGATGATCAGCTTCTTTAACATTTGTTTTAACCTGATTCATTATTTACCCGCGCGAATAAGACCGCCCATCCCAGCCTGTTCCAGTTGCTCGCTCAGATGCGCACGTATGCTATGAGCATCCTCCATGATCAGTACTTCACTCAATATTTCATTTGCGCGTTCACGAGTCAGATTACGAATCACCCATTTTACTTTTGGTAAACTGGCTACACTCATACTAAGACTATCAATTCCCATAGCAACCAGAGCAATCGCCGCAACTGGATCGCCTGCCATCTCACCACAGACGCTCACGGGCGTGTTATGTACACGTGCACTCTCCACAACCTGTAACATGGCTCGAATTACCGATGGGTGTAATGAATCATAGAGATCCGCGACTCGCGCATTATTCCGATCTACCGCCAGTAAATACTGGGTCAGATCATTAGTACCAATAGACAGGAAATCCACTCGCCGAGCCAGCGAACCCGCCTGGTACACGGCGGCCGGGACTTCAATCATGACCCCAACTTTTGGCATCAGTAACTCTTCACCCTCTTCAAGCAGTTCTTCATACGCCTGGTGAATCAACGCCAAAGAATCCGTCAGTTCAGATACCTCGCTGATCATGGGTAGCAGAATATTCAGGTTATTTAATCCGATACTGGCCCTTAACATGGCACGGATCTGTACCAGAAAAATCTCAGGATGATCAAGTGTAATACGAATACCACGCCAGCCAAGGAAGGGGTTCTCTTCTTCAATAGGGAAATATGGCAGCGCCTTATCACCACCCACATCAAGAGTACGCAAGACAACGGGCTTTGTCGCAAAGGCTTCCAGTACCTGTCGATAGATAAGACGCTGCTCGTCTTCACCCGGGAAACGCTGGCGGATCATAAATGGAAATTCAGTACGATAAAGACCAATACCTTCTGCACCACTTGTCTGGGTTGGAGACATATCAGCAAGCAAACCGGTATTCACATAGAGATGGATCTTTTCTCCATCCAGAGTCACAGAAGGTAGCTCATTCATACCCTGTAACTCTTCTGATAATTCTATTTCCTGCGTAAGCAGTTGTTTGTATTCTTTGCGGATGGTTTCTGCGGGTGAGACATAAACCCGACCACTGTAACCATCAACAATGACCTCACGCCCATCTATACGCCGCACAGGTAAATCCGATGCCCCCATAACAGTAGGCAAGCCAAGTGCACGAGCCAGAATGGCAACATGAGAGGTCCGGGAACCGCGTACAGAAATGACACCAGTGATTTTATCTACGGGTATATCCGCCAACATTGACGGTGTCACTTCTTCACTAACAAGGATCGTATTAGGAGGAAAATCTGTTTCTGTCGGGGCGTCCTGTTGCAAGTGCATCAGTATTCGTCGACCCAGGTCACGAATATCATCCACCCGCTCTCGCAGATAACTGTCTTCCATTTCATTGAAGACTTTTTCGTGTTCCTGAATCGTTTCACTCAAAGCACCAGCGGCCCAGCTACCCGCCTCAATACGTTTGCGAATGCTTCCGCTTAAGGAGTCACTTTCAAGCATCAATAAATACGCATCGAATAACGCATGATCCTGAACGGGAAGCTTATCCTCCAGACGTTTGGACATGATACGTAATTCCTGTTTGACCGCTGACAAAGCTTTTTCGAACTTCTCCAGTTCCTCAGGAATATTTTCAATCTTACGTTCAGGTACGGCATCCAGATCCGCCAGAGGATAAACAACCCTGGCTTTGCCCATGGCCACACCAGAAGCACCCGGCAAGCCAATAATCGGCCGGGAATCAATAACACGTTTTTTTGTTGGAGTATTCAGCTCATCAACTTCACCACTCACTTCAGCATGGGCAATAGCACCAGCAAGTTGTGCCGCGACGGTGATCAGGAAAGTTTCGGCTTCTTCATCGAATCGTTGCGCCTTGCTAGCCTGGATAATCAGGACACCTACGACGTTGCGATGATGAATAATGGGGACACCCAGGAAAGCGTTATAATGTTCTTCACCGGTAATCTTGAAGTACTTGTAATTCGGGTGTGCCGGAGCCTGCTTCAGATTAATAGGCTCCGCACGAGAAGCCACCAGGCTAACCAGGCCCTGGCCCGTTTTTAATACTACTTTACCAACGGCTTTATCCTGTAAACCATCGGTAGCCATTAAGACATACTGGTCGTTCGCATTTTTCAGATAGACTGAACAGACATCAACACCCATGACGGATTTGACCTGGCTAACAATAATAGTCAGCGCCTGCTCCAGATTACGGGCCTGATTTACTTCCTGTACCAGTCGTTTTAATGTTTCCAGCATAAAAAAGTTTTCCGCCAGTCACCCATGCAAAGTCGAGTTTGCCGTTAAATTTAGCTGCATATAAAAACAGGGAGTTTTGGATTCTGCTATTCCTGCAGCACCAAACCATTCAGAATATGGACAGCTCTTTCAGCCGTCTGAAGTCGAAATCTGTCCTTCCATCAGTGGAATCAATTCCTGCAATGCCTGTTGATAAACGTCACGCTTAAAATCTACCACTTCATCCAGTGTCACCTGCGGCGATACCCAGCGCCAGTAATCAAACTCTGGACTCTTTGAATTGTCCAGGCAGACGCTTCTCTCACTGCTAAGCAGACGCAACAAAAACCATCTCTGCTTTTGGCCAATAAACGTGGTATTCGCATCCTGTGGCTGGCGGCGCATTCGCCGAGGCAGTTCATAGCGCAACCAGTCCTGAGTAGAGGCCACCAGCTCAACATCCGTATCCTGCAGACCGACTTCTTCGCCTAACTCGCGAAACAGCGCCTGCTCGGGCGTTTCCTTCGGTTTAATGCCCCCCTGAGGAAACTGCCAAGCATTCTCTCCAATCCGTCTGGCCCATAATAGTTGGCCATCAGGGTTGAAAATAATTATGCCGACATTTGAACGGTACCCTTCTCTATCAATCACTTGTACGCTTACCTTAAACCAGAATCCTGATTGTTTCACACTTCCCCTGGACTCAGCAAACTCCAGTTATTACATTTGCTATTAACTATTTAACATAACCCATTACAGGATGTTAGTGTTCACTTACAACATTTTTCCTTAAATTTCAGTTATTATCCAGATCCTGATTAAGCATAGAGAATAAACGTGGCACTTGCGATCTTTGACCTTGATAACACCCTGTTAAATGGTGACAGTGACTACCTGTGGGGCCGTTTTCTGGCCAAAGAAGGCATCGTAGATGGTGAGGTCTATGAGCGAGAAAACCAGCGTTTTTATGATGAATATAAGCGTGGGACATTAGATATTTACGAATTTCTGGCATTTAGCCTGAATCCACTCTCCCAGCACAGTAATGAGAAACTGGGCCAGTTGCATGAAAAATTCATGCAGGAGAGTATTCTACCCATTATTACCCCGGCCTCGCGCCAGCTAATACAAAAACATCAGGAAAGTGGTGACCAGTTAATGATTATCACCGCCACTAACCGCTTCATTACTGCACCCATTGCCAGAGAGCTGAATATCCCGGTTCTGCTCGCCACTGAACCTGAAATTCAGGATGGGTGCTATACCGGACAGGTGGCTGGAACACCCTGCTTTCGAGAAGGAAAAGTCGAACGCCTGCATGAATGGCTAAAAGACACAGGGGAAAACCTGGCAAATAGCTGGTTCTATAGTGACTCTCACAACGATTTGCCTCTGTTGGAAATGGTCACCCATCCAGTTGCTGTCGATCCGGATGATACCTTAACCGATCATGCGACCTCTAAAGGCTGGGACATGATTAGCTTGCGGGGAGAAAAGGTTATCCCTTTTAAAAAGTAATAACGATACAGACTAGGGCACATGCCGCTGTCTTGCAATTAACTCAGCCCGGCTATCTTCAAGCCAGGCCAAAATATGCTGCCACTGTAATAGATCCTGTTCGGCACGTTTAATCCAAAGTTCATGTACACCAATTCCACGTTCTGCCGCTTGTACATAATGTTGGGTATCACGCAGACTAGCAATAAGTGGTAATTTCAGACTGTTCAGGAATTTTTTTAATGACTGGTAAACCAGCGTATTTTCACGCACACGATTTGCCAGTACGGCAACACGTACCCCATGATTGCGAATTTTCCCTACCAGCAATAAATCCTTAATAAATCCGGTCGCCGCGTGAATATCAATCGGTGAGGGTAAAACTGGAATTAATATAATATCCACCTGACAAACGAAGTTAACCAGATCCTGGCCTGTGATACCGGCGGGG
The DNA here is from genome assembly GCA_026196045.1 of Gammaproteobacteria bacterium. Taxonomy (GTDB): domain Bacteria; phylum Pseudomonadota; class Gammaproteobacteria; order UBA6429; family Thiohalophilaceae; genus JAPHRJ01. The sequence goes on from JAPHRJ010000042.1 coordinate 81,032, forward strand.
GCATCAATCACTACCCGTTCAGTACCCGGGGGTAAACGTAACTGGAATGCCCGGGTTTGAGTTGAACCCGGTTGACTGCTCGCCTGTACACCAAAAATGGTCTCTTTCTCTTTTGGACGTAAACTTAGCCAGCGTGTACTCGAACCCTGCGGATCATAATCCATCAATGCCGTCTTCATGCCCTGCTGAGCGTAGTAGCTGGCAATATTGGTTGCAATCGTGGTTTTGCCACAACCGCCTTTAGAATTAAGAACAATGATTTTTTGCATGGGTACTCTGAGCTTATTTCCTGCAAGCGCGTTAGTCACTCTTTATATATCGTCCTGAACCGGCTAACTTTTAGCCTGAAAACCCACTAAGCGTCACCATCACTCAAAAACAGAGTAATATCAACTTTAAGTGTAAAGTACCACTATATAAATTATTGTTATTATTTATCACTACCTCACACTTCCTACAGACAAAAAAACGCCGCGACTGCTTGCACAGTTGCGGCGTTTTTTATCTTCGCGATGTAATCAGGATTACAACAGAGGCACAATCATCAGTGCAACAATGTTCATGATCTTGATCAACGGGTTAATCGCAGGACCGGCGGTATCTTTGTAGGGGTCGCCTACAGTATCACCGGTTACTGCCGCTTTATGAGCATCAGAACCCTTACCACCAAAGTTACCATCTTCAATGTATTTCTTCGCGTTATCCCATGCACCACCACCAGTGGTCATTGAGATAGCTACAAAAATACCCGTGATGATGGTACCAATCAGCAAACCACCCAGAGCTTCAGGACCCAGTAACAGACCCACCGCAATCGGCACAGCAATCGGTAACAATGAAGGAATCATCATTTCCTTAATTGCCGCTTTGGTCAGCATATCAACCGCTTTGGAATAATCCGGCTTCTGGGTACGATCCATAATGCCAGGCATTTCCTTAAACTGGCGGCGGACTTCATTTACGATACCACCAGCAGCACGGCCAACAGCTTCCATTGACATCGCACCGAAGAGATAAGGCACCAGACCACCGATAAACAGTCCGATGATTACCATGTGGTTAGACAGGTCGAAAGTAACATTGATGCCATTGGCTGTCAGCGTATGCGTGTAATCGGCAAATAGAACCAACGCAGCAAGACCGGCAGAACCAATCGCATAACCTTTGGTGACCGCTTTGGTAGTGTTACCCACCGCATCCAGAGGATCAGTAATATTACGAATCGCTTCTGGCAATTCAGCCATTTCCGCAATACCACCAGCATTATCCGTAATAGGACCATAAGCATCGAGAGCCACAATCATACCGGTCATGGACAACATTGACGTTGCCGCAATCGCAATACCATACAGACCTGCCAGCTCGTAAGCACCCCAGATAGAAGCACATACTGCGAGAACAGGTGCAGCCGTAGACTTCATAGAGACACCCAGACCGGCGATAACGTTAGTACCATCACCTGTCAATGAAGCTTCTGCAATATGACGAACCGGGCTGTATTCCGTTGCGGTGTAATATTCAGTAATGACTACCATAGCCGCGGTAAGAGCCAGGCCAATCAATGTTGAATAGAAAAGGTCAATCGCACCCGCTGTACCACCATCTCCGAGTGCAATACTGATATCACCCATCATTGAATTGGTGATGAAGTAGAAAGCAACGGCCGCTAAAGCACCAGAAACAATCACACCTCGATACAGGGCATTCATGATTTTCCCACCTTCGTTAACTTTAACGAAGAAGGTACCAATAATAGAAGCAATAATGGAAGCACCACCCAGAACCAGTGGATATAAGACAGCATCGCCGCTATCATCACTGATAAGCAGACCACCGAGTAACATGGTTGCAATAATGGTCACGGCATAGGTTTCAAACAGGTCAGCGGCCATACCAGCACAGTCACCCACGTTGTCACCTACGTTATCAGCAATAACCGCTGGGTTACGGGGATCATCTTCCGGAATACCGGCTTCTACTTTACCGACAATGTCCGCACCGACGTCTGCACCCTTGGTGAAAATACCACCACCCAAACGTGCAAAAATAGAAATGAGGGAACCACCAAAGGCGAGGCCAACAAGAGCGTGTAATGCGTCTTTGGATTCAACACCCATCGCAGTCAGAATAGCGTAATAACCGGCTACACCTAACAGCCCCAGACCAACCACGAGCATGCCGGTAATGGCACCACCACGGAAAGCCACCTGGAAGGCCGCATTCATACCCTGATTTGCAGCTTCTGCTGTCCTGGAGTTAGAACGAACTGAAACGTTCATACCAATGAAGCCGGCCAGACCGGAGAACACCGCACCGATAACAAAACCGATAGCGGAATGAAGTCCCAGAGCCACAAAAATGGCAACGGTCAGAACCGCACCCACGACTGCAATGGTCTGATACTGACGTTTTAAATATGCTGAAGCACCATCTTGTATAGCAAGTGCAATACGTTTCATTTCATCATTGCCCATTGACATAGACATAATTTTTGAAATGGATACCACACCATATAAAATGGCAAAGACCGATGCTGCTAGTGCGAATAACATCCCGGAAGACATATAGAACCCCCCAAATAGTTTAAAAAAAGTACCTGCGAATCCTACGCCCTTTTTCGGATGGTGCTAATTGTCGTTTTTTATCTAGGTATGGATTAGCTTAATGCCTAAACAGTTGACTCAATTAGACCCTATCTTGAAAATTGCGTAGAACGTTATTTTTAAATAGATTAGTTTTTAATAATATTCAAATATTTTTTAAAAATAGTGCTAATAATTTGAGATATTGGTGGCTAGTTTAAAATACTTTATCATTTTTATAGCCAGTAATGTGCATTTAGCAATACCGTTATAAACAGAATGCAATAGATAATGCTGCTCAACTGACCAGATAGCCTGTTCTGTCTATTGATCAAGATCATGTGAATATCATTATAATTGTTCTAAACCAAGTTTACTCACCACTAGCGTGTCATCAAACTATAGAGCCATCATTTCAGTTTTTATGAAAATGCGCATTAATATTTTTAAAGAGAGATAGAATGAAAGATCCTGTTATTGTTGTTGGTATTGGTGAAATGGCCGGGGTATTCACCCGCGGTTTACTATGTCAGGGCCACCCGGTTTTTCCTGTTACCCGACAAACTGATTTAAAGGCAATTGAGAAAGCCGTTCCCAATCCCAGGCTGGTACTGGTATCCGTTGGTGAAGCGGATTTACACCCCACACTGAAGAACTTACCAGCCCAATGGCACCAACACCTTGGCCTGTTACAGAATGAATTGCTTCCCCGTGACTGGCAGGCCCATGCTATTTCTGATCCAACGGTGATCTCAGTCTGGTTTGAAAAGAAAAAAGGTCAGGACTTTAAAGTGCTGGTTCCTTCACCCATATTTGGACCACAGGCTGCCATTATTGAAAACGCATTGGCCAGTCTTGATATACCTTCATGGGAATTAAAAACAGAAGCTGACCTGGAATTCGAACTGGTACGCAAAAATGTTTATATCCTCACCACCAATATTACCGGTCTTGAAATTGGTGGTACCGTTGATGACCTATGGAATACCCACCAAGCCTTAGCGCGTGAAGTGGCGAATGATGTCATTGAACTCCAGGAATACCTAACCGGCCATACTTTTGATAATGAAAAGTTAATTGAAGGTATGGTAGAAGCAATCAAAGGTGACCTGGAACATAAATGCATGGGACGATCAGCCCCGGCGCGTTTAGCACGAGCTATCGCTCTTGCCGATGAAGCCAAACTTACAGTTCCCAGGCTGCGTGAACTTTATCAAAAACACATTAGTAACAAATAAGCTGATGACCTGCTGGAGTAAAATTTAATTATGAACAGTGGCTCTGCTATACCGGCCACAATTAATGACTTAAACAACCCTGCTGATAACAACGGGACAGGTAACCAGACAGTCTGAGTTGGTATCTTTTCAGAAATAAGTAAATTTGCACTCTTGTTCAGCGTCTACTTCATTGTCAAAAAAAACTACTTCAATTTATTTAAGGAAGCTCTAGTTTATTCTGCACAAACCATGGCTAATGCGGCCGACAGTCGTAGCCATTGTTCATCATTACCTGGCAAACCAAAACGTATACTATTCTCTCCCGTATGTTCCGCTGGAAAATATCGCGTCAGTATCCCTAACGCAGCCAGGGCTTCATGGATATCTTCCGCGTGTGGATGTGTCAACCATTGAAACAGGACCGTTCCTCCACCAGGGCTTAAACCATTTTTTTCAAGTACCTGAATTAGTTCTTTCTCTGCATTTAATAAATTTTGACCTGTCTGTTGTTGCCAATGCTGATCCTGCAAAGCCTGCCGGGCAATGTAACGAGCAGGTGCATTCACCGTCCAGGGGCCAAGATAGCGCTGCAAGTTTGTTAACAGTTGTTCATTACTTAATACAAAACCCAGGCGTATTCCGGCTAAACCAAAAAACTTACCAATGGAACGAAGCACAATTAAACCTTCCCTGTTTGAAAAGCCTGCAAGACTTTGTTCGGGGGTCACATCCATAAAGGCTTCATCCACAATCAACCAGCCATCCTTCGCAGCTAAACGTTGATACCAGTCCAGACATTGCTCAGGCGTAAAGCATTCACCAGTTGGATTATTTGGATTGACAAGTACCAGTACTTCAATACTATCAAGGATCTCATTAATCTTATTTGCTCTAACCGGAACAACTTCATGCCCTGCCGCCTGCCAGGCTTTGGCATGTTCAAAGAAAGCGGGACTTAATACAGCAATTCGTCCTGGCTGGCGTAAGCGAGGCAAATTTTGAATCGCCGCCTGTGAGCCAGCAACGGGCAATAAAGAGTCACAACCATAATACTGTTTTGCAGTGTCGATCAGACCATCATTGTCCTGAGGTAAATCACGCCAACAATGTGCCGGTACATTTTTTACTGGATAGCCATTTGGATTAATACCGGTCGATAAATCCAGCCAGTTAGATTCAGGGATACCATATCGAATCATGGCGTCAGCGATATTCCCACCATGCTTAAACAAGCAGTAACCCTCCTATGAAGATCACGGCCAGCCATAAAATTTGCGCTTTCTGTACTAATGAAACAGCACGTTTTATATCTGTCGCATTGGGTGCTCGGCCTGAACCTAATAGAGGGCGTTCTTTTAACTTTCCGTGATAAATTGCAACCCCACCCAGACAGCAACTCAGTGCACCCGCACCACTGGCCATCACCGGACCTGCATTGGGACTTTCCCAGTTCATCGCCTGTTGCTGCCAGCAGAACAGTGCCTGGCGTGTGTGTCCGACTAATGCATAAGACAATGCGGTCAATCGAGCAGGAATCCAGTTCATGACATCATCCAGTCGCGCAGCGGCCCAACCAAAATCATAATAACGAGTATTGCGATAGCCCCACATCGCATCAAGCGTATTGATCACGCGATAGGCAATCACACCGGGCGCACCTAAAACCACAAACCAGAATAGTGCTCCGAAAATAGCATCACAGCCATTTTCCAGAACTGACTCAATCGCCGCTTTACTCACCCCTTCATCATCCAGTTGAGAGGTGTCACGGCTGACCATCATGCCAACCTGAAATTGTGCCTGTGGTATATCACTAACGTGCAATGCTTGCATAACAGCATGGGCATGTTCCTGCAAACTCCTGGCACCAAGAGCCACATACAAACACAGCACAGAAAATACGTAACCCACTCCCGGTAAACTTGACAGTATTACTCCCACCAATACCAGTGGTACCAGCAATACCAACACGGCCACCATGCCTCTTAGCCTGGATTGAGCAGGAGATAATGTTTGCGACCCTAATATAGAGGCTTCAACTCGTGTCACTAACTGACCAAAGCCCGCCAGGGGATGCCAGCGCCGAGGTTCTCCGAGTAAATAATCCATAAATACCGCAATGAGTATCATTAATACAGTTGCCATAGGTGTAGTGTAGAGAAAACCCCAAAGGGTTCAAAGACATAAAAATGGAAATATTGCTGTGCATATTTCCGTTACATCATTTCAGTGAAATACCAATATTTGTAGATCGACAAATACATAATTCCATTTTCTTTCTATTGCTCTCCTGCCAAAATAGCGTCCCATGAATCCCCAAACATTAATGATACAGGGCACCACATCCGATGCCGGTAAAACGACTCTGGTTGCTGGACTCTGCCGCCTGCTCTATCAACAACGCAAGAAGGTTGTCCCTTTCAAACCACAGAACATGGCCTTAAACAGTGCAGTGACTATTGATGGTGGTGAGATAGGTCGTGCGCAAGCCGTACAGGCACAGGCCTGTAATCTAGAACCACATATAGATATGAACCCTGTCCTGCTCAAGCCTAATACCGATACTGGTGCTCAGGTCATTATCCATGGACAGGCTCGAGAAGAGAAAGACGCCTGGGGTTATCATGCCTTTAAAGCGAAAGCCATGCCCTATGTACTCGAGTCCTACCGGCGTCTATCAACACAGTATGACTATATTATCGTCGAGGGTGCCGGTAGCCCGGCTGAGATCAACTTGCGTGATAATGATATCGCCAATATGGGCTTTGCCGAAGAAGTCGATTGTCCGGTTATTCTGGTTGCAGATATTGACCGTGGTGGTGTGTTTGCCCATATTGTCGGCACCCTGGCCTTACTGAGTAATAGTGAACGTGAACGAGTCAAAGGTGTGGTCATTAATCGTTTCCGTGGTGATGTCACGTTATTAGAACCGGGGATTGAGTGGCTGGAAGCAGAAATCGGTATCCCTGTTCTGGGTGTCCTGCCGTATTTACATGGTTTGCATCTGGAAGCGGAAGATGCCATTGCTCAACAACAGCATATTGATAATGCCGAAATCAAAGTGGTCATTCCTCTACTCCCTCGCATTAGTAATCACACTGATTTTGATCCTTTACGCTTGCACCCACAGGTAGATTGCCAGTTTATTCCTCCAGGAGGAACCATTCCACCTGCCGATCTGATCATTATTCCGGGTAGTAAAAGCGTGCGTCATGATCTTGCCTGGCTACATGAACAGGGCTGGGATTCCGCCATTGCTCGACATCTCCGTTATGGTGGTAAGGTTCTTGGTATTTGCGGGGGTTATCAGATGCTTGGTCAATCAATCCATGATCCGAATGGTATTGAAGGTGAAGCCGGTTCCAGCTCTGGACTGAATTATCTTGATTTGGAAACCACATTAGAAAATGAAAAAGTACTCTGCCATACTAATGGACATTTACAGTTAAATGGAGCGGCTATAAGCGGGTATGAGATTCACATGGGACGTACACAGGGACCAGCCCTGAATAATCCAGCAATTATTCTTGGTGATGGCCAGAGGGACGGTGCCATATCTACCGACAACCAGATTATTGGCTGTTACCTGCATGGCCTGTTTGAAACGGCTTCTGCCTGTGATGCCTTACTTGAATGGGTCGAGATGACAGGCACACAGAGCCTCGACTATCATCAAATGCGAGAAGACGGGATCAACCGACTGGCTGAAAGTATGGCTCAGCATCTGGATATTGATAAACTTATTCAGATCATGGCTGACTGAACTATTTTATTCACAACCTGCCTATAGTCACAGCAAGTTATAGGCTAATATAATTATTCATTAAACCTTAATCCACATAAAGGCCAGAAACATGAACATATTTAAACATATGAAAATTACTACCACATTCCTAACCTTCATGTCACTCACACCTGCTTATGCCACCGATATGTTGACCGTAAAGAATATTGGTATGGAGCTGGCTCGAGATATTGCCAGTGAAACAGTCCTGGCCTGCCGTGGGATGGGGTATCAGGTTAGTGCCGTCGTCGTAGATCGAAATGGTATTACTCGCGCCACTCTACGGGATGACCTGGCTTCACGCTTCACTCTGCAAATCGCTGAAGAGAAAGCTAATATGGTAATGATGTCGGGAATGAACTCTGGTGAATTTAAGAAGCTCCGCGAAGATATTCGTCAGGAACTTAACCATATCAATGGCATTATTGTTATGCGTGGCGGTATTCCTATTAATGCGGGTGGACATCGTATTGGTGCGGTTGGTGTCAGTGGCGCACCTGGTGGTGATCTTGATGAAAAATGTGCCGTGATAGCACTGGAAAAATTTGAAGAACGAATCGAGTTTGCTGAATAATTTTTAAATTCAAAAATTTAAATAACAGCAACAACCAGCACACTGACTTCGATAACTTCGATCATGGCACCAGCGGTATCGCCGGTGGTGCCATTGATTCTTTTCAACATAAGATATCGTAGAAAGTAAAATACCAGCCCGGACAATACTAATATCCAGAATCCGTTCATGCCATACATAAGCAGCGTGACGACGGCAGCCATTGCAATTACAATCAGGGCTTTTTTTTGTGACAGGGATTGTGCGGCAGACTCACCCATTCCTTTTTCTCGCACATAAGGGGTTGTCATAAACAGTGCTATCACGGCGACACGAGCTAACATGGGACTAATAATTAAAAGTATCCAGTCCTCAGATGTTAACTCAGTCAAAGCCGCAAACTTTACAAGTAAGAGTAATACAATGGTAACGACGGCGGCTGGGCCACAGCGTGGATCCTTCATAATTTCCAGACTGCGAGCTGGATCACCATAACCACCCAGCCAGGCATCGGCACTATCGCCTAAACCATCAAGATGCAATGCGCCGGTAATCGCCACCCAGATGCCCAATATTAAAGCGGCTAATAAAAGACTATCGTTTGATAAGCCAAAGTCAGTTAATAACGTTTGAGCAATAAGCAATGCAATACCAATAATAATCCCAACCAGCGGATAATATAAAACCGAGCGCCCCATCAATTCAGGTTCGGCATAGACCGATTCATCCAGTTTAACGGGGAGGCGCGTCATCAACTGTAAGGCAAGAAGAAAGGCCTGCATGATTATAAATTACCGCTATGGAATACCAGTTGAGGTAAACAGTCTTCACCACTACCTTCAATTTTTATTCGAGTAATCCCGGCTAGCTCAACTTTAATTCGGAACATGCGATCCAGAGGCATGTCCAGCACATGGCGCATGATCATACGAATCATGCCCGCATGCCCTACCAGCAACACATGCTGTCCGCTAAATTTATTAATCACATCATTCCATGCTGCGATCACTCGTGATTCAAAATCAGGTAATGTTTCCGCACCTGGGGGGGTGTTATTTAAAGGATTTGACCAGAACTGATACAGGCGCTGCGAATCTTCTTCTAATAATTCACTGGCCGTGCGTCCTTCCCATTCTCCAAAACCAATTTCCATAAAACGCGGTTCGTGAGAAACAGGTATCCCATGTCGTGTTGCCACTTCATGCGCAAACTCATGACAACGACTCAGGCTGGAAGAGACAATCGCATTCCAGGGATGATGATCCAATATGGCCGCACGCATTTGTGACCAGCCCAGTTCACTTAAAGGATCATCGATCTGGCCACGATATTTTTTTCCACCAACAGGTTCACCGTGACGGATCAAATCAATGGTGGTTATTGGAGGGACCTGATCACTCACCAGTAGATACTCCTGCTTCAGCAAAGGTACTCATTTCATTATGACAGGCACAGGCCTGACGTAATAATGAAACTGCTACCGCCGCACCACTACCTTCACCCAGGCGCATATTTAAATTCAATAGAGGTTGTGCCTCTAAAGCCTGTAAAACATGTTGGTGTCCGGGTTCAGCCGATTGATGAGAATAAAAAAACCATTCATTGACTTCAGGCTGAATCTTAACGGCGGCTAATGCAGCTACAGAAGAAATAAATCCATCAACCAGCACCGCCATACCCTGTTGCGCGGCCGCAATATAAGCACCACACAATGCCACAATTTCAAAACCACCAACACAACGTAATATATCCAATGGTGATTGCATGTCAGCTTTATGTAATGCCAGCGCTCGATCAACAATGTCAGCTTTATGTTTTACGCCTTTAGTATCGACTCCTGTACCTGGCCCAACAAGATCCGCTCCCTGTTTATTTAACAGGGCCGCAGCCACGGCCGCGGCCGTCGTGGTATTGGCAATGCCCATCTCACCACCAATATATATGTGAGCCTGATTCTGCTTTGCCCGCATCACACTATCCAGACCCGCCTGCAAAGCCTGCTCAAGTTGTTCTTCAGTCATAGCCGCCTGTTTTATGAAGCTGGCTGTGCCAGCTGCAATACGTAGAGGAATAACACCGGGTAGTAACTCCGGCTCATGTACCGTACCCAGATCAACCACTTCCAGTACGGCATCAAGCTGTTTGGCCAATACAGAAATCGCCGCACCCCCACGAGCAAAGTTGCGAACCATCTCGGTCGTTACGGCCTGAGGAAAGGCTGAAACATTTTCATCTGCAATTCCATGATCAGCCGCAAAGATCGCAATGTGAATATTATCAGCCAGGGGTTTATTCATGTCCTGCATCGCAGCTAATCGAATGGCCAGCTCTTCCAGCCTGCCCAATGAACCCGGTGGCTTGGTTAACTGCATCTGGTGCGCCTGGGCCGTAGCACGCATTGCTTGTGAAATAGTTTTAACGGGGTTATCTAACCATGTCATCGACATTATTCATCCAATTCATAATAATTAATTTATTTGAGGCTCTGTTCAAGACCAGCAATAACTAATGTCACCCGATCACAAACCTGAGCCAGATTTTGATGTAAACGCCCGGCTTCATCACAAAACCGGCGACTTAAGGGATCAGCAGGAACAATTCCATTGCCCACTTCATTACTGACAAAAATAATATCACCGGGAAGCATCGGTAATACTTCAACTAACTCAAATACACTCAGTGCTAATTCGGATTCTTTATTAATTAACATATTGGTTAACCACAGGGTTAAACAATCCACCAGGATGCAGTGATCTTCTGCCGCCTGCTGTTGCAGTGTTTGTGTGAGTGCAAAGGGTTCTTCGATTAGTCGCCAGTGGTCTGGGCGCTGTTGTTGATGATGTTCGATCCGTTGCGCCATTTCATCATCACCAGCCGTTGCGGTGGCAATATAAATAACCTGCTTACCACTATCGATAGCATGCTGCTCAGCGGTGCGACTTTTACCTGATCGAGCACCACCGAGTATGAGTTCTTTCATAACAGGATTAAAACAGAAGGACGTTTGGGAAGACTACAGGACCCAGCCAGTCAGAGTCATTAAACCAAGTACCGCCAGCCAGACAATCAGCGTGCGTTTAATCAGGGCCAGCATGTTATTAATCCCTTCCACATCGGGCTGGGCTTCTTCATCATCATGCTCTTCACTGTGCTCATAGCGAACCGCACCATTGGCGCTGGAAGTAAGCAGCTCCTCACTATTGGCCTTCCAGAAGTCCGACACCGAGCGCCAGTTGGCAATGGTATCGACAAAGCTACCGGTCAGGGCAAAACCAATCACACTCAGACGAGCCGATGGCCAGAGCATAATTTCATATAGACGATCTGTTGAAGCTTTGAATTCTTCATTATTAATAGAAGGATGGCGTTCGAGCAAACAGGCCAGTCGGAAAAGGGCCGCACCCACAGGGCCAAGGAGCATAAACCAGACAATCACCCCAAAGACTCGCACATTGGCCGTCACGACGATGGCATCTTTAACCTGTTCCGCCAGTTCTACCGAATTTTTATCCTCCAACGACACACTATCGTTGGTGATCACTTCACTGGCACATTGCTTAATCACATCGGCGTCACCCTGTTCCAGTGCCTGGATAAATTTATGCACATCATCCAGCAGATCTTTGGGGCCCAGACAGTACACCAGCACCAGTAAACCAAACAGGAAACTGAACAGTCCCGCGACGCCAGCCAGCATGGCCTGTACCAACCACACGACAAAGATAATCAAGCCGGCAATAACAATTACGCCCATAGGGCCATTGCGCCAGCGGTAACTGGCCAGTTTGTTGTATATTTTTTCAACTAAAGTTGAAACCCAGTCATAACGACGAAAGTCGCTAACGGGTTTGTAGAATGTTTCAACGGCAAGAGCGATAAGGATGCTTATTAGATTCATAATGTGCAGTTTCCAGTTTTTCCTGGATAATTTCAAGCATAGTCACAAGTCATTATTCTTTATCCCCTCATCCTGGCCTTCTCCCGGAGGGAGAAGGAATGATCTTTACAACCATTTCACCATATTCGCACCCTCTCTCAGGGTAAGGGCCAGGATGAGGAGATCAAATTACGATCCAGGTCATTGCTCAATATTCAACCGATCCAGCTTTAATAGCAGATAAAATGGGGGTTAATCTATGCATCAAACCCGTGACCAGTCAAAAGCCGGGCCGGGATCCGTTTTTCTTTCAGGGGCAATATCACAATGCCCAACAATGTTTTCTCGTTTGATGGCGGGATAGGCCTGTTGCAGGGCGGTGATCACCGCATTGAGCTGTTCATACTGGATGTTCTCATAAGCGAGGTCGTCGGTGCCTTCCAGTTCAATGCCAATAGAAAAATCATTACAGCAGTCGCGATCCTTGAAACAGGATGCCCCGGCATGCCAGGCACGCTTATTAAATGGCACATACTGGACGATTTCACCATCCCGTCGAATCAACAGGTGCGAAGACACCTGTACTCCATCAATTTCGCTATAAAAAGGATGAGCCTGGATATCGAGCTGGTTAGTAAAAAAATGATCAATCGCATCACCACCAAACTCACCCGGCGGCAGGCTAATGCCATGAATCACCAGCAGATCGATGTCTCCATCACCAGGCCGTTCATCCTGATTGGGAGATGTTAGCTGGCGTGCGCAATCGAGCAAGCCTGTCTGAGGATCAACATTCATAAATTGAAACGACTACTTCGGATGATAGTCCGTCTTCTTCACCAGACCACGTAACACCATATCGGTATAGCTGACGATACCCACCACCTTATCTTTATCTGTTACCGGTGCACGGGACAGTCCGAAACGTTCAAACAGTCGCGCACAATAACGAATGTCCATATCCGGATCGACACAGATCACTGGCTTGGCCATCACTTCATAAATATTCACACGATCAGGTGCACGGTCTCTGGCCAGCACCTGTTTGGCGATATCGGAAATCAGGACAAAACCATATTCATCATCGTCATGACGTTTATCAACAATCAATGACTTTTGTTCAACATGTTTCATCATCTGCAGGGCATCACTGACCGTTGTCATCCCATCGACAATATCAACACGTTCTTTCATTACATCACGTACACGAATCACTTCTCTCGGACTCATATCTCTTCCTCCACAACTTCGCTTAATTTTTCAATCTGGTGTTTAACACCGACTGCATCATCCACATCTATCTGAAATGCAATCCCGGAACCAGGCTTACTATCAAACTCACCCACCTCGGCAATTTTCTCCAGAATGGTTCGACTCAAATGTTCTTCCACTAACATCATGATCATGTCACGCTGGGTTTCCAGAGTCAGACCGAAAAAGGTTTTACTGGTTTCCAGTCCTTCACCTCGAGCATGATTAATTACCGTCATACCTGTCGCACCAGAAACTCGAGCCGCTTTCATAACCGCCTCGGTCTTGTCATCCTCAAGCAGGCATATAATTAGTTTAAAACGCATAATTGCACTCCTTATTTAGATCCGTTTCGCTTAGCCCGCCACTGGCTAAGCTGAGCATAGGCCATCACGGTAATTATCGGGAACAAACAGGTAAAGGCAATTAAACCAAAACCATCCAGCAATGCACTTCTACCCGGTACTGTACTTGCTAGCCCCAATCCCAGAGCCGTTACCAAAGGCACCGTTACTGTTGAGGTGGTTACACCACCAGAATCATAGGCCAGTGCAATAATCATCTTTGGTGCAAAAACAGTCTGTATCATGACAACAACATAGCCCGCAATGATGTAATAATGCAGAGGTGTACCGGATACAACACGATAAGTACCCAACGCAACACCAATACCTGCGCCAATGGCTACCGCCGAACGTAAACCCCATACACTGATAGCCCCACCGGATACATCACGCGCCTTGATCGCTACCGCCAGTAACGCAGGTTCGGCAATCGTAGTCGAGAAACCAATGGTCGCTGCAAAAATATAAACCCATTTATAATCGGACCAGTGAAAGAACTCTGGTATCGCTTCCAGTGAGCCATAAATAAACTCTGGGTCGGTTAACTGCGTGGCCATTAACTCCCCTACCGGGAACAGTGCCATTTCCAGTCCAACCAGAAAGAAAGACAAACCTAATAATACATAGACAAATCCCTGCAACACCTGTTTCAGATGCGGGATCTTTTTACGAATAACAAAAAGCTGGAAACCAAAAATAATAACGGCTATGGGCAATACATCAAAGACTGTACTCAGAGTGACACTGGCAATTTTCTGAATCAGCTCAATCATAGAATCATCCCATAACCCATCACAAAAATCATTGGGGTTAATGAAGCGAAGGCAATCAGACCAAAGCCATCCACCATGGGATTACGACCTTTAATACTCGATGCCAGCCCCACACCCAATGCGGTAACCAGTGGCACAGTAATGGTCGACGTTGTCACCCCGCCCGAGTCGTAAGCAATACCGATAATTTCATTGGGTGCAAAGGCCGTCATAATGACGACTCCAATATAGCCAGTAATGATCAGATACTGGATCGGCCAGCCACGAATAATACGCAACACCCCAATCACCAACGCAATACCTACCGACAGGGCCACGGTAAAACGCAGGCCATTGGCATAACTACTGCGTGATTCTTCCGTATCAACAATGGCACCGGCTGTCGCTGCCACATTGGCCGCCTTGGCCGCCACCGCAATCAGCGCCGGTTCCGCCACCGTGGTGCCAAAGCCCAGCGCAAAAGAAAATGTGAGCAACCAGAACAGACTGCCCTTGCGCGCAAAGGCATAGGCCATGGCTTCACCAATAGGGAACAGACCAATTTTTAAACCCTGCACAAACAGGGTCAGGCCAACCACGACCAGAAAAGTACCAATCAGGATTTCAGATAAATTAGGAATGGGTTGTTGCAGAACAAAGATCTGGAAAAAGGCAATCACCAGAATAATCGGATAAAGATCCTTAAGGCTGTCAGACAGAGATTTGAAAATATTGATTATATTATTTTTCACTTATTAACCTGGAAGCAGGTTTGACATCAGTAACTAAAGGTAAACATTACACTATTCTGAGCATGCTGTTAATATCGGCCCATCCACAAAAAAATTAACTCCGGCCAGGAGAGAAATAATAATGACAGGATTTATTGAAACCTTAACCAGTTTAACGGGTGAGATTGCCGGCTTCTTCTGGGGCATTCCTTCACTCATCGTACTCGTCGGCACCGGACTTTATCTGACCGTACGCATGCGCTTCATCCAGTTCCGAGGTTTTAAACATGCAACTCAAGTAGCCCGCGGTGAATTCGACAAACCTGATGATCCGGGTGAAGTGACTCACTTTCAGGCACTGTCCACCGCACTCTCGGCTACCGTTGGAACCGGTAACATCGCTGGTGTCGCCACCGCCATCGCCTTTGGTGGACCTGGTGCCGTATTCTGGATGTGGATCACCGCCCTGGTCGGTATGGCAACAAAATATACCTCCTGTACCCTGGCACTGAAATTCCGCAAACATCATGCCGATGGCAGTGTTTCCGGCGGCCCCATGTACACCTTATTACATGGGCTGAACATGCCCAAACTTGCTGCTGCTTTCGCCTTTTTCACCCTCATTGCCTCATTCGGTATTGGCAACATGGTTCAGGCCAACTCCGTCGTCGATGGACTGGTCTATATATTCCCCGGTGCCGCTGACAACAAACTAATCATCGGTATCGTCATCGCAGCACTCGTCGGAATGGTGATCCTCGGCGGCATTAAACGCATCGCCCGCGTGGCCGGTTTTATCGTCCCCTTCATGGCGCTGTTCTATTGCGGAGCTGCCCTGATCATTTTAATCATGAATGCTGACAAAATTCCATCGGCCCTCGCGACCATAGTTGAACTGGCCCTCAATCCCTGGGCCGCCGGTGGTGGTGCCATCGGTGCCGCCATTCAATATGGTGTCGCCCGTGGTGTATTCTCCAATGAAGCCGGACTCGGTTCTGCGCCCATGGCCCATGCCGCAGCCAAAACTGATGAACCGGTACGCGAAGGACTGGTCGCCATGCTCGGTCCTTTCGTTGATACGATTATTATCTGCACCATGACGGCGTTAGTCATTGTCATCACCGGATACTGGGGCGAAGCCCGTCCAGAAAATTTACAGGGTGCCGCCCTCTCCGCTCATGCTTTCTCTCATGTACTCGGTGAAGCCGGCGGCTGGATCGTCGGCTTTGGTCTGGTGTTCTTTGCCTACTCCACCATGATCGCCTGGTCCTACTATGGAGACCGTTGCGCCAACTTCCTGTTTGGTGAAAAAGCCATCCTGCCCTATCGGATCATTTTCACCATGCTGGTTGTTATTGGCGCAACCATTCCATTGAAACTGGTCTGGAACTTTGCCGATATTGCCAATATCTTCATGGTCTTCCCGAATTTGTTAAGTTTAATTTTGTTAGCGGGGATGGTGAAGAAAATGTCGGATGAGTATTTTTCACGACATTGATAATGTCGTAGGGTGGACACGATGTTTGTGCCCACGCAGAAATATTACCGTTCGTCCTGAGCTTTATGTAGGGTGAGCACGAAGTGTGTGCCCACCTGTTTTTATAAAGGCTTCCGCCCCGCCATTACATGGCTATGGGCGGGTTACTTTCTTATAGCAATAAGAAAGTAACCAAAGAAACGCGCCCGAAGGCTTGTCCGCTTCGTCGTTCTCGCACATCCTGTGCTCCACGACACTTGAACATCCATGTTCGTCGCGCGGAGACATTCCCTCGGTGTGTCGTTTAAAGCGAGGCTCGACATAAACTCGCGAATAACTTCATTCGCTCAAACAATGTCTTCGCTTATATCACTTTAAACGACACACCTCGGCTACGCCTAACGGGGTTGGCCTAACCCCACCAGCATTCAATAAATAAAGTTTTGGCTACCAGATAGAATTGCAGAATATCCTTTGTAGAGCTATGCTTATTCAAAATATGGAGTGTCACTATATGGAAATAAATGTCTACATCTATACATTTGTGTCTATATCTAGACACATGTCAACATATACACATTCTGTCTAATATACTGTTGAACTAAACCGCTTCGCGGTAGCTTTTCTCTTCCCCTTCTCCTCCTCATAATTAAAAGCATCGTCCACACTTGTTAGAGATCGAAATAGATCTTTA